>JBCCRW010000016.1:0-27239 GCA_039201055.1 Planctomycetota bacterium | reverse complement strand
TTATCCGCCGCCGCAGCATCACCTTCGGACGCGTTTGTGTCGGGTGCGACGAGCACCGAGACGGCGGCCGATTCCGAGTCTGGCTTTTTGTCCGATCCGTTTTCGGCGGCGGTGTCCGATGTGAATCGCGACTTGGCACGATTGCAGCGAAGCGAAAAGCAAACGTTGATTCGCAATTTGGCCGGCAGCGTGCACGATGTGGAAGCCGCCCGCCGACTGATCGAGCGATTGGCCGATTTGACCGGACATGACGACCCGGCGGTGCGTCGTGATGCCATGCGGGAAACGATCATTGCGGCTTGGTGGGTCGAGCCGGGCGATCAAGTGAGGAAACGCTTGCGATTTTACTCCGAAACTTTCGGAATGGACTTTGTCGAGACGCTCGATGAGACCTTTCAGATAGCGATCACGCGGGACCACGATGACGCCATCGATGTCCAATTGGCCCGCTTGGGACCGGGTGTGATCGAGCGTTTGAATCAGGGCGGTCGACACAAGTCGGCAGCAAAGATTGCGGCCGATCTCCGCCGGCGAAGCAAAGATCCCCAAGACGCGACGGCCTTCGAACAACTCAACCTGCAAGCCGAGCGCTACGCTTCGACACAGGCGGAATTGGTTCGTCGCTTTGGTTCCGATCGGCCACTTTCGGACGAACCGACGCAGGCCGGTGCCGCCAAGCTGGCACGGTACTGGGCCCTCGTGCGTCGCGAGTGGGCGTTGGCGCTGCCGCTGTTTCCAGCACTCTCCGATGCCAAACTCAAGGAAGCCGCCCGCTTGGAACTGGCTTGGCGATCCGGCCAGGTCGAATTGGATCGAGAGGCCTTGGCGAAGCTTTGGTCCGAAGCCGTCGCATCGTTGACCGAAGCGCATCAACAGCGCTCGATCATCCTGCACGCCGAGGCGATTCGTGGCGGCGCTCCGGTGACGCGAAAGCCGTCGTCGTAAACATCGTCGCCGGCATCGTCGCTGGCATCAACTTGGATCGGCGACGAAGTACTAGGCCGACCGGTACACTGCCGGGAACCCGCCAAATCCACCGACGCCACGATCTTTTTCGGATGATGACCGCAACCGCCGCCGAGTCCTCGGCACAAAAGCCAGCCATCGAAACGCTTCGACAGTTGCAAGAGAGCCCCTGGCAATCGCGCTCGGTGAAACAGGAGGTGCGTGAGAACTTTATCCGCATGCTGGCCAGCGGCGAGGAACTGTTTCCGGGAATTGTTGGTTACGAAGATACCGTCATTCCCGAAATCAACTTGGCCTTGTTGGCCGAACACGACATGCTGTTCCTGGGCGAAAAAGGGCAGGCCAAGAGTCGTTTGATGCGGATGTTGGTGCGTTTCCTTGACCCCTGGTTGCCCTACATCGACCATCCCGATTTACCGATTCATGAAGACCCAACGCGGCCGATTACCGCCCTGGGCAAACGCTTGGTCCAGCAACACGACGCCGACGATATCAAGATCGCTTGGTGGTCGCGTGATCAGCGGTATGCAGAACGGCTTTCACCCGGCACCAAATTCGCTGACATCATCGGCGAAATCGATCCCGCCAAGCTGACCGGCGGTGTCAGCATGGGGGCGGAAGAGGCGTTGTCGTTTGGTTTGATTCCTCGCATGCATCGCGGCATCTTCGCCATGAACGAACTGCCCGAATTGGATGATTTGGTCCAAGTCGGTCTGTTCAATATCTTGGAAGAACGCGACGTGCAAATTCGCGGCTACCCCATCCAATTCGACTTGGATTTGATGATCCTGTTTTCGGCCAACCCGTCGACGTACAACCGTAGCGGCAAGGTCATTCCGCAACTGAAAGATCGCATCGGGACCATCATCCAAACGCACTATCCTGATCAACGTGACCAGGGCATCGAGATTCTGCAGCAGGAGGTGGGCGATTCGCTCGAGGGGGATTACCCGGTATTGGTGCCCTATTTCATGTATCAGGTGATTGAAGAAATCACCAATCAGGCTCGCAAGAGCAAGTTCATTGACCAGGCCAGCGGCGTATCGGCACGTTTTTCGTTGGCCAACTTCCGGACCTTAATCGCGTCGGCGCGGCAACGCGGCATCTTGCACAACGAACGGCCCGCCGTGCCGCGAATCAGCGATTTGGGTCATTTGTATGCCAGTTCCCTGGGCAAGCTTGAATTGGATTTGATGGGGACGCACCAAATGAGCGAACAGCAGGTGCTCGATTCGGTGGTCGCTGCGGCCATTCAAACCGTGTTCGCTGAATATGTCGAAGAACACGGTCTGGCCGACATCGCGGAAATCTTCCGCAAAGGGGTTCGCATCGAAGTCGGCGACGGGCTACCCAGTTCGCATTATGCCGAGCGACTCAAGAGCGTGCCCCCGGCGTGGGACAAGGCTTTCGAGGTGAACGCCAGTGATCACGAGGCCATTCGAGCCTCGTGCGTGGAATTCGTGTTGGCGGGTTTGTATAGCATGGATCAAATCAGCCGCTCACAGCGGCACGGTCAAATCCAATATGAGACTTAAGCGGCATCCGAAAACCATTAGCCGCTTTGGCGTTAGCCGCGGCTCTCTAGGTTATTCGAATAGGTTTCAAGGATTCGCCTCCTTCCGACCCATTAAAAACCATTCCAACCCATGAATGATCCCACCGTTTTCCAAGGGTCCAGCCGTCCTCGCCGCGTGGGCGGGATCATTCACGCGTACCAAAAGTACGATCCAGCCGCGTTTCCGCCGCCGACGGCCGAGCCACCCGACTTGGTGTCGTCCGCCTTTGAACAGGCGATGATGTATGGCAGTTATCGTGAATTGACCGATGAGGAATTGGCCAAGGCCATTCGTTTGGACCCCAGCCAAATCGCCGGCTTCGGCCCCAGCTTGGATCACATTCGCGCGCTGTTGGAAGAACGTAAACGCAAAATCCTAAACACCTACGAAGCCAAGTCGGTTCAAAAGAAGGCACGCAAGGCATTCTTTCAATCGACCAAAAACGTGCGCGTGCCCGGGTCGATGGAAAAGACGTTCCGGGCCGCCGTGAATAGCGAACAACCGTTCCTGATTGAACAGTTGTGGTATCGCGCCGATCGCGAGAGTCCCGAATTGGCCGCCGCATTAATGCGGATCGCTTCGCGGATGAGCGACAAACATCAGATCGAGGAATTGGCGACCAAATACGAATTTGTCGGCAATGAATCGATGAGCGTTGCCAAGGCGATGGAGATCAAGGAGGAACTCGAAAAAATTGATGAATTGCTGAAGCAATTGGAAGAGGCCGCCAAGCATGCCCAAATCGCACTGATCGACATGGATGCCTTGGCAGAGTTTGTCGAACAGGGCGACATGCAAAAATTGGAACAGATGCGTCAGCAGGTCGAAGCGATGATGCGTGAACAGGCCGAACGCCAGGGCCTTGAACGTGATCCCGATACGGGCGCGTTCCGATTGACGCCAAAAGCCTATAAGATCTTCCAAGGACGCCTTTTGACGCGAATCTTCGCGGACCTGCAGGAATCGCGTACCGGTCGGCACGAAGGGGACGTCGTCGGTGAGGGCGCCGTCGAATTGCAGCGAACCAAATCGTATGAATTTGGTGATAGCGTCGCCAACATTGATCTACCCCAAACGGTGATCAATACACTGATCCGACACGGCGCCGAGCGTCCGATTCGCTTACGGGGCGATGACATTGTCGTCCACAAAACACGCAACCACCCCAAGTGTGCCACCGCCGTCGTAATGGACATGAGCGGGTCGATGCGGTACGACGGGCAATACGTCAACGTCAAGCGAATGGCCCTGGCGCTGCAGGGTTTGATCACATCGGAATACCCCGGCGACTTTCTCCGGTTCATCGAGATGTACACGTTCGCGAAGTTGCGAGCACCCGGCGAAATCATCGAGATGATGCCCAAGCCCGTGACGATTCACGATCCTTGGGTGCGCTTGTGGTGCGACATGGCCGATCCGGATGTTTCCGAACACGAAATCCACCCGCACTTCACCAATATCCAGCATGGTTTGCAGATGGCGCGGCAAAACCTGGCCGGTTGCGACACGCCCAATCGCCAGGTCGTTTTGATTACCGACGGCTTACCAACGGCGCACTTTGAAGGTTCAAAGCTGTTCATGCTGTATCCGCCCGATCCGCAAACCGAAGAAGCGACGATGCGGGAGGCGCAGCTTTGTGCAAAGGACGGGATTACGATCAACATTTTTCTGATCCCCAGTTGGTCCCAAAGCCGCGAAGACATTCAATTCGCACAGCGTTTGGCTCAATCGACGCAGGGCCGCGTCTTCATGACCGGCGGCAAGGATTTGGACCGTTTCGTGCTCTGGGACTACGTCAGCAACCGACGCGAGATCATCGGTTAAGCTGTCCGGATGCAAAGCGATGCCACCACAGTTGCCCAGTACGTTCAGTCGTTGTCGCCCGAGCGACGCGCGATCATCAAGCCCATTCGCGCGATGATCCGTAAACATCGTCCCAAAGGGATCACCGAGGGGATGCAGTACGGCATGATCGGTTACTTCGTCCCCCATTCGAAGTACCCCGCCGGCTATCACTGCAAGCCCGCCGAACCGTTGCCGTTTCTGTCGCTTGCTTCGCAGAAAAACCATTGCGCTTTGTATGCCATGTCGTTGTACATGAACCCGGAAACGCTCAAGCAGTTTCAGGCGGACTGGAAAGCCACGGGTAAAAAATTGGACATGGGAAAAAGCTGTATTCGCTTCAAGAAGCTCGAAGATTTTGCGATGGACGTGGTTGCCGATTACCTCGATACCATTACGGTCGACGATTACATCGCGACGTATGAAAGCAGCCTGAATCGATGATCCGATGACCCAGCATGGGCATGCACGGGTGAGCCGAAGGTGTGGCGACAGCCACGCGTCGGGGCGGTGAGCGTTTGCGTCCGCGGAACACGCCTCTGTGCAAGTACCCGGCTCGCGGCTGTCGCCGCAATCTCGGCTCACCTGCGTGTCCAGTGATCCGAAGGCGCAGCCCCAGGCGACGCGGCCTATACTTGGCCCTCGACAAAATACGGGCGGATTTCTGGATCGATGGCCCGGTCGACATCCTTGCCCAACGCATCCGAGAACTCCCATGAATCGAATCCTATTTGTTTGCTGCGCGGCATTACTGCTTGGAACATTCAGCGCCGGCCGTGCCAGTGGCGACGATGCACCGCCGAATCGGCGGAATGTACTGATGATCGCCGTCGACGATCTACGTCCGGAGCTGAATTGTTATGGAGTCCAAAAGATTCAAACACCGAACATCGATCGTCTGGCCCAATCGGGGATGCGATTCAATCGAGCGTATTGTCAGGTTGCCGTTTGCGGCGCCTCGCGAGCCAGTCTGCTGTCGGGATGCCGCCCCGAAACAACAACCATTTGGGATT
The DNA here is from genome assembly GCA_039201055.1 of Planctomycetota bacterium. Taxonomy (GTDB): domain Bacteria; phylum Planctomycetota; class Planctomycetia; order Pirellulales; family Pirellulaceae; genus Rubripirellula. Next base: position 21,862 of record JBCCRW010000016.1, on the reverse strand, counting down.
ACAAGACACCGCTGCGATCGAAATTGCCCGACATTTTGTCGCTACCACAGCACTTCAAGAACCAGGGCTACGACACCGCGTTCTTGGGCAAGGTTTATCACAACGCCAGCGACGACAAAGCGTCGTGGACTGTGTCGGCTGAAGATTGGGCACCGCGTCAACAGGATCGTGGTAAGGGCTATGTCAAAACACCGTATTGGAAACGCAAGACGGTTCCCGGCATGGGCAATTTGAAGCATGGACCGTCGACCGAAAATGGCGGTGACGTTTCCGACCATGCGTATGTCGATGGTCACAATGCCGAACGAGCGGTCGCGATGCTGGGCCGTTTTGCCAAGAACGAGAAACCTTTTTTCTTCGCCGTGGGATTCATCAAGCCGCACCTGCCCTTTGTCGCGCCCCAAAAGTATTGGGATTTGTACCAGCGGGATTCGTTTGAGGTTCCCGACCGGGCCGCCATGCGCGACAGCGTTCCCTGGGCACGAAGCACGTGGGGCGAACTTAAAAATTATCCGGATATCGGCCGCGATAAAATGCAGTTGGACGATGCGACGACTCGGCGATTAATCCATGGCTACTACGCGGCGACGTCCTACATGGACGCCCAGGTTGGCAAGCTGCTTGATGCACTGGAGGCAAATGGCCTGGCCGAATCGACGACGGTCGTGTTGTGGGGTGACCACGGTTGGTATTTGGGAGATTTCGGTGCGTGGTGTAAGCACACCAACCACGAGGTTGCCACTCGCGTTCCTTTTTTGGTTCGTCCGGCGCCCAGCCTGCAAGCGTCGTTGGGCTTTGATCCCGGCAAAGAAACCAACGCGATGGTCGAACTGGTGGATCTGTATCCGACGCTGTGCGAATTGAGTGGCTTCGAGCTGCCGGATCATTTACACGGCGATTCGGTGGTGCCGCTGTTAAGCGATCCGGATCGCCCGTGGGCGGAGGCCGCGTTTTCACAATATCGCCGCACCGAACCGGCCGGCTATGCCGGGCTGAGCCCGCAACCCAAAACCGCAACACCAAAAAATGCAAAGCCGAAGAATAACAGGCGCAGGGGGATTCCCAATATCGGAACCAGCGTTCGCACCCGAGATTTTCGCTACACCGTTTGGAAGCGGCAGATCGACGGCAGCGTTTCGGCGGAGGAATTAGTCGACTTTCGCACGGACCCCGGCGCCACGCGGAACGTGATTGCCGATCCCCGGTATGCCGACAATTTGGACCGGCTGCGTGAATTGGCAACGCGTTCGGCCACGGGCGTTCGCCCGCCGCTTGTTGCCGCACCACAGCAAAAGCCGGCAGCAAAACGGCGACAAGCTGCCGGTGCCGCTCCCGTCACGCCGTAGACCACTGGCGATCGCGTGTGGTGGCATTCGACCGGGTTGACCCTGCAGTTGCTGTGTTCTGCGACATGCATCGCGCTGGCGATCGGGCTACCGATGGCTTGGGCGTGGACGCTGGTCGGTTCGCGGACGGGTGTTTTCCGTTGGCTGGACGTTTTGGTCGGAGCCGTCGTTGTCGCTGCCGCCACAACGCCGCTGATTTTGCACGCGACCGCCTGGGAGGCTGCCGCGGGAAAGTTTGGTTGGTGGTGGTGGACGGGCGCGGGGTCGATTCAGTCGTTGGGCCAGGGCTTCCGCGGTGTCATCAGCGTGGGGTGGATCCACGGCATTCACGGTGCTGCCGGCGTCGCGGGTTTGACTCGTTTGTCCATCGCGATGCTGCCGCCATCGGTGGTCCAGTCGGCCTACCTTGAAGCATCCCCGACGCGGGCGTGGTGGCGGACTTTGCTGCCAGCGGCACTGTGGGGACCGACCTGTGGAATCACGCTGGTCGCGATGTTGACGTTGACCGAAATGACCGTCGCGAATTTATACGCATACACAACGATCGCCGACCGCTTTTATCTGTACTATGCCATCGAGCCGGATTTGACGAGCGTGTTTTGGGTGATGGTGCCCACGCTGATCGCCATTGCCGGCGGTGCGGCCGTCATTCAATCTCGATTGCGGAATTTGGGCGTGATGGTCACGATGCCACGGGGGATACCACGGGTTCCGGCATCGCGGTTGGCAATGTCGGTCGCAACGGTGACCACGCTGGCGGGGATGCTGTTGCTGGCGGGAATTCCCGTCGCCACATTCTTGATCAAACTGGGGATGTCACCGGAGGGTATTTTAGATGGCGGACTTGCGATCGAGCGTTGGATGACGTCGATCCGTGTCCATGGTCAAGACTACGTCTGGACGGCTCAGATTGCCCTGGGAACCGGACTGATTGCGACGCTGGCGGGGTGGATGTTGGCCGCATGCGTGTATCGTCGACGCGGCTGGCAGATTCCCATCGCGATGATTTTGTGGTTTTGGTTTTGCATTCCCGGACCGCTGGTGGCGCTTGGAATCAAACAGTTTTTTTCGATCGACGTGCCCGGCATGGACTCCATTGGTCGGCGAACCCTGGTGCCGACGTTTTTGGCGTTGCTTCCGCGAACGATGCCAATCGCGTACTTAATTCTTTTGGTCGCCATGCAATTTACCGATGCCTCGATTTGGGATCTGCGGCGTTTGGAACCAAGTCGCACGGCTCGCCTGGCCATCGGCTTTCGGTTGCTTGGGCGTCCGTTGGCGATGACGCTGGGGATCACCGCCATCATTGCCTCGGGTGATGTCGCGGCGACGCTGCGAATCATTCCGCCGGGAGTGTCGACCGTTTCAACGCGACTGTTCGGATTATTGCACAGCGGTGCTCGATACCAAGAGGCCGGTTTGGCGTTGACCTATTTAGGCTGCGTCGCGGCGGCGATGGCCGTCCTGTGGCGCTTGGGTTATCGGGTCGCCGGCGGCGAGGAGAGTTGAGCAAGGGTTTGATCACCGGCGGCGGCACGTTCGGCTTCCTTGAGCGAGTTCAGCGCCTTCCACGCGGGATGCGAACCGGTCGGTTTGACTCGGTGGGCCAGAGCCAGGATCTCGGCGATCGTAATCTTTTCGGCGGGCCGAGCGAGCACGTAACCGTCGTCGTCGCCGGCCCCCACGCCGACTTTGCGAACGAAGCCGTGATCGAGCAACTTGATGGTCATTTCGTTGACAATCCGGCTGGACAGCCCAAGTTCGTCCGCAAGCGCCTGCAACGTGACGACTTGGCCGCTTTCAAAGGCGCGGGCGATTTCGGCCATGATGGGCAACATCCAATCCGGATCGCCCTTGGGGAGTGCGTCGCCATCTCGAGTGCGAGTGCTAGGAACCGCGCCATGAAACGTTTGCAACGCTTGGGTCAAAATCAATCCGAACAGCACGATCAGCCAGGTCACGTAGATCCAGAACAGGAACAACGGAATCAAACCGATCGAACCGTAAAGCGCCGAATAGGGAAGCGCCTTGGCCACATAAACTTGAAATCCAAACTTGGCGGTTTCCCACAGGCACGCGGCAATCAGAGCCCCCACGGCGGCGGCTTGCACCGAGACATGCGTGTTGGGCATCAACGCGTACAGCAGAAACAGCAACACCCAACTGGCCAGCACCGAAAGCAAGTGCGATAGCATCCACTGGCCACGCGAACCGGCGCCGTTGTCGGCAAACCATTCAACGACCTCGCCGGACATATAAAGACTCATCGCCAGCAGGCCACTGCCCAGCGTGATGATGGACCAATGGATCGCAATGCGAATATGAATCGGTCGGCCCGTGGGGGCGTCAAAAATGCGATTGAATAGTTGTTCAACCGAATCGGCCAGGGCGACGGCGGCGTAAATGAACAGCAACAAACCGAAGACGCCGATACTGCGAAAATCGATCGAGGAAACTTTCGACGTGACTTCCCGGAGCGTCCGCCGAATCGACGCCCGGGCGTCGGCCTGGCTTTGGATTTCCTCGCCGGTGGAGTTTTCAGTGAAGGCTTCTTCCGCCGATGCGGTGTCGGCGGCTTCGGTCTCGGTTGACGGTGGCGCGGCCGTCGCGGGTAAGTTCGGCGCGGCAGTAGCGGGTAAGTCAACCGTGAGCGATGGACTTGCGATGCCGGGTGGGGATTCGGAGTCGCCGGACGTCGTCAATCCGCCATCGGCGACCTCGGCGATGGACTCCGGTGCAACGCCCGGATCATCCAATGCGGATGCGTACTCACCGGGGATCTCGGGAACGCCAAAAAACGAATAAAGCTGGTTTTCGACCTGCGACTGGACCTCATTCAACCCGCCGACGATGCGGAAGGTGACCAGTCCCAAAACAACCAACGGCACCAGCGAGAAAATCGTGCGGTAGGTCAATTCAGCGGCCATGCCCTCGGCGCGATGTCGCTGCAATTGATCCCAGCCGTAGTATCCCCATTCCAAAACGCGTCGGGGCGAAAAGGGCGGGGACGAACGGGGCTCTGCGGTGTCGGGCGAGGAACTCATGTATCGGATTATAGGCCACAGATCGTGTCGAGCCGCCGATGCATGGATGGCCTTCTGTGGCACTTACGCCGCGCGGCGACGCGCAGGCGGCTCGGAGATTCGCGTGGGGGGCTCAGAGATTCGCGTGGGGGGCTCTGGGACCCGTTCCGGGGCCGATTTTTCGGCGTCTTCGACCGCGTTGCCGGCCGCCGCATGATCGCGTGGCAGCTTCAAGATCGCCGGCTCGGTGGCCTCGACATGCACTTCAACTTCTGCCTCAATCTCTGGCGTTTGGCTTTCCGCTGTGGCTGGCTGGATCGAAGTCGCCTGGATTTGAGTCGCCTGGATTTCAGCCGCCGAGCAATCGATCGTTCGCAGCCACGCCCCGCCCTCCCGCGAAACCTTCAATTCGTTCTGCTCGATAAACCACACGCCCCGATAGCCGGGGGCGCGAAGGATCCGTCCGCAATAGAAGTCGTCGCGGATCAAAACCGATTCGCTTAGAATGCTTAGCGTTGGGTCTTCGGAGACCTGCCGGATCGTCTGCAAGAACAGCGATCGGGCTAAGTGAAGGCGCGACGAATGGGCCATATGCTGAGCGACCAATGGACATGTGAATCACCGTTGTTCGTCTTATCGGCTCAAGCAGCAGCGATTCGTTTTTGAAAAGCCGGCTTCCCCAATCCATGCCCCAAACTTCCCAGATTGACAATTGCGAACGCTGCTAAGCGAGGAAGAGATCCGCGATGGCGTGGCGCGGCAGGCCGACCCAAACGAACAGCCCAATGCCGGCCAGCCGCTGACCAACATCGCCATCATGACCGGTTCGTTGGTCTTGTTCGCGGACCTGATTCGGCGTCTGTCGATGCCCCAGCGCGTCGGTGTCATTCGGGCCTCCAGCTACCGTGGCGGGACCAGCAGCGGTGACTTGACCGTGGATGCGGAAATGATGATCGACGTTTCGCAGCGAGACGTGTTGTTGGTGGACGATATTTTTGACACGGGCAAAACCTTGCAGCGGATTTCCGACATGATGCACGGCTTTGGTGCCAAGTCGGTCAAAACGGCCGTGTTGCTGCACAAGCGTCGCGAACATGCGGTCGACTTGCGGCCGGACTTTGTCGCCTTTGAAATTCCGGATGAATTTGTCGTTGGCTATGGGCTCGATTACATGGATTTGTTTCGAAATCTTCCGTTCCTGGGGGTCTTGGAACCGGAGGAAATCCAAGCGGCGGCCGCCACCGCAAGCGGCAACGATTCGTGAACACGCCGTCGGATCGACGGCCGCGAGTGCACGTGGTGGCGCGGCGTTTGTGGCCCCAGGCCGGCGGTGATACAGCCCACGCGACGCGGCGGCACATCAGCGAATTGACCGAAGCCGGATTTCACGTTTCGGTGTCGACGCCGCGGTACAAAGGCGGCGGCGAATCCATGACCGTCGCCGACGTGATGGTGCACCGGCCCATCGCGCGACCGCGAAACGATTGGGCGGCGCGGCGGTATGTGAAAATTTGGAGTCGTTGGTTGGTCGATCAGGCTGCCGGCTGCGACGTGCTACTGGCCATCGGTGCCCGCGAAGAGGCCGCTGCGATGGTCTCCGCGGCGCGGCACCTGGGATTGCCCAGTGTGGTTCGCGTGATTGGCGGTGGAGCCGAATGCGATCTGGCCGCCTGGAATCGTTGGACCAAGCTTCGCCGCTGCGTGACGTTGCTTCGTAACGCCGATGCCCTGCTGGTGAACGATCGCGTGATCCACAAAGAATTGTTGCTGCGTGGCTTTGCGGACGATTCGTGCATTCGTTTACCGTTGATCGGCCATCATGCGATCGATCACGACCCGGCATTACGCAAGGCGACCCGCCAGGCATTGGCGACGGCTAATTCGGATTTGCGCACCGATGCGGACACGCCGGTGGCCCTTTGTTGTGCCGCCATGGTGCGTGGCGGGCGAATCGATTCGCTCGCGGCGGCTTGGATGCCGGTCCACGCGGCACACCCGGCGGCCCGTTTGTGGATTTTGGGCGATGGTACCGGCCGCGATCGATTACACAATCGTCTGCGTGCCGATGGGACTCGGGTGTCCGTTGCCGTGCCGGGAACCTTTGTCGATATTCGCGACGTGCTTCCGGCGGCCGATGTGTTCATTCATTTGGAAGACAGTCCCGCGGTGGGCCACTTGGCCGAAGCGATCCACTTTCCCGTCCGTCTGGTCGTGCTGGACACGTCCCGCAATCGGGAATTTTTGGAAGTTCATCCTGCCAATCCAATCGATGCATCGCGAGTGGTGTACTGTGGTGCGACGCCGCCCAGCATCAAACGCGCCATTCGCGAATCGTTCCAGGCCGGGAAATGGGGTCTCCCGGATACGCCGAAATCCAGGGGATCGCAAGCGAGACCACCGGTTTCGCCGGAGCAATCCCGTGCGGTATCGCTGCCTGATGTGCTGCGCCGCATGATTGGCACTTTCGCGCCCCGTACAACGTCGCCAAAGTCCAGTGGTCCCAGTCCGAATCATGTGACGCACGACCGCGTACCATCATGACCGCAGGCCCGCGAATTCGAGTCGCGCTGGTGATCCCGACGATGGATCGTGGCGGCGCGGAAAAACAATTGGTGCTGCTTGCCAGCGGCTTGCCACGCGATGAATTCGATGTCCGCGTGTTCCTGCTGACCCGCGATGGTCCACGCAGCGAGGATTTGCGACGGGCGGGTGTTCCCTATGAAGTCATTGGAAAACGATTCAAGGGCGATGTGAGTGCCCTATGGCGTTTGCGTCGCGCCTTCAAGACGTTTCAAGCGGACATCGTTCACACGTGGTTGTTTGCCGCCAATTCGTTCGGCCGCGTAGCGGCGATGTGGGCGGGTATCCCCACGCGGATTGCCGCCGAGCGATCGGTGGATCCCTGGAAATCGGGTTGGCAACATCGCTTGGATCGCTATCTGGCCAAATCGACCCATGCTGTGGTGACCAACAGCCACGGCGTGGTTGATTTCTATGCCGAACATGGCCACGACCCAAACCAGTTTGTGGTGATCCCCAACGGGATACCGGCGGTCGACGAAGTCAACGCCAAGCCGATCAGCCGTGCCGAGGCGGCGTCCCGATTGAACGTCGACGCGTCGCATCGGTGGATTGTCGCAGTGGGCCGCCTTTGGCCACAAAAGAACTACCGCGATCTAATTTGGGCCGGCGAACTGATCGGCACTCTGCGTCAGGACACGACGCTGATCATTGTCGGCGACGGACCGCAAAAAGGTGAACTGATGCGGCATCGTGATGCACTGACGACGAAGAATCGCGTTTGTTTTGTCGGCCAGCGGGACGACGTCGAAAGTTGGCTGCCCCACGCCGACGCCTTTTGGAACGCAAGTTCCTATGAAGGTCAAAGCAATGCGTTGATCGAAGCGATGCGAGCCGGTGTGCCGGTGGTCGCCAGCGACATTGCCGGCAATCGCGACTTGGTCGTACCCGGCGAAACGGGAGCGTTGTTTCCGCCCGGCGACACGGCGGAATTGGTGCGAAAGACGCAGGCCATTTGGGAAACGCCCGACCAAGCCGAAGCAATGGGCCAGGCGGCGCAAAATCGAATTACGACCCACTTCTCGGTCGATCAAATGGTCGCGCGTTACACGAAGCTATACCGCGACGTGGCCGCCCGCAGCACACATCCAAAGTCACGATGAAACGCGACGGATCTCGCGAAACGCAAGTAACGCACGACCAATCCGTGTCGGGATCGGTAGCGGACGAGGCGACGAGTCACTCGAGCAAAGACTCCTCGCGTCCTCCACTACAACAGAAATTGATCGCGCCTTGCTAAGACGGCCTTATTCCGACGCGGTCTCCTCGGCGATTACCGATTCGTCAAAGGTGTTCGGTCGGATCTCTTCGAAGTATTGCCGGACGGTTTCGCGGTGCCCCATCGGCAGCGGCTCGCTATCCAGCACGGCTTCCGCCTGACGCTTGAAGTCGGCGTACTTCTTGGAGAACTGGCGAATGGCCTCCTGCTGACCCTCGGGGGCCTGCATGATCTCCGTTTCACTGGAACCCTCGCCCATTTGACCGGTTAGCCGTTCTTCTTTACGGCTTGAGTCCAAGCTGGTTGCCTTGTCACCCAGCGGGTTTCCGCTGCTGCCTTTGCCAGCCTTCAGGCTGGGCGAATTGGTTTTGGCGACGTTATTGGACATGCACTGACCACGACACGTGCTTTTGCACTGTGCGAGTCGATTCAGTTGCTTCGACATGCACTGGCCGATCTTTTTGCACTGGCCTTGCTTCTTACAGGCCTTGGCGAGTTTGGAAAGGCACTTCTTGCACTGGCTGGAGTTCTTCTTTTCCAGACCCTCGCTGAGTTCTCCGATCGAGTTGCTCAATTCGCCAATTTGACCGGGTTCCAACTTGGCCATCATCTTTTTCAAGTTGTCGGCAACGGCGCGACGATTGCGATCGCCCAATTTCCGGGGGTCGATCTTTTTGAATTCGTTGCTGGCCTTGTCGAAGTCTTCCGCTTCCAGAGCCTCGCTGGCCGCCTGCATCTCCGTCGAAGGTTTGATCGCCGCCGCCAGTGCCTTCATCATCGCGTCGGTGGACTGCAACTGCATCGCCTCGCGGGCCTCGGCCAACGATTGCTCAATTTCGGAAAGCTGAGCCATTAAATCCGCCGGATCGAGACCCTCGGACTCCATCTCTTCGAGCTTCTCTTCAAGTTCCTTGATCAGTTCTTCGATTTCGGGATCTTCGGTTTCCTTCGCGACCTCCTCCAGTTCGGGCAACATTTCGCTGCGAAGGAAGGACGCTTGGTTCACGGCCAAAGGCAAGGTCGTTTTGGCGACCACTTCCGGAGCCATCATGTTGCTGATGATCAGCACCGAGGCGGCGGCGGCAAGCAACGTTCCCGTCCAGTGCAAATGCGAGCGTCTGGGACTGAGTTCGACGCACTGCTTGGGATCGACCTTTTCGAAGTGAGTCTCCGCTTCTTCAAGCTGCAAACGCGAGATGGAATCGAGTGATTCTTGTGATTCGAATTGCAGAGCGGTGATCGACCGGTCCTTCAACGCGTACTGGCCATCAATTTGGCGTGCCGCATCGGCCGCGCCAGCCGGTCGGAGCACGCCGACGATCGCCATCAAGCCCCCACAGGCAACAACGGGGGCAAAAATTTGAAGCACGGAAGCTTCCCACACGCCCAGCAGCCGGGTGACGGCCAGCACGAGGCTGATTCCCGCACCGAAGGCAAGACCGACGCAGGCCATTTCAACCGTGCGAGCCAGCCGCATGCGTCGTCGAACCGAAGCCAATCGAAGACCGAGCGTCGTCATAAGAGCAAAACCATCGGTGGGAGGGAAAACAAACGTGGAGCCGCTCATTGTAGGGGCGGAGAATCCCCGGAGGCGAGCGAAAAAATTTCAGGAAATTCGTTTTTGTTCCCGGCACTTGAGCCGCTGGCCGAGCTGTAAGCGAATCCACGGGTAACGTGAGGAATTCGGGCCGCGCGCGGTGCGGGTTGCAATTTCGGCGCATTGGCCGCGACAGGTGAGCCGAAGGTGTGGCGACAGCCACGCGTCGGGCTGGCGAGCGTTTGCGTCCGCGGAACACGTTTCGGTGCAAGGACCCGGCTCCCGGCTGTCGCCGGAATCTCGGCTCACCTGCGCGACCGGTGAGCCGAAGGGGTGGCGACAGCCACGCGTCGGGCCGGTGAGCGTTTGCGTCCGCGGAACACGTTTCGGTGCAAGGACCCGGCTCCCGGCTGTCGCCGCAATCTCGGCTCACAACCCGAGACCGACCTACTTGCGGCGGCGGTAACGGCGAAGACTGACCACTCCCAACAAGCCAAATGCGGCCATGGTTCCAGGCTCAGGAATCACAGGCGGATTCGAAGACTGTGAAACTGTGAAAGTGGCGTCGATTGACGTGAGCCGGAAAGTTGTCGTCCTGCCGCCATCATTGGGATCTGTAAATTTCGCTTGGGCGGTTAGATTTTCCGCTAGCCCACCACCCAGGTCCTCGATATCAACGATGTCGATCTCCGGTTGGAAATCAAATGCTTTTCCTAACACACTAAAATCGGTGATGCCGGTGCCACTGAAGAACACTTGATCCTGTTGCGGCCCACCGACAGTACTGCCGTTGATCGAATTCGTGTCGACGGAAGAAAAACCATCGAATGTGACTGAAACTGCACCGCTTGGCTGAATATTCCCGACGGATAACAGAAGAGACTGGCCATCGCTTACGAGCTCACTGCCGCGACCCGAAACGCCCAAACCGTTGCTGTTTTGGGAGAGCTGGGCCTGTCCCGTGGGCGACGACGCTTCAATAAAGATATCGGCGAAGAAGGACTCACCCGCAACGGTGAACATTTGGGTAATCGTGATCTGATCGGTGCCGAGACGTCCTGAAACGGGTGTTACACCCTGCGGCGTAACTGTCAAATCAAACGTGCGTGTGCCCGAGCCAATGACACCGGCATTGGCCGTTGAGTACGCAACAAATCCGGCAACGAAGAATGAAACAATCCGGAACATAGGTAAGCTGAGGGGAACTGAAGGTCTCGGGACGGCCCGTTAAGGCACTAAGGGATATCCGGATGCGGGGGCGATGTAAATACCGGAGACCAGTTTCAACAAAGAAAATTCAGCCCCCCAAAACCGCCCCCAAAACCCGCTGATGCCCGGCTAAATCCTTCATCAGCACGACCTCGCTCAAGCCCGCCGCACGGGCCATTTCCAAACATCGATCCGCAATCATCGGGCTCAGTTCGATCAGCACACTGCCGCCGGGCTCCAAAAGCTGGTCGCAAGCTTTCAAGATTTTCCCGATCAGCGCCGTGCCCTCGCCGTCGGCCACAAGTGCCGTTTTCGGTTCGTGGTCTTTGACTTCGGCATCCAACGCCTCGTATTCGGTGGTGCTGACATACGGCGGATTGCTGACGATCAAATCAAATCGCCGACCGGTGGCCAGCGGTTCGAATAGATCGCCGCGAAGGAATTCGATGCGATCCTGGACACCGATCTTGGCCGCGTTCCATTTGGCGATCTCCAACGCGGGCTCGCTGATGTCGACAGCCGTGATTTCGACATCCGCCGCGTGCTTTGCAATGCTGATCGCGATCGCGCCGCTGCCGGTGCCCAAATCCAAGATTCGCAAAGGCCGGTCCTCCGGTGCAGTTTCCCGCATCGCCTTCAGTCGGTCCAACGATTCGATCACCAGGTGTTCGGTTTCGGGCCGGGGGATCAGCGTTGATTCGTCGACACGGAATTTCAGCGAATAGAATTCTTTGTGGCCCACGATGTAGGCCACCGGCATCCCCGCCCCACGACGGCGCACCATTTCGCGAAATCCAACGCGGACTTCATCGTCGGGAACTTCCGCAAAGGCCGCGTACAAATCAATCCGTTCGCATTGCCGCGCGTGGGCCAGCAGCACTTCGGCGTCCAGACGCGGCGATGGGCTACCGCGATCCTTGAAAAACTGTGTCGTCCATTCCAGCAGTCGCAGGATGGTCCAGGGTGCATCGCTCACGTTAGTCAATCATGTCACCTCGGATTTCATCACGTTCATGCTCGATCAATGCATTGGTGACCGGGCTCAGGTCGCCGGCCACAATTTGATCGAGTTTGTAGAGCGTGAGATTGATGCGGTGATCGGTCAAGCGATTCTGGGGGAAGTTGTACGTGCGAATTCGCTGGCTGCGGTCGCCCGACCCGATCAGCCCCTTGCGTTGTTCGGCTTGCTTTGCCAATTCCTCTTCGCGGCGTTTGTCGTAAATCCGCGCCTTCAAGACTCGCAATGCCTTGGCCAGATTTTTGTGTTGGCTTTTTTCATCCTGGCACTGCACGACGATGCCGGTTTCCATGTGCGTCAAGCGAATTGCCGATTCGGTCTTGTTGACGTGCTGGCCGCCGGGACCGGAGGCACCAAACTTGTCGACTCGATAATCATCGGGCTTTAGTTCCACTTCAACGTCTTCGGGTTCGGGCATCACGGCAACCGTTGCGGCGCTGGTGTGGACGCGGCCCTGGGTTTCCGTTTCGGGAACTCGCTGGACCCGGTGACCGCCCGATTCATATTGCAAATCGCGGAACACGCCTTCGCCTTCCAAGGTCATTGTGACTTCTTTAAAGCCGCCCATTTCGGTCGGGCTGCCGTCCATCACCTCGGTCTTCCAACCGCGGGCTTCGGCGTAGCGGCGATACATTTCAAACAAGTCGCGAGCAAATAATGCGGCTTCATCGCCACCGGTTCCGGCGCGAATTTCCATGACGCACCGTGTCCGGTGCGAATCTTCGCCGCCGGCGGTCAGCGACAGAAGCTCCTCGTAAATGGCTTCGCGGCTTTTGCGCAGCGTGTCGATTTCGGATTGAGCCATCTCCTTTTCTTCGGCATCACTGGTCGCCGCAATCATTTCCTGGCATTCGTGAATCTCGTCGCTCATTCTTTTGAAATCGCGATACTTCGTCGCAACCTTGACCAACCCGCCGTGTTCCCGCGCGACGGCAGAAAACCGGGTCCCGTCAGCCTGGATCTTGGGGTTGGCCATGTCGGCTTCAAGTTGCTCGAAGCGGGTCAGACGTTCTTCAAGAATTTCGCGGATCGATCCAGACATGACAGCCAACCAAAACAAAAGGAGTCAACACAGAAAAAGGAGTTTCGTCGTTTCAACGAAAAACAGCCGCTGGGACAAACCGTTGGGAAAACGGTCGGCCACGCGGCTGCAAACGAATGCCGATGGAATCGAGCTACTTCTTTTTCTTTGACTTCTTTTGGAGACTGCCGTAGGTGCCCGCGGCGAACTTCTTTTGGAACTTGTCGATTCGGCCCGCGGTATCCACAAACTTCAATTTGCCCGTATAGAACGGATGGCACTTGCTGCAGATATCAATCTTGAATTCCGTCCGCGTGCTGCGGGTGATGAACGAATGCCCACAGGCGCAGGTGACCGGGGTATCGTCATAATGGGGGTGAATGCCTTCTTGCATGGCGATTCGTCTCACTTCATTAATTAGGTGGACGCCTGGCTGGCGGACCGAAACCGCGGGATTGATGCGGTCGACGGCGTAGTACAGAGGCGGCGAAATCTGGCCCGGCACTGTACACACCCCGCCACCACCGCGACAAGGGCCGAAATTTGCCGAGATATCGCGTCCTTGTAGACGCTAAACTATCGACATGAGCACTCGACTACTTCTGACCGTTGCCGAATATGGCCGAATTGGCGAGGCCGGCGGATTCGACTCGCTGGGCCGCCGCATCGAATTAATCGATGGAGAGATCCACGAAATGTCACCGGTCGGCCCGATCCACAGTGATTTCATCGATTATCTATCCAGTTGGTCGATTCGGGTCGCCGAGCCAGCCGGCATGCGCGTGCGTATCCAATCGGACATCGTGCTGTCGGATTCCACCCAGCCGGTGCCGGATGTGACCTGGATGAACGGCCGCCGCTACTTGGACCGGCTGCCGCTGCCGAGCGACGTTCGGCTAATCATCGAAGTGGCCGACTCCAGTCTGTCGTTTGACCTCGGAACCAAGGCGGACCGCTATGCCGATGCCGGCGTGGCGGAATTATGGGTCGTCGATGTCACGCATCGCTGCCTGCACGCGATGAGCGACCCGCTTGGGGGAACGTACACCCAACGGCGACGCTTCGAACCGCCGCAACAACCGGCCCCCCTCTGTTTGCCCACCGCAAAACTGGACTTGGCCGACTTGTTTGATGAACCCGAGGCTTAAATCGAATCACTTACAAGCATCCATCCGCGTTCCTTTTTTGAAGCGACGACCATTTTGAAGCGACGACCATGAGTTCGGCATTACGCGAGACGATTTCGATCAGCGACTATCTCGCCGGAGAACTCGAATCGGAAACCAAGCACGAATATTTGGGCGGAGCCGTTTATGCGATGGCCGGCGGCAGCAACCGGCACAACCGCATCGCCACCGATGTCATCGGCTCGCTGGGTGGCCAGCTTCGCGGGAAGCCCTGCCAAGTATTTCATTCGGACACCAAAATTCGAATTTCGATGCCGACCCACACTCGATTTTATTATCCGGATGCGTCGGTCACTTGCCGGCCGAATCCTCAATCGGATTCGTTTCAAGATGACCCGAGCGTGATTGTCGAAGTCCTATCAGAGTCCACTTGCCGAACCGACATGCTGGAAAAATGCGAGGCGTATTTGACGATCCCCAAGCTGTCCGCCTATGTGATGTTTGAGCAGCATGAGAAGGCCGCGGTTTGCTATCACCGGATGGACCAAGGCTTCGAGCGACGATTGTTTACCGGGGACGCAACCCTCCACCTGCCCGCGGTCGATGCGGTGCTGAGCTTGGACGAAATCTACGCGGGTGTTGAGCCCGAGCCGCTCGCACCGGTTTAAGCCGGCGGAGAGACTTTGCGACTTGGGAATTGAAGCGAGTGAATCGAAACCGGTGTCGAATTCTTTGGATCGGGCTTTTGGCCATCGCGGGTTGCAACGGCAACCCGACGCCGGTCGCCGAATCGAGTTCGCACACGGGCGGGGCCGCGTCCACGACGGAAAACGTCAGCGTCCGCACGGGCAATCGCGTTGACACGGGCAATCGCGTTGACACGGGCATTCGTGTCGGCCCGACGGCGCTGCCGCCAGGATCACGAAATCCAACCGCGAACACGCCTGAAAATTCCGCGGGTACGGGCAAGCCCGATCGGCTGATCGCCCTTTCAACGCTTGAGCAGTTCATCGACGGCGTGGCCAGTGGACAGGTTCGTCCTGCGACCCCAGACCGGCTAGACAAGGCACTCGCCTCCAAAACCCACTTGGCACGACCGGGATCGGACGGCTACGTCGGCAGCGCGGCGTGCGCGGCTTGCCATGAAACCCGGCACCAAGACTTTCAAAGCAACGCACATGCCAATTCGTTGCATCGCGATCCCCATGCGGTCATCGTCAGCGATACGGGCGAATTCTTTTCCGACGCCGTGAACGATCGACGCTACGATTTCGTCCGCAAGGGAAAAGACGTCTGGCATCGGGAGTCGGTCGCCATTCCCGCCGCTCCCTCGGGTGCAAACAACCGTTCGGGCGGAAAGTCACAGGCACGATTGATCACCAACGAACTTCCAGTGGCTTGGGAAATCGGCAGTGGCCATTTTGCTCACGGCTACCTGCTTGCCGATGGCGATCACCTGATTCAATCACCAGTCACCTGGTATTCCAACGCTGACGCTTGGAAGATCGCACCGGGTTATGAGAACACGACAACGGGGATGACCCGCCAGGTTTCCGCCGATTGCCTGGCCTGTCACGCCGGCGCACTAGGGCTGATCGACGAAGATCGCAACCGGCCGGTGATCATCGATTCGTCGATTTCCTGCGAGCGCTGCCACGGTCCCGGCGCCGACCATGTCGCGTATTACGAGCGGAACCAGGATCCGCCGAACGAAACCGTTGCTGTCACGTCCAATCCTCATTTATTTCACCCAACAAACGCCGACCGAATCGCCCAGGAATCCATTTGTGCCCAGTGTCATCTGGAGCAAAACACGATGATTGCGGTCGGCGAAACTTCGTTGTGGGATTTTCGTCCCGGCGAAAATTTGTTCGATCAAATGGTCTTCTTTACCGCCGATTCCTCCGGCCCCGAACAAAACAAAGACGAACAGACCGAGGAACAACACAAAAAAGGTTTCAGCAACCACTTTGAACAGCTGTGGTCATCCCAGTGCTGGTCGCAATCCAAATTGACCTGTATCGATTGCCACAGCCCTCACCACACCGAATCGCAACGTGCTCGCGATCGACAGGCATCGTGCAAACAGTGCCATCAGGAGACGGACGGTCCTCATTCAGCAACCGATACGGCGATCGAAAATGTCATTTGCGGTTTGTCGATGCAAGAGCGTCTCGACCGAGCCGGCAATCGCTGCACGGATTGTCACATGCCACGCTCGGATTCCGAAATCCCGCATGCGGCGACCACCAACCATCGCATCGCCGTCTACGACGCGGGGGGCAACGCGGTCGCGGGTCCGCCCAAGGCCAAACAGGCCTATGATTTTGGCGGCGTTCGTTTTTTGCGGCTCACCGAATTCCCCGAATCGTTGCCGTTGCATCTTCGACAGCGGATCGAATTGACCGCGGCCGGACGGATCGCGGTTCTGCAAATGAAAGCGGACCGCATCACGCCGAGCGCCGCCGACGGGTTGGCGCGGCGGATTGATGAGTATCTGGAAAAGCATCCCGGCGACCCGCCGCTACGGGCAATCCGCTTGCGGATGGAGTGCTTTCTGTTGGCCACACGCAGCCCGCAGGCGACGCGGACCTGGAAGCAAATCTTCGCTGAATCCAAGCGGCTGCTGTCGAAACTGGACAGCGGCAAAGAATTCCAGCAGATGACATTGGATTGCCTTTCCTTCGCCGCCTCGCAGCTTCAAGACCATCAAACCGCCGCCCAAGCGTGCAACGAATTGACTCGGGCCCGGCGGCTTGCGACCGATTGGTACAACCTGGGCCACTCGCTCGGGCGGATGGGCAGACTACGTGATGCCGGAAAGGCATTTACCGAGGCACTGCGTTTGGACGGCAATTCGGCGGCCGCCTACCGTTCGTTTGGTCGCTTGCTTGGGGAACACGTGCCGCAGCAAGCCGCACGGATGTTTCAATTGGCCGAAGCGGTTCAGCAAACGCCTTAGGAACCAAACGCATTAGGAACCGGACGCCTTTGGAATGCCGACATCCCGATCGTCGCTCCAGCCCACATCCACAACCGCGGTGTCGATCAACAACTGGGCGGTGTGATAGATGACGATCGGTAGCACGCTGACGCCGCAATCGAGTGTGATTTGCAGGCCGACCATCAACGTTTTTTGACTGCCACCGACACCCACGGCGATCTGCTGGTGTCGGGGCCAGCCCAGGATACGGGCAACGCCGATGCCGCCAACCAACGCGGTCAGGTGCACCGCAACGGCGGATGATAAGCAAACACACCATTGAACCGGAGTTGCACCCAAAAAGCCCGCACCAGCCAAGGCGTTACTTGCGGCCATCGATTCGGCAAGGTTGCTGGCTCGTGCCGCACCGAAAGCCACCATCAACAAAATGGCGGCTTGCGATCCCCATTTGATGCGCGGCTTCCAGCGTTCGGCAACCGTCTGGCTTCCCGCGCCGCGAAGCCATTGTCCGGCAAACATGGGCAACACCACAATCAACAACAATCGCCACAATTGTAAAATCGGCGTGCCGGCTTGATCCGAAGCCTCGATCCATCGGAGCCGGTCAAAGGCAAACAAGCCCGCGAACACGACCAGGGGACACGCCAGGTTCGTCGCCACCGTGGTCATCATCGTGACGCTGTCGTCGCCGCCGCCGCGACGTACCCAAATGGACGCCGATGCCAGCGTGCTGGGCACCAACGATGCCACCAGCAACCCCTCCCCGCCATCGATCGGCCAAGCTTCGCTCGGAACAAGCAAGTACGCCAGCATCGCGAGCGCCGGAACCCACAACACGTTGATGGAAACGGCCAATAGCCAGGTCGCCGGGCGGCGTATCGATCGTCGCAGGTCCCCCAGCGGCAGTGTCCACGCCAGCCCAAACAGGACGGCGGCGACCAAGCCGGAACGCAATCCAGGAAGATCCGCGATTTCGGAAAACAGCTGGTCGAACGACGCGCCGCCGACCAGTGACAGGGCCAAGCACCCGAGGAATCCGCAGCGAACCCACCAAGGCTTCCTCGGTTTCGTCGGCTCCGTTGGTTTCGCCGGTTGCGTCGCAACGTTCATTCTCGAATCAATGCTTTCTGTTCGTTGCGAGGTCGTCAACGCCTTGTGTTCATTCGCTTGCAAGGGCTTGCGTGACGCCAACACGGAAAAAATCGGCATCGTCCTCCGCCCAACGCGACCACGAATCGGCGTAACGATTCAAGAACAGCTGAGTGTCGTCGCGGCTGAGGTAGCGACGATCATAATTAGCCGAGAAACAAATCTTTCCCCAATTGATACACAACGCCACGCCCAGTCGTGAACCCCGCCGCGCCGGCGGCGCGGCATAAATGTGTTCCAAGCTGCAATCACCGACATCAAGCTTGCCATCGCGGATGGGAAGTGATTTCCCGAGCCCGCGTGAAATGTCACCGGCATAGGTCAGCACACAGGTCATCATGTTGTGATGCATTGCGATCAACCGGCGAAACCACCACGGCCGTTTGTGCATCATGTCGAAACCGGCCAGCAGGTTCAGGAAGACTCGGCTGTCACCGATCCACTTCACCTCGTCGCGAACGCTCTCGAGAAGTTCCGGCCAGGATTCGCATTGCGCGTGCGTGCGACCGAGAAACGCAAAGGCCAATCGATTGGTCGCGGGCATCCTTAAATCCTGGCGTCCACGCAAGTCCACCGGCATTAACAAACGCAAACGCGATTTTGGGCCATCGCCACGATGTTGCCGGTTCCAATCGACTAGCGTGCGAAAAAGAAGGGCGATCGCCAATTCGTTGACCGATGTGTTTTTGTCATTACACCGATCGATGATCCTTGCGGAAATATCTCGGTCCAGCTGCACATGAACCATGGGATTGAACATCCCTTGTGCCCGCAAACGGGGCGTTGCCGGTTGCAAATCAGGTGACGGCTTGAGGTGTGTTGTTGACGATCGAGGTGTCGCGATCGTCCGCGGTCGCTGGAAATGAAAGTAGTACGCGGCGTCGCGTTTTTCTTTGCCGCTAAGCGTCACCTTGGCGGGTTTGGCAAACCGCTGGGTCAAATCAAAGCGTTCCAATAAACGCGTGATTTCCCGGGGACGAATTTGACGGCGTGAGGGCATGACTTCCCTACCCGCGGCCGATTCCGAGGCGTTTCGATACGCGCAGAGCAAATCAATAAGGACCTGCCGCATGCCGATGCCATCGCAAACGGCATGGTGCAGTTGAATCAAGATTCGCGAGCGGCCAGCGGTCGTCTGGCTATCGGTAGTCTGGCACCAAAATCGGCAACCCGGTTCTCGGGTCAAGTCCATCGGCCATGGCGAAAGCTCGACGCAGCGCTTCATCGGCACCAGGGCCGGCATTGCGCCGACGTCCAACCACCGCTGCCCCATCGCCGGGGGAAGTTCCCAAAACCAATCGCCGCCACGACGGGCGACCGTGCACTGCAACAATGGGTGCCGCGTGCAAACGGTGTTTAGGGCCTCGTCCAGCCAAGATCGATTCAGAATTCCATCAAACTGCAGCTCGAAAAAAGACGTCATCGGACAACTCGGGCGATCATCCCAGAGAAAGAATTTCTCCAGGGGGCTCAGCGGCAGCGGGAAAACGTCGGTGGCTTGATTCATGTTTTCCAATCGGCACAAGCCTGGACATCCCGCTGCAACTTGTTTCTTCTGGGCACCGCCGCGGAAATCGAACGCTGATGGATGGCGGAACTTATTGGGGTCACTAAAGCGTTCGTGATGACCGCGAACCTTGATCGAGCCTGATGATGTGCTCGAGCACGATCGCGTGTCCCGGCACGATGATAGCAGCGACCCAGGCTGCCGCATCGGCGTTTCAACAGGTTAATCCGGCCCCTTTTATTGAATACCACTTTTGGAATTGATAGCGATGAGCGAAGCGAACGCGGAATCGACCGAGTCTGTTGTCACCGGACAGACAACACCGCTGGATGCCTGGCACCGCGAGCATGGCGGGGTGATGGTCGATTTTGCGGGCTATGACATGCCCATCCGATACGGGTCCATCGTTGAAGAACACCAGCGAACACGCTCGGCGGCATCCCTATTTGACGTTTCGCACATGGCCCGGCTGCGTTTCGATGGCGCCGGTTCGGAGGAGCTGCTGGACCATCTGCTCAGCCGAAAGATGTCGGATTTGCCGATCGGCGGGGTGCGTTACGGCCTGATCTGCAACGCCGAAGGCGGCGTTTTGGACGATGTGCTGGTGTCGCATTTGGAAACGCCCTCGGGCAGCCGCTATCACTTAATGGTCGTCAACGCGTCCAACCACGAAAAAATCCTCCGCTGGATCACGCCGCATCTGGCGGATTTCCCCACCGTCACGATGTCCGACCGCACGGAATTGACCGCGATGATCGCGATCCAGGGCCCGCGGGCGATCGAGATTTGCGGCCGACTGTTTTCCTTTGACCCATCGCGGCTGAAATATTATCGGGCGACCGTCACCGACCAATTTTCCAAACCGGCCATCGTCAGCCGCACCGGGTACACGGGAGAGGATGGTTTGGAATTGATTGTCCGCGCCGACGATGCCCCAAGGGTTTGGGAAAACCTGCTGTTGGCCGGTCGCGAACACGGCATCGCCGCCGCGGGTTTGGGCGCCCGCGACACCCTGCGGTTGGAAGCCGGGATGCCACTGTACGGTCATGAATTGAACGAGACGATCGATCCGTTGACAGCGGGCTTGCATTTTGCGTGTTCGTTGCAAGACCGATCCTTCATCGGTGGTGATGCGTTGCGATCGATTGCATCGCGAGGCCCCGAGCGAGTTCGCGTCGGGCTGAAACTGGAGGGCCGTCGACCGGCGCGTGAAGGTTGCGAAATCCTTGATACGGACGGACAAGCCGTCGGCATCGTCACCAGCGGCGGCCCTTCACCGACGCTGGGTGTTCCCATCGCGATGGGCTACGTGCCAAGCGAGCTTGCCCGGCAGCCCACACTGGGAATCAACATCCGGGGAAAGGTCGCCAGCGCTGCCGTGGTGCCACTGCCGTTTTACAAACGACCGAGTTGACACCCCCGTGGGTCTCATTTGGCCTGTTCTTTTGCCCACGCGGCGGCACCCTTGACACTGGCGTCATCACCCAGCTTGGCTGCGCGAACGACGAAACGGTCGCGATAAACCGGCATCACGGCATCATGAGCGGTCTTGGATACGGTCGACACGAATAGGTTTTCCATCGCCTCGACCAAACCACCGCCCAGGATCACGACCTCGGGTGCAAGCATGTGGACCGCATTGGCGACGGCCAGCCCGATGACCGATGCGGCGTCGCGAACCAACTGGGCGACCGCGGTATCGCCACCGGCGATCGACGCGGCGATGGCACCGCTGCGAATTTCGGCCAGATCGGTGCCGGTATCTTTGTAAAGTGCCGGTGCATCGCCCCGCTGCGCCGCCTTGGCCGCCTCCGCTGCAATGGCCAGTCGACTGGCCAGGGCTTCGACGGTCCCCGACAAACCGCCGCTGCTTCGCATGCCGCTGCTGATTCGTGTGTGCCCGATTTCCATACACGAAACGCCGCTTCCGCCAAAGATTTTACCTTCATAAACACAGCCGCCACCGACCCCCGTGCCGGGAAAAATCCCGATCACACAGCGGGCATCCTGGGCCGCACCAAAGCGGTATTCGCCATAGACACCGGCATCCACATCGTTCATCACCGCGACGGGCACATCGAATGCACGCCGCAGCGCGTCGCCAACGTCGACGTCGTCCCAACCTAGATTGGGCGTGGTCAGAATCCGTCCCCGCTGCATGTCGATCGGACCTGGGCAACCG
>JBCCRW010000015.1:0-27439 GCA_039201055.1 Planctomycetota bacterium | reverse complement strand
TGGGTCAATCCGTTGGGCAAGATCGCGCGCAGATCCGCGGTTTCGAATCCATCCATGCCAAAACGTGTGACCGGCGACGTCACCACTTGAGCGCGGTAGTGCGGCCCAAAACGGGCCTCGATCACGCTGCCGATCGCATAGTGATTGACTCGCCCGCTGGCGTTGTCATCGATGCCCTTGAAGCGAATCGCGACCGACTTTGCGTCCTCGCGGGGCACGCTGATTCCGACATGCAAAACCTGGTTTTCCAACCATCCCAGATCGGGCCAGCCATCGCCGTTGGTATCGCGGGACGTGAAAGCATCACGTGCATCGGCGGCATCCGTCGGCGGCAAAACATCCTCCGCTACTTTCTGGATGCCCCAAGTGCCGTTCGGCTGTGGACCGAAGCGAACCATGCTGCCGGCTTGCAACAGCGCTTCGTGGTAGCTGTCCGCATCCAAGTCATCCAGCCATCGCACCGGAGAAACGATGTTCGTTTGGAATGTTTCGCCAGCCCGCCAGGTTCCCGCGGATTCGGTGATACCCGTCACCGCACGCAGCTTGTCCGCGGACGACAGGACCAAGTCCCAGGCGACATCGCCGTCCAGTTCCGCGACCCAGGCATTTTGCAGCCGCTCCAGCTTTTCGACGCCATCCAAATAACGGGGGCGAAGTTGCAGGTGCAGCAAATTTTCCAGGAGACCGATTCGCCCGCTTTGCGGATGCACCGTGATAACATCCAGGTCCAAGTCGCGGTCCAGATCCACAATTCGAAATTGTTCGGGCAAATCCCCTTCAAACGCCGATCCATCCAGTGGTGCTTCAAAAAAAGTGCGATTACCCCGGTTGACCATCAGGTGCATCGATTGGTCGGTGACAACCAGCAGGTCCAAATCGCCGTCCGCCTCGAAATCGCCCAGCGTGACGACGCGGACGTTTCGCAGTTCTTCGAGCCCCGTCGTCGACGTCACGGGGACCAAACCCACCGTGGACGCGTCGCTGTCATCGATTTCCAGAAGCCGGATGCCCGCGGAGCCGAAAACTAGAAGTTGCATCAGAGTATCGTGTGAGCTGCCGCCGGTCGCCGCCCCGCGGCCGCGTTTGCCACCATCAACGACGTACAGATCGGCCAGCCGAATACCGCGCTCGAAACCCTCAAGCGTCACCTCGGTGATCGCTTCCCAGCCGCCTTCGCTCACACGGCCCACGGACACGCGGCCGTTGACCGAGAGTGTGATCCATTCGGGTGTTTGGTCGAGGTTCAAATCCAGACAAGCCAAGTCGACAAGCGAATGTTGTGCTTCGATTGCCCGGGTTTGATAGGCCGCTGGCTGTTTGGACGCGGCGATCGGCTGGGCGGCGGCGACGCGAGCGGCGGCGGCGCGGAGCCCGGACAACGAAACCAGATCCAAGGGATGCGGCGACAATCTTTTGAGGTCGGTCTTGACCAGTTCGCTGCCACGCAAAACGTTGTTCCATGAAATCAACGCGAACTCGGCGTCCTCCCAACGCTGGGCCTGGATATCTTCGATGGCCTGGTCAATCAGCGATTGCGGCGTCTTGCCGATCGCCCGCAGGTCGCGCTGGAGCGTCGGGTGAATGGCTTTGGACAGATCGAACGACCGTCGCAGTGCGCCCGCGGCTTGCGGCGATCGTTCTTCGGCCAAGAACTTGGCCAACTGCAGCGCCAAGGAAAGATTTTCGGGTGCGACACGCGATGCCTGCTTTAGGGCGGCCGTCACGGGCCCGCGGAGCGAGTCCGGTAGACCGTCAATCGCGTCGCTGGATTTTTCGGCAGCGTCCAACAAAGGCCCGACCAAAATCAGCGCTTGCGATCGAGATGTCGGCGCGATGTCGCCCGTGTCGGCAGCGTTGGCCGTGTCGGCGGCATTGGGGGTGGCGGCGGCATTGGTGATCGCGGCGGACAAGCGACCGACCCGTTCTTTGGAACGCGTGCGACTCATCGCCGGCACCAGTTCCGCTTCCAGCCGCGCGATCCGGTCGCGCATCCAAGTCGTCAAAACGTCATCGCCGCTGTCCTTGGCAAACGCGTCGATGGCTTGGCCGGTGTTGGCCAGCTGTGAGGCGATCGACGCGCGCGCACTCGCGATTTCCTCAGGCTTGGATGCGGGGTTGGAAACGACGCTGGCTTTTTTATCCAGGTCCAACAAGCGGGCGATGGCCAAATTTCGTCGCCGCGACACGTCACCACCGTGGGCTTGAATCAAAGCTTGCCAAGCATCGATTGCGGCTTCGGTTTCCAGCGATTCGGTTTGCACCATCGCCGTCTGGGTCTGACGCAGGATGTCGCGGGCGGCGGCCAAATCATTGGGGCCGTTGTCGCCCAAGTTATTTGAATCGGCTGCGTCTTGATCCGCGTTGGGGCGATTGGCGAGCGGACCGAACATGCCGGCTCCGACCAACACGCCGACGACGATCAGGACCGCCGCGAGCACACCCAAGATCGCGAGCGGATGAATGCGGCCACTGCGAACCCAAACGCTCGATTTGCTAAACTTTCGCCGGTTACTTCGTCTGACCAATGCTTCATCGCCCCGTTTTTTCCCGGAACCCACGACGTGAATTCGCCCACGCCATCAAGCCCCAACCTGTTGCATGTTGCCAAATTTACCACCGCGGAACAGGGCAACGCGAGTGTGCACGTTGGCGTGGTCGAGAATCAGCAACTCGAACGGCTGGACCTGAATGCGGATTACCCCAGCTTGTCGGCGATCTTGAACGCCGCCGATCCGCTTGCGACGGCCCATTCGCTGCGCTCGGGAAGCCTTGTTTCGATGGCGGATGTCACTTGGTTGCCGCCCATCGATCAACAGGAAGTTTGGGCGGCCGGTGTGACTTATAAAAAGAGTCAAACGGCGCGGATGGAGGAATCCGAAACCGCCGCTTCGGTTTATGACATGGTGTACGAAGCCGAACGGCCGGAGCTATTCTTCAAGGCCCCGGCGTATCGCGTTTGCGGGCATGAACAGCCGCTGCGAATTCGCGCCGATGCGACTTGGAACGTGCCGGAACCAGAAATCACTTTGGTGTTGACCGAAGACCTACGCATCGTGGGTTTGACGATCGGCAATGACATGAGTTCGCGTGACATCGAAGGCGAAAATCCACTGTATTTGCCACAGGCAAAATGCTACGACCAATCGGCCGGTTTGGGACCCTGGGTGACCTTGCTGCCGGTGTTACCGGCGCTCGAGGACATTCGCGTGCACCTGCGAATCCTGCGTGATGGCGAAGTGGTTTTTGAGGGGAAAACGGCCGCCGATCAAATGGCTCGTCAATTTCATGACTTGGTGCAATGGTTGGGCCGCGACATGACGTTCCCGGGCGGCGCTTTCTTAATGACGGGAACGGGTATTGTGCCCACATCGGCCTTTACGCTGGCCGCCGGCGATGTCGTTGACATTTCGATCACGCCCATTGGGACGCTTCGCAATTCGATCGTGCAGGGTTCGTGATTGCCGGCTGCACGTCGCCGGCTTTCGCCAAACGCCGCAAATCCCGCTTGATTCCGTGTTCTGGCGAACAACGGCTACGTCACGAAAAAAACCCCGCCGGCGCGTTGCCGCGCCGGCGGGGTTCGGATTGGCTTCGATGAAGCTTGAAACGCTTAGTTGCAGTTACAACCGGAGCTGATCGGCATGCCGGCGGCGCCGGAGATCACACTGCCACCGGAAATGATGCCGGCATCGATCGGTGAAGCGATCACGCCGCTGTCACCCATGGTCGACGGCACAACCGATCCCATCACGGGAGCGACGGCGCTGACTGCTGGTGCGACGGAGCCGTAAACCGGCACTTGAACCTCGGTCGCCACGGGACGGCAAACTTGCACGTTGACCGTTCGCATCGATTGGACCGGGACACAAACGCTGTAGTTTTCGGGAACCTGCTCGGTCACGGTGTCATAGACGGTGACGTTGTAGGTTCGCGTACGCTGCTCGGGAACGTTGACGGTGAAGCTGACTTCACGCGATCGTTGCTGCGTTTCCATCCGAGTCCGTTGGACGCTGCGGGTACGCTGTTCGGTGCGGTAGCTGGTTTGCGGAACCATGCGAGTTCGCGTTTCGCTTCGCACACGTTGCACCGGAACCATGCGAGTTCGCTGCTCGGTGGCCATGCGAGTCACCGGAACCATGCGGCTGCGGGTTTCGCTGCGATACTTGGTGACGGTGTAATCACGCGAGCGAGTTTCCTGACGGCATCGCTGAACGGCGACGGTGTGCGTGTGTTGCTCGGTGGTCATCTCGGTGTAGGGCACCGTTCGAGTTCGCGTTTCGATGCGGGTCCGAGTGACCGGAACCATGCGGCTACGCGTTTGCGTGGTCATCGTGGTGAAGGGAACTTCGCGGGTGCGAGTTTCCAGACGACACTTGCGGACGGGAACTTCGCGGCTGCGAGTTTCGGTGCGGTACTTGGTGACCGTGTAATCACGCACGCGTTGTTCCTGACGCATTTTTTGAACGTTGACCGTACGCGACCGCGTTTCGGTGCGGTACTTGGTGACGTTGACCGTCCGCGATCGCGTTTCGGTGCGGCAGCGAGTCACCGGAACCATTCGCGTTTGCGTTTGGGCGATGCATTTGGTGACGGTGTAGGTGTACGGCACCTGGATGCATTCGGTCTTGTAGGTCGTGCAAGGCACTTCCACGGTTACCGGGTTGGGGCACCACACTTTCTTGTAGCAAACGACGGGGCAAACCGGCGCCGGAGGACATGCCGGAGGACATGCCGGCGGACATGCCGGGGCACATCCGTCGTCGCACGAATCGCAAGCATCGCCGCAAGACTTTGATCCGCAGCCGCCCAGTAATCCACCCAGCAATCCGCGTCCGCCAAGCAATCCGCGTCCGCCAAGCAGTCCGCGTCCGCCAAGCAAGCCGCGTCCGCCAAGCATGCCTGGGCCACCCAGCGAGCCACCCGAAGCGGCGGCGGCGTCTACCGTGTACGGCACCATTTGGTAGCTGCCCATGTCGCGGGTCACGCTACGCATGGTTGTCACGGGAACGCGACGTGTTTCGGTCCGAAAGGCCGTGCGAGTTTCTTGAACGGGAACTTGCACGGTGTAGTTTTGCGCGATCGATTCGGTGTAAGGCACCTGGACCGTATAGGTTTGCTCGACCGCTTCGGTGTAGGGCACGCTGACGGTGTAATCCTGTGCGACCTGCTCGGTGTACGGCACGTTGACCATGTAGCTTTGCTGCATGGTTTCGGTGTAGGGGACTTGCACGGCGTACGACTGAGACACCATTTCGGTGTACGGCACGTTGACCTGATAGGTCTGGGTGCGAGTCGACGTGACGGGCACCTGAACGGTGTAGGTTTGTTCGACCTGTTCGGTGTACGGCACGCTGACGTTGTAGGTTTCTTCACGCGAACGCTGAACCGGAACTTGAACCGTATAGGCTTGCTCGATTTGCTCGGTGTAGGGAACGTTGACCGTGTACGTTTGAGTTTGCGTTTCGGTGTAGGGAACTTGAACCGAGTAGGTTTGTTCCACTTGCTCCGTCTGGGGCACCTGGACCGAGTAGGACTGAGCGACCTGTTCGGTGTATGGAACTTGGACGGTGTAGCTTTGTTGCACCTGAGTCGTGACGGGCACCTGGACGGTGTACGGGACTTCCTCGGTGTAGGGAACGGCGACCTGGACGTTGTAGGTTTCGGTTCGTGTTTGCGTTTGCGGTACGTTGACCGTGTACGCTTGTTCGCGAGTTTCGACGCGGGCGACGCGGCGGGTCACGCTACGCATCCGGGTACGGGTTTCGCGTTGATAGGTGGTCACGGGGACCTCGCGGGTCTCGGTCACCAATTGGTTACGCATGACCGTGCGGGTTTCGTAACCGACCACCGGTCCGCCGGCCGCGCCGCTGGTGGCCGAACCATCCAGCATGCCACCGCCGACGATCGCGCCGCCCAGCATGGAACCGTCCGCCATGACCGCTCCCGCGGTCGATCCCAGGCAATCGCCACCGCCGCCGGCACACGCCGAACAGCCGCAATCATCGCCGAGGACCGTGCCGGTCGTCATCAGCGCGATCGCTGATGCCCAGACCGATGTCTTCATCCACTTCACAGTTGTTTTTCTCCGCTGCAGGAAAAGTAAAAAGAGGTTTGGTGTGGGTGTGCCTCGCGAAAACGTAGGTCACCCTTGATGGGTCAGGAGGACCTAGTTGTTGCGAAAGACGGGCCGCGGAGTGGTCGTTCGGAACGGTTGTGACGATCCGTTGATCGTGCGGTTCGTAGCGCTTGGCGCGGGGACCGTTCGCGGGGCGTTTGCCGTTGTCGGGGCGGGTTTGGCCGGCGCCGGCTTTTTGCTGTTAACCAACATCCATCGGGTGCCATTGAGCCCCTGA
This sequence comes from Planctomycetota bacterium, assembly GCA_039201055.1. Taxonomy (GTDB): domain Bacteria; phylum Planctomycetota; class Planctomycetia; order Pirellulales; family Pirellulaceae; genus Rubripirellula. Next base: position 21,086 of record JBCCRW010000015.1, on the reverse strand, counting down.
TCACGCGACCAATCCAGACCGGGGACAAACAGAATCGAGGCGATGGTGGGACCGTTGATCGCCGCCGTACCCCACGCCGTTTCAACGGTGACCAGCTTCACGTCGGTGGCGCCGGTGATGGAATCACCATTGAGCATCACGACGGTGGTGCTGGCATTTTCGGCACTGGCGAAACGAATGCCGGCGACTTCCGAAAGTGGAATGCTGGCCGCACCAAAACTGGTTTGCATTTCAAGCGAAGTCGTATCGGTCAGCGTCCCGTCGATGCGCGTGTCGGACAACAAATCGACGCTGACCGACAGCGGACGCACCGTCGGCATGGCCGGCTTTGCCGAAGGCTTTGTGGGCTTGTTGACGGGGGTCGCTTTCGCGATGGGTTCGGCCTTGGCGATGGGTTCCGCCTTTGGCGGTGCCTTGGCGTTGTCTTGTGCCACGTTGTTTTGTGCTGCGTTGTTTTGTGCCAGGGCTGGGGTGGCGACCGCGACCAACGCGGCCAGGGCGAAGCCGCGGGCGACTTTCCAAACGGATTTCATGGTGATCATCTCGGTGAGGACGACGGGGGACTGCCTTTGGGATGCGAAAATAGTTCGCGTTTTCCAAAAGCCAGCGATCCAGCCACCAAACCCGTGATGCTTTTGTCGCGGCGTAACGCACGTTCCAGCTAATCGTTACAAGCCGCACCATGCGAATAACAAGATTGCGGCGGCGTGTTTGGCCCGATCAAGCCGTCGCTCGCCTTACCCGCAAACCAGCGGCGAAACCACTTCGGCGCGGCCGCCCAATGACAAATCACCGCGACAGACCTTTGCCTGCTTTGCGATCTCGCCAAGCCACGCCGTTGCGGCGCCCTCGGGCAAGGCGCCCGCCAGCAATTTCGCAACCGGGTAGCTTTGGCGAATCCCCACCGTAAATCGCTCCGGTGCAAGTTCCGGCATGTTCTTGCAAATCAGCGACCCCCGCTTGGCGTCGACCATCGCGCCGCGGCCGATCGTGCCACCGGCGACCAGGGTGCCGGCAATCATCATCGCCCCGGCCCAGTCGCCCAAATTGCCGTCGATCCATATCGTGCCACGCCGCATGCGGTGGCCGACCATCGCGCCCAGCGAACCCCGCGCATGAATGAATGTCACATCGCCGCTGTCCGCGTGCCCGGGACGTGCGGCACCCACGCGATCCAGCCACGGACAATCGCCATCGAAGACGATTCGCGGCCCCGCCGGCAAGGCTTCAAAAACGTGCACCACAAAAAGATCACGCAGCGGAACCCACCCCGTCGGCGTTGGCAGCAACATCGCCGCGGCACCATTACCGCCGCGATCTTTGCCGCCACCGTCATTGTTCCAGTCATAAGTTTCCAGGGCATCCACGCGAATCAGCGATCCGTCGACGACTCGGCCGGCGGCACCGGAACCGGAGCATTCTCGCGGGACCAATCGCCAGCCTTTCATGACGTCCCCAAGTCTTGGACGTCCCATTCCGCGGCATCCGAGAACAGGATTCGATGCAGATGGAAATGATGCGGGCCCAACTTGCCGCCGTAATTTCCCGCGGTGATTCGCGACAACCCGCCCGCCGCACCAACCTGTCGCACCGCCGCCCGCACGCCAACGTCGATCGCCCGGGAGAGGTGCGCTTCGTCCTGACCGTCCAGGACGATTTCCAACACGGCGTGTTCGTCATCGCGAAGCGACGTTTCGACTTGTCCACGCAGCGTGGGACAATACGCGTCGTTGGTCGATGCCATCAATGCAGGATACTTCGATCCCACTTTGGACCCGCTTCGCGCGGCGCCGCCGGGAAATGGCGCGATCACACCGGGCAGTTTCGCGATGGCATCGATGGCTGCCCGAGCGGCCGCCAGGATGGCTGCCGATGATCTGCCGAGCAACAGAAAGTTCCCTCCGCCGATGCCCTTGCCAATGGGGCTGTTGTGCTCGCACAAAAACTCGCCGTCCATCACGGGGACACGCCACACATGACGCCCCGGCAATTTCTTGCTGATTTGATGGCCATCGCCAAAAAAACGCACCGATTGTCCGATCGGCGCGGGCGACTCGTTGGTCGGCGGATCCACGTTGCCCGCAAAGATGGCCGCCGTCGGACACGTCAACACGCACTGGCCAACACGAACGGGAAACTTTTTTCGCAAACCGCCGGCCGACATGGCAAACGCCATGACCTGGATACCCGGCCTGCCGTCGGGCGTCGCCTCGGGTTCAAGCGATTGTTCGACATCGATTTCCATGTCACACGCAATCACGCTGGTCCCAAAACCCGTCAAGGCATTCCGCACCGCCGCCAGCCAATAATCGTCCGCCGCCGTCACGATGACTCGGGTGTAATACATCGGAAACGCTTCGGCAAAATCATCCTCGATCCGGACCCCGCCGACGCTTCGCGATTGGTCCCGTTGTGCCCCCAATGAACTTAAATCCGCGGGCTGTGATGTCATGAATCGGAATCTCCGGCGGCAGCGGGCACTCGCTGTAACTTTGAACCGAGCACCCCTGAAAATTCTTCGCCGGCAATGGGCATTGCATCCGACCGGGCCAGATCGCGGTCATCCAGCCAGGCCGAAACGTCGCGGTAGTCGTCCGCGTCGGGGCGGATATCGGCGGCCAGCGTCTGGTGTTGCCACCGCTGGTTCGCCGCGTCTTGGACGACTTCGCCGTCACGCCGTACCAGGACGCCGCGGCGGAAAACCGCGCGCGGGCGTCCCAAGCAATTTCCCAGGCCACGCGGAAGCTGCGATTCCAGCGGCACCACGATGACGTCGGCCATGCTTCCCGGTGACAAACGGCCGCGATCCCGCAACCCCAGCAAGGCGGCGGGCCCCGAACGCGTCATCCGCGTCAATTCGCGAAGATCGTATTGCCGCTGGATTCCCCGCAACGACGACGCGGCGGCCGCATCGGGTTCCAATTGATCCAGCGCCGTTTCGCGTAATCCGCGATCGCTAAGCAGCGACATCAAGTGCGGGTATGCGGTAAACGGCGCTCCGTTGGGATGATCGGTTGTCAAAAACACCCGCGTGGGGTCCTCGATCATCAAAAACAATTCCAACCCGATCGCCCACTGCAACGCGTTGACGAAGCGCTTGCGACGATAACGAAACGGCACGACACCGCAGCCGGCCTGGCATTCGACATCCACAATCGCTCCGGTGCGTGGCCTAGCATTGGGAAGATTCGCAAATTGATGCATCGCGTCGGCGCTAATCGTGACCGTTTGACCGAACATGATTTGGCCAACATCAATGGTGACGTTGGGGTGGGCCGCAACGGCGCGCGCGAGTTGCTCGGCGGCCGACCCCATGCCCGCAGCGGTTCGGGTGTAGCAATGAAATTGGGCGTGGGTCAGGTGCAGCCGATGGCCATCCGCCGCCGCAATGGTTTTCAGCGTCGCATCAATGTTGCCGGGCACCCCCAAATTGCTCGCGTGCACGTGCAGCGGATGCGGCAAGCCGATCGCGTCGACCGCCTGGCACAGCGTGCGGATGATTTGCGCCGGTGTGATTCCGTAGCGGGGATGCGGCTGGTCCACGTCCAATTCACGCTGATTGAATTTGAACGCGTTGATGCCGCCGGGATTGACGACCTTGACTCCGATGCAAGCGGTGGCTCGGACGACGGCCGCCACGTAGGCCTGAATCCAACGCGGATCGACGTCGGCGGCAATCATTTCCAGCAACGCTTCGTCGTTGCCAAGGATGCAATAGCCCCCGGTATCAAGAACTCGCGTGGCCGCCATTTCCATGTGGGCCCCCCGCGCGTTGCAGGGCAAAACGGCCGGTTCCAGGCAGGTCGTGTAACCCAGGTCCAAGTACTTTTGGCCCACCGCGGGTGCCGAGGGAAGGAAATCGACGTTGCCAGGATCGGTGGCCGATTCCAGTTGTTCGGCCATCAACAGCCGTGCCAACGACAATTTGCCGCCGCCGATGTGCGTGTGCAAATCGACGCCGCCGGCGATGACCGCGCAGCCGCTGGCATCAAAGATTTGGCTGGGCGGAAGCTGCGCCGTGGCTGGCAAGGATGTCCCTGGCAAAGAACTCGCCACGGAAATCTTGCCCGCCGAACGTTCCGCTTGCGATAAATCGGCATGCGATAAATCAGCGTGTGGGGGCGATACGATGCGATCACCGCGGATCCACAAATCGGCGACCGCGTCATGGCCACTGGCCGGATCGATCACGCGTCCGCCACGAATGCAAAACAAATCCCCGGTCAAAACAGTGCCCGCTTGATCCAAACGTTTTTACAAAAAACGACTCGGCTGCCCGTTCGTCGAGCTGCATTGTAGATTGCGCGAGTGACACCCGCACGCCCGCCAATCCCATCCATTTGCATTCGCCGGTCAATCCAGCATGTCGACCCCGCCCCAAACTCAAGGACGCGTCACCGTTCGGACCCTGCGAACGATGCGTCACGACCAACAGCCGATCACGATGTTGACGGCCTACGATTTTCCCACGGCCGAAATTTTGGACGCAGCCGGGGTGGACGTCTTGTTGGTTGGCGATTCCCTGGGCATGGTGGTCGCCGGCCATCCGGACACGCTGTCGGTGACGGTCGAGCAAATGATTTATCACGGCGAGATGGTCGCGCGGGCGGCCCGCCGGGCGATGGTCGTGATCGATTTGCCGTTCCCCGAGGGCAGCCGGCGACCGCAAAGGACCTTGGACGTCGCGGCAAAAATCTTGAAAGCCACGTCCGCACAGGCGGTCAAGCTGGAAGGCGGCGTCGAACAAGCCGAACGAATCGCATGCTTGGTTGGGGCCGGCATTCCCGTGATGGGGCACATCGGTTTGCAACCGCAAAGCGTACACGTCGACGGTGGATATGGTGTCAAACGCGACGTCGACGCGATCGTGGCCGATGCGGAGGCGATCGAACAAGCCGGCGCGTTCGCGATCGTGATCGAATGCGTTTCGCGGGAGATCGGCCGGGCGGTGACGGGGGCGTTGACCGTTCCCACGATTGGCATTGGCGCGGGCCCGGACGTTTCCGGCCAGGTGTTGGTGACACACGATTTGATTGGCTTGTACGGCGGCCACCGGGCCAAATTCGTGCGTCGCCTGGCCGACGTTCGCGGCGAAATGCGACGTGCGGCGGAGGAATTTGTCGGTGCGGTGCAGTCGCGCGATTATCCCAACGACGGGGAATCGTTCCGGTGACCGGGCTGATGCTTGAGTTGGCTGATGTTTAGGCGGGCTGGGGTTTGGGGAAGTCGGCGGGATTGCTAAGCTTGCCGACGGCTGATTTTTGCCATTCCCAGTGTTTACGAAGGATTCTGTTGTGTTCGTTTCCGCCTCGACGGCTTGTTACCCCGAATTGGAAATGGTCGAGTGCATTGAGCGGCTGTCGGACCTGGATTTCAGCTCCGTCGAAATCGCCCTGCACGAATCGGGCAATGTCCGCCCCAGCGACTTGGTCGAAGACGAGGATCGAGCGATCCAGTTACTCCGCCACACCCATCGCCTGGACATTTCCGGCTTTGACGTCCAACTGGATTTGCAGGGTGAAGCCGAACTGGAACGCTTTGCCAAGCTGTGTCACCTGGCCAAGGCGACCAAAGTGGTCAACATGACCATCCCGTCGGGACCGCACGGCACGCCGTTTAACGAAGAGGTCGAGCGGTTGCAGGCGCTTGTCAAAATTGGCGAAGGCGAAGGCGTTCGGGTGGCCGTTCGCTGTGCCCTGGAAACGCTTAGCGATGACCCCGACACGCTGATGGTGTTGTGCAATAACGTCGATGGCCTGGGCGTGACCTTGGACCCGAGCGTTTACATCGCGGGCCCCGCGGCCGGCAAGTCGCTGGACAAAATTTTAAAATTCGTTTGCAACGTCCATCTGCGCGATACCAAGCCCGAAAAGTTTCAGGTCAGCGTCGGCCAGGGCGAAGTCGACTACGCAAAACTGATCACCCAGCTTGACCGCGAGAAATACGAGCGTGCTTTGACAGTGCACATGGCCCCGCTGGAGGGCCTGGACCACCGGGTCGAGCTGCGGAAATTGCGTCGTTTGCTCGAAACGTTGGTCTAAATGGCCCGTCGCTTGCTACATCGATATGATTCAGTCGCGTTTGCCAGCTTGGCAGGCCGTGTCCAATCCCCTTTTCCGGAACCGAAATCATGGCCTCCGATGCCGTTCACGAATTTACCGACGCCAATTTCGACAGCGAAGTGCTGAAGAGCGACCAACCGGTGTTGGTCGACTTTTGGGCTCCGTGGTGTGGTCCCTGCCGCCAAATCGCGCCCATGATCGACGAATTGGCCAGCGAAAACCCCGGCGTCAAAATTGGCAAGGTCAACATCGACGACAATCCCAATGTTGCCCAGCAATTCGGCATCCAAGGCATCCCCACCTTGCTGCTGATGAAGAACGGCGAGGTCAGCGAGACCTTTGTCGGCGTCCGCCCCAAGGCGGCACTGCAAGAAGCCCTGGACGGCGTCGCGGCCGGCTGATCTAGTTTTTGCTACACGACACCGGCGTGCTGGCCCAGCGGTCGCCGCCGGTCGAGTTTGACACGACGGTTTTCATGATCCAATCGTTCGCGTCGGCGTAGATCGATCGATCCGATTCATCGTCAACGGTGTACAAACGCAAGTCGACTCGGGCGTTGATTCGCCGTGCTCGTCGGCAATCTTCGCGAAGGTCGGCGTCGTGGTACTTGGGATTGTCGGTGCCCCACTGCCACAGCATTCGCATCGGCGATGCTTGCAGTGCTTTCCAATTGCGAATCCGAGCGTCGGGCATCCTGCCGCCGATGGACACACAGGCGGCCGCGGTGTCTGGCAATTCAAGTGCCATTCGCAACGCCATCGTGCCGCCGTCGCGAACGCCCGCGAAAACCATGCGGTCCTCATGAATGTTGTATCGCGTGCGGACATCGGCAATCGCCTCGACTGTGTCGTCGACGGTTCGCCCGATCGCGGCGTCGCCGTGCGACCAATCAAAACGGTGGCCGGATTGGTCACTGGCGCGATTTCCACCCAGGCTGACCGCCACGTAATTTCGCAAAGAAACGTGCGGCATCACCTGCAGCAATTCACTCGCATTGCTGTTTGCCGAATGAAAATACACCACCAGCGGATAGGCGTAGCTGGGCGTGTAATGCACCGGACACAGGGCATGTTGACCGCGGGGCCGGTCGCCCGCATCGATCCATGTCGGCGACGTGAAAGGTTGATGTTGTGCAAGCAAATCGTCGATCGATTCTCCCGATGGGCTTGCAAGTTCTTCGCCGGCCGATTGCCAATGGGCGGGATCGTTGCCCGGATCAAAGGAAGCGATTTCGCCACCGTCGTCGAATGGGTGAGATGCGTTTCCCTGAGACGACTGCGGATACGAAAAACGTTTCATCACTGCCTTACGATTCGGCGGGGGAGTGAAGTTGGTGAACCCGGTGCGGAAGCAAGTCGCCACCAAACCGGATCACCGCCGTGCTGGGCCAGAGCCTAAAAGACGCACGGTTCGAAAGTCAACGCGGAAGCCCGGCTCGGCCACTGCGAACCTTTAGAAAAATCGAATGATAATTTCAAAAAGATTCAGGAAACACGGCATGAAAGCGCGTCAAAAAAAAGCAAAAAAACCGCTCACGCTTGCAGCAGTTGGTCCATGGTGGCGACCAACGACTTGACCGCGTCGACGGACTTCTGGAAGTCGGCCTTTTCGGAATCCGTCAAATCCAGCTCCACGACCTTTTCGACACCACCGGCGCCCATGATGACGGGCACGCCAACGTAGTAACCACCCACGCCGTATTCACTTTGGCAATACGCGGCAACGGGAATCATTCGCTTCTTGTCGCGGACGACGGCTTCGACCATTTGTGCACACGCCGCCGCGGGTGCGTAATACGCCGAACCGGTCTTGAGCAGTGAGACGATTTCGGCACCACCCTTGCGTGTGCGATCGACAATTTCGTCCAGACGCGATTGATCGATCAACTGCGTGACCGGCACGCCTCCCACCGACGTGCAACTGGGGATCGGCACCATGGTGTCGCCATGGCCGCCCATCAATAACGCGCTGATGTCTTCCACGCTAATGCCCAATTCCATGGCCAAAAACGTACGATAGCGGGCGGTGTCCAAAACTCCCGCCTGGCCACAAACACGCGCCGCCGGAAACCCAGTGACCTTGAACATCTGCTGGACCATCGCGTCAAGCGGATTGCTGACCACGATGACGACCGCATCGGGCGATGAATCGCGAAGTTGTTCGGCCACGCTGGTGACAATTTTCGCATTGGTCGAAAGCAAATCATCGCGGCTCATTCCCGGCTTTCTTGGGATCCCTGCCGTCACAACGACCACATCGCTGCCGGCGGTATCGTCATAGCTGTTGGTGCCGGTGACGTTGGAATCAAAACCCATGATTGGCGACGCCTGCATCAGGTCGAGCGCCTTGCCCTTGGGCATGTCCTCGGTTTGTGGAATGTCCAGCAGCACGACATCGCCCAGTTCGGCGGCGGCACACCAGTGGGCACAGGTCGCACCGACGTTTCCAGCCCCAATGATTGAAATTTTGGCGCGTCGCAGCATGTGGTTTCTCGAAGGTAAAGTGGGTGCTTGGGAGGGTTTCAAAAGAGCGATTTCGGGGCGTCGCGTGTGCCGCCGTCCCGGCCGCGATATGCTGCCGGTTTTGACGATGCCGGGCAAGCACCCGTGTCGCAGACGCTTCGCGATTGCCGTGCAGCAAAACGACTTGGAAAGCCGTGTTACTCAGCGGCTCGATCGCCCGGTGGCAAAACCAACGTTTCGCCACGTCGTCGCTGCCGCCGCACGCGACGGTCGCCGACTGCCGTCCACACGGCCCATACGCCAATCATCGCGATCGCCAGACCGACGGCGACGGCGGCCCACAAGCCGATCCGCCCGACACCCGCGGCGTCCGGCTTGTCCGCTGCCAAAGGCACGATGTCAACGGCAACCAGCAGGGGTGCGAATGAATTGCCATCGAACTTGCGAAACTGCTCGTTTTCGAAGCTCCACAAGCGAAAGAAAAACCCGTCGACATAGATTCGTTCGCGAAGCGCCAGCACGGAATCGTTTGGACCCAGCCAGTTTTTGGGGATCCGCGGGCAAACTAACGTCACGGGAAAGCGATTCTGGAATACCATCGGCTCCGCCTTGGTATCGGCCCCAGAACCGGTCCCAGAACTGGTCCCAATGATGACTTCGCGATCACCCAAATCCGCAAAGCCATCGATGTGGAAATAGTGATCTTGGCCCGAATCCGCCACGCGCCCGGCCGGCACGGCGATGCGAGTGACTTGAGCACTTTCGATCACCAATTCGACGCGGTGACCGGCAAAAGACCGGGGTTTTGCCAGCCAATCGAGCGGCAGTGGTTCCTTCGCAAGTCGCCCCGCACGTTTTGGTTCGAACTTGGACCGGGTACGTCCGGCCGCCGACAGCATCGCATAAAACACATCGCCATCCTCGGCGGCCAATGGAGCCCGATCCCGACGCTCGACAATTTCCAGCATCGACAGATCAAAACCGGCTTCGGCCAAATCGCGATGCCCCGGCTGGGCAATCGTCTGCGGCTGCCAACGCAAACGGTTGGCAATCCAAGCCGGACCGTTTGGATCGAGCACGATGCCCGTGCCCGCGATCTTGTCGCCGATGCGAATCTTTTGGGGCAGCGAGCGGCTCCAAACGTGCCCGCCGGTTTCATCCAGTTGCACCCGCCACAACACAGCGAAGCCAAGCGATTCACGCAGTCGCTCGGGGACGTCGACTTTCGCCAACGACTGCACCGTGCCGCCGAACGTGTCGATGTCGCCATAATCGATGGGGACGCCGTTATCGAAGGGCTCGCCGTTATCGAAGGGCTCGCCGTTATCGAAGGGCTCGCCGTTTCCAATGGGCTTGTCACCTTTGCCGTCACTCGGATCGCTGGAAGATCCCGTCTCGCGTAGCCGCTTTTGCAGCACCTTGGGGTCGATGCGATGCACGCGAAACACCAGCCGCGCCAATTCGGCACCGCTGTCATCGTTGGCAACCGAGGCGATCCGCAGCGAATCAAAACTGGCCAGCAAATCCAATGCACTGGGCGGATCGGTGACGTCAGCGGCGATCGCGAAATGAACCTGCGACGACGCCAGGCCCAACGCCAACACGATGTGGCAAGCCCACGCCGTCACCTGCCGGGTACACCAAACGCTCACGATTCGCCGCCGGTGATGTCGTGATTCAAATTGCCGCGATTCAAAGCGTCGTGATCGGCGAATCCCGCGCGGGTCAAAGGGACTTGCAGGTGAGACACATCGACGGGCATTTGATCACGCAGCTTTCGCAGTCGACGGTCACTTGATCGCGCGCGGTGCATCAACCATCCGGCCAGAGCCATGCCGCCGACGCCCGCCAGCGGCAAGGCCCACCACAGCACACGTTTCTCCGGTGCATCTTTTTGCATTTTGGAAATTCGCGATTGCCCGCGCTGGCGGGGCAAGTCGACTTGGCCCACCACCAGGGGAGCCAAATCCGCACCGATGCCGCTGGTGTAGGACAATCGCTTCAAAAAAATGCCCCGCGCGGCGACGGGTGGTCCGTCATGAAGATATCCTTTGTCGACGCTGGCCCGCAGCGAATTGGGCAACGACTGGGTCGCCAAAAGAATCGGGCGATTGACGCCTTCGCCGGGCATCACCCACACGCGATACCAAACGCCGTTCCAAAGTGGGTTTGCCGCGACTTCCATGGCGTCGATTCGCGCAACCTTGCCGTCGATTCGCACCTTCCGTCCGCGATACACATCGGGTTGCTGCAACAAGAGCAGCGTGGCGACTCGGGTTGGCTGGGCGGGGGCGTCGGTGTTGGTTTCCGTGTGAGTACTGGGTGTCAACCTTGTGTCGGGCGTGAGATTGGGATGGGCCAAAAACCAGTAGAACGCGGGGGCATCGTCCCCGCGAAACACCGTGCCATCGACCGTCCGCCGCATCGCCTCGCCGATCAATGCTTGGTGCAGCGAGGCGCGCCGAGCGGCTTTTTGTTTCGAAGCAGAACCTTGCACCGGAGCTTCGCGGAGCCAATCCTGCAGCGAGTCAAGCCATTGCCCGGTGGCCCGCCCGGCCGTACTGTCGGTGGCGATACTGTCGGTGGCGTTGATTTCCGCGGCGGGAATCCGAATCTCGCTCAGCCACGTATCCACGTTGTCACCACTACCATCGATGCCGCCTTCACCATCGATGCCACCTTCACCATCGATGCCAGCGACTTGCCAATCCGCCTGGCTGGCCGCCATCCAGCGCATCAACGTCGCGCCGCCAAGCGACTTGAGCGGTGCGTTCCACGGCTCGGGCCAGACGGCAAGTTCTTCCGCGGGAGGACTCGGTGCATCGTCGCGCTGATTTTCGCCCGCAAGATCACGTTGATTTGCGCCCGTACGATGCAGATCATCTTCGCCCATGGAGTCTCGTTGGTCGCCGTCCTGGTACTCGGTGGCGGCATCGACAACCGAATCGCCAATCGCATCCGATCCGTCAAAAAACGGTTCGTACAGGCTGGTGTTGCGGGCCGAACGCATCACCACGGCGACCAGCAGCAACGCCAGGACCAAACGCAGCAACTGGCGCACGCCGGATGACCCGCCCAACCCCGAGGGTCGGCGACTGGCCGAGTCGATCAGTTGGGAAGGAATGCGTACCACGATGCGCCGGGATGCGTTGGAAACGGAAGTACTTGGGAGGCGGGGTATTTCTAGTCTAGTGGTTCGTTTTGATGTTTAATGGAGCGATCGGATCGTTTCGAACCCCTTTTCTTCTTCTGACCTGTTGGACGGCATGACCCGACGGAGCACCTTTCTCTTCTTCGCGGTTTGGTGCTTGCTGGGTGGCTTGCCGTTGCGATCCAGCGGAGGTGAACCGGCCGAGGATTTCGTCAAGGCGCTGCGCAACGCGGGCTACAGCGACACGGCGCTGCTGTACCTGGAAACGGTTTCCGAACTGCCGGGCGTGAATCCAGAATTTCTAAAATCGATCGAATTTGAACGCGCTCAGATTTTTTTTGATTTGGCACGGACCGCCCGCAAGCCCCAGGACATGGAAAGCAACCTGGAGAAAACCGAGGCGGCCTTGCGGGAATTTTTGGGCCAGGGTGATCATCCCCGTCGCGAGGAGGCCCAATTGCAACTCGGCGCCCTGCTGCTGACCCGCGGCGAACAAAAAATGCGTGACGATCCGACGCCCCAGCAGCGCGAGCAGGCCCGAGAGCTGTATGTAAAGGCGGCCACCACCTTCACCGAAATCACCGATCGACTTCGCGAAGAACTCCAGACGATGCGGGGGGCGGCGATCGATCCGAGCACCGACCCCGAGGCGGCCGATCGTCGCGACCGGTTTCGGGGCCAGTACCTGTCGGGATTGGTGCAAACCGCCGACGCCAATAAATTGGCCGCCGAAACGTTTGAAGAACCCGGCAAGGACGGCAAGGATTTGCTGGAAAAGTCGTTGCAAGGTTTCACCGAGCTAAGCGAAAAGTACTCCAAGAAATATGTCGTCGGCATCACCGCCGACGCCAGCATCGGCGAGATCCAAGAAATCCTTGGAAACGCCAAGAAAGCCGAAGCCGCCTACACGCGAATGATGGAAGCCGGCGAGGGGGATGAACTGCGTCCCGCACAATTTCGCGCCGCCGCCGGTTTAATCCGTTTGGCGGTCGCGGCTTCGCCGCCCGACTTTGCTCGCGCCGGCCAGATTGGCAAACCCCTGGTCGACCGAATCCGCCCGAACGAACGAGAAAGCCCCGAAGCGAATCAGTTGCAACTGGAATACGCCAAAGCGAACTTGGCGTTTTCAAAAACCGAAGCCGCGAAAGGGAACGACAAAAAGAAGGCGATTTCCGAAGCCCGCCAAGCCCTCAACCGCATCGCAAAAGTCTCCGGTTCGCACAACGCGGAAGCCAAAACCCTGCTGGCCGACCTGGGCATCAAAGTCGACGACGACGAAACGCTGCCGACCACCGCCCAGCGTCCGGAGTCAATCGATGACGCCCTGGGCACCGCCAGGGATCTCATGCAGGCCGTCGCGACCTATCAGGAAACGCTGGACTCGGGGAACCCCGCGTCCGGCACCGAAGATTACCAACGAATCTCCACGCAAGCGTCCCAGGCCCGCCAGGTTGCCGTGGACGTTCTGCGACAGGGGTTGGCGATGGTGAATCGCGAATCCGATGCACAAACCGTTCAAAGTGCACGCGAATTGCTGGCCTACGCCGCCTACGACGACTCACAATTTTATGAGGCGATCGCTGTCGGCGAATTTTTGGCCCGCACCGCACCGGGCAACCCCAGCGGTCTGTCCGGTGGTTTGATCGCGATGAATGGCTACAGCGCCCTTCTCCGCGAAGATCCCGCCAACAAGTCGCTGACCGAAAGCCTTTCCACGTTGGCGGGGTACCTGACCCAAACATGGCCCAATAACCCCGACGCCGCCGGGGCCGGCAAAATCCTGATCAAGCTGTCTTTGCAAAACGAACAATGGGATCGCGCCGAAGCCCAAATTGATGGACTCAAAAACGACGCCGTCAAATCCAGCATGCGATGTTTGTTGGGACGCCTCTTATACATCGATGCCGACCAAACACGGCGTGAGAAAGGACAGGAGATCGATCGCGAGATGTTGGCCAAGGCGGAAACTTTAATCCGTCAGGGGTTGAATGATTTGCCGGCCGACTTATTGGATCTGGACGCCGCCAAAGCCGCCCTGACGCTCGCCAAGGTGCAACGCAAACTGGACAAATACGACGATGCCGCCGAAACGCTTGCCAGCACCGAGTTCGGCCCCGCAAAATTGCGCGAGCAACTGAAGATCAAGGACGAGGCGTTTGAACTGGATCTGCTGACCACTCAGCTTTACACCAACATCGGCCGGTTGTCCTCCGGCGGCGATCCGGGCACCATCCTGCCCCAAGCCATGCAAGTGCTTGACGACCTGGAAAAACGCCTTGATGGCGATCAACTGACCGCCTTGTACCTGACCATGGCACGCTCGGTTCGGGAACAAATCGACGAAGCCCAACCGGCACGGCGAAATCAGTTGGTCGAAGCGTTCCGCCAATTTTTGCAGCGTGTGGCCGGAAGCACCGACAAGACCGAAACCCTGCTTTGGGCCGGACAAACGCTGGCCGATTTGGGTGAAGCCGCGATGCCAACGGGCGTCGCAAAAGCCAGCGGGGAATCCGCCGAATTATTGAAAACGGCGATTGATATTTTTGCCAGGGTTCAAAGCGCCGGCGGTGATTTTCCGCTGACCGTGTACTACCAGCATGGCCGCGCGCTACGGTTGGTCGGCGAGTACAAGAAAGCAGCCGATCAATTGGAAAAAATGCTGCAACAAAAACCCAATATGTTGACCGCACAGGTCGAAGCGGCGCTCACGTATGAGCAATGGGCCGATTCATTCACCAATAAAAAAATTGCGGTTCGGGCTTATCAAAGTGCCATGGGCGGCGCCCGCCCCGATGCCAACAAACAAAAAGTGATTTGGGGATGGGGAAAACTCTCGCGCATCACCAACGGACGAGAGCAATTCCGCGACACGTTTTTTGAAGCCCGGTATCACATCGCCCTGTGTCGTTTCAAACAGGGTCGCGCGGCCGACGACCAAAAGATCATCGCCAAAGCCATCCAAGACATCACGCAAATTGCGGCGTTGTTCCCCGATATGGGCGGCCCCGAATCGTGGAAGCGTTTTGATGCGCTGCTGCGGACCGTCCAAAAGGCGGCCGGCAAACCCGTCACGGGTTTGAAGAATCCCGGCGCGGTTTCGTGGCGACTTGGAACGCCCCAGATCATCATTCGCGAAGATTGGATTCACCCTTGTTGAAACGCCCCCCGAAATGCGTTGATTACACATGTTGACATTTGAAAATTCCGGCCGCGTGCTTCGACCGGCTGCCGCGTTATGGATGGCAATTGCGTTGTTGCAATCGGCGCACGCCCAGACCGACCGCGTGTACTATGTCGACGGAAAAAATGCATCGGGCAAAATCACCGTCATTCGACCCGAAGGCGTGCAGATCAAAAAAGGCAGCAGCACGACCACCATCCGGGTCGATGAAATCAGCCGCGTCCTATTTCAGGGCACGCCCTCGCAGTTGACCCAAGCGGTGCAGTTTTATCGGGATGCCCAATACCAATCCGCGATCGATGAATTGGCAAAGATCGACGCCGGCAGTGTGAGCGACCCCAACATCCAGGCGGAGATCGCATTTTTCGACGCCGCATCCAAGGCCGAAATGGCCGTCGCCGGTCGCGGATCGCGCGAGGAAGCGGTTCGTTTGCTGACACAGTTTGTGTCGAAAAATCGGAATTCGTATCACCTTTATCCGACAGCCGAATTGCTCGGCGACCTGGCAATGGTGACCGGCGGCGACGCCAACCATTACTACAACCTGTTGGTTCGATCCGGTGCCGATTCGGTCAAACGGCGTGGTGCGTATTTGTCGGGTCGCGCCTTGGCCGCGCAGGGCAAACACGACGACGCCATCAAACGCTATGACTACACGCTGGCGGCGGAGGCCGGGACTTCGCAAATGGCCCAGCTTCATTCGCTTGCCACCGCCGCCAAAGCCGAATCGCTCGCCGCCAAGGGCTCGGTTGACGACGCGTTGGCTTTGATCAAGGGCTTGATCGCGGAATTGGATCCCAACGACCCCAACACCAACGGGCACATCTACAATGCCTTCGGCGCCGTGCATCAGGCCTCGGGCAATTCCAGCGGCGCCCTGCTTGCGTACCTCCGCACGCACCTGATGTTTGCCGCCGACCCGCCGACCCACGCTCGTGCCCTATCGGAACTGGTCAAGTTGTGGAACGAAGTGGGCCGCGCCGATCGTTCGGCGGCCACCCGCGGACTGCTCAAACAACTTTATCCCGGCTACTGAATCCAAACTCGGCTACTGAATCCAAACTCGGCTACCAAGCACAATCCCGGCCGCTGATAACTTATTCGGTGGCTGAACCTTCTTCTTTCCGGCGGCTGTCTTGCCGGCTTCACCATCGCTGACTTCCTTCTCTTATGAAAGCTTCGACAACCCTGCGTTTTCCTGTCCTGGTCGCCGTGATGGCGTGTGTTTTTTGTCCGGCGACGTTCACGGTGGGAACGTCCATCGCCCACGCACAAGACGATGCAGCGGAGTTTTTAGATGATGGCTTGGATGCGGATCCGGTCGCGGACGCGGCAGGCGACGCCGCCGGTGGCGCTCAGGCACCCGCCGGCGGGGGTGCCGCGGCTGGCGGTGGGGAAACGCCGACCGAGGGCAGCAACAATTTGCTGGGCTGGATGTTCGGGTCACTCGGCCCCTATTACGTGGTCATTTTCTTTTTGCTTTCGGTCACGCTGGTCTCGCTGCTGGTGATGAATTTGTTGGCCGCCCGTCGTGACACCCTGTGTCCGCAGGAATTGGTTGAACAGTTCGAAGAAAAACTCAACGCCAAGGATTTCCAGGCCGCCTATGACATGGCCCGCACCGACGAATCCGTTTTGGGTCAGGTGCTTTCGGCGGGTTTGGCAAAACTCAACCGGGGTTACTCCAAGGCCATCGAAGGGATGCAGGAGGTCGGCGAAGAGGAAAGCATGAAGCTGGATCACCGTCTTAGCTACATGGCCCTGATCGGCAGCTTGAGTCCGATGATCGGTCTGTTTGGCACCGTGCAGGGGATGATTTCGTCGTTTCAGGTGATCGCCCGCGGCGGGGCCACACCCAAGCCATCCGAGTTGGCCACCGGGATTTCGACCGCGTTGTTTACCACACTGGTCGGACTCGCCATCGCGATTCCCGCCATCGCTGCCTACAACATCTTGCGAAACCGCGTCGCCCGGCTGCTGCTGGAAGTCGGCGTGACCAGCGAAAACTTGATGAGCCGCTTCGATGACCAGGGAGGCCGTTCGTGAAAGTCAAACGCAAGGCCGCCGACATTGTCGAAGGCGATTTGACGCCGATGATCGACATGACGTTTCAGTTGATCGCGTTCTTCATGGTGCTGATCAATTTCGCGCAAACCGAATCCAATGACAAAGTCGTGTTGCCCAGCAGCCAGTTGGTCAAGCCGCCCGAAAAGGCACTCGAGTTTCCCATCATTTTGCACGTCGCCCGCGATGGAGGTGTGACGATTGGCGGCGAAGAACACACCGCCGAAACGCTGGGTATCGCCCTGAATGCGGAGATCAGCGTGATCCGTGCCGAACAAAAGTCCGTCGATGACGCCAACGTCATCATTCGTGCCCACCAAGATTGTGCCTTCGGCGACGTCCAGGAAATCATCAGCGTCGCCCAAGAAAAACAGCTCACCAATTTTGCCTTGCGGGTCAAGGAGAATCGGCAATGAAGATTCGTAACCAAAAGAGTGCGGAGAAGAACCAATTGAGCATGACCAGCATGATCGACATCGTCTTTCTGCTGCTGATCTTTTTTGTCATGACCTTCAAAATTGTCGAACTCGAAGGCGACTTTAGCGTTCGCATGCCGCTGGCGGGCACCAGCAACAACACCATTGATGACACCGAACTGCCGATCAAGCTGCGGATGCGATCCAACGGCGATGGGCAACTGGTTTCGATGTCGCTGAACGAAATCGATTTGGGCACCGACTTTGACAGCCTGCGTGGTCGTGTGGTGGATCTGATCGGCGCACCCACGCCGGGTCTGGACAGCAAGCCACCGGAGCTGAAGATCGATGCCGATTATGGGCTTCGCTACAAGTGGGTGATCGATGCGATCACGGCGGTCAGTGGCTACAAGGACGGCGACCAAGTCGTCAAGCTGATCGAAAACATCTCCTTCGATAAACCTCGCCGAGGCTAAAGACTGGGCAATTCATCCGTGGCTGACTTGCAAGCACCTGTCCGACTTTGCGTCCTGACCTCGCTGATGATGGTCGCCAGCCTGGCCGCCGATTTTTCCCGAGCCGAAGAATCCGGCGAATCGGCCGCGCCCGGTTCGACGATCACGGTTCCGGGATTCGATGTCAAGATCACCCGGCAAGGTCATCAATTACAGCTTTCGTGGCCTGACAATTCACCGCGTCGCGAGCGGAAAATGCCCCGCGTCTACACCAGTCTACGCGACGTCTTATCCATCAACGTCGACGGCACAAGGGTGTTCACCGTGACGCCCGAACCGGATCATTGGCGAGTGCATCGCGTTGACAAAAAGCCTTGGTCCGGCAAGCTCACCTTTCGCTTCGACCGCAAACCGATTTTTGCATCGGAGCTTCAGCCAATTGCCGCGCAGTCTGATGGCACGTTTGTCCTGCGTGCGGAATCCGCGACCGTGCAAGGTCAGAAAGTTCGTTTCGAACCTCAACCCCACAAAAACACCATTGGTTATTGGACCGGCCGAGACGATTCGGCAACCTGGACCCTTCGGACACGCGAAGCTGGCGATTGGAATGTCGGCATTTTGCAGGGCTGCGGAAAAAATCAGGGTGGCAGCGATGCCCAGCTGACTCTTTTGGATTCACGCGGCGGCCGGATCGACGAACTCGACTTCAAGGTTCAGGAAACCGGCCACTTCCAAAATTTCGTTTGGCGGCACTTGGGAAGCGTTTCGATGCCCCAGCCCGGCGTCTACAAGATTCGGATCCAGCCCAAAGAGATCGCTCATGCAGCGTTGATGGACGTGCGAATGATTCATTTATCACCGCGGCGTTAAATCGCCAACACGGTCAACCGCAGAACCGTGACTGGAGTCCCAAGCGACGGGCCGGGTCGTTGTACCGGGACCATCTGTGCAAGGAAAAACGTTCCGCACGCGGGCGCGCGGCGGTCGCCACGACGGTTCATCATCTTATTGGTCACCTTCAAATGAAATCTACTTCGATTTACTTTCTTTGAGCGACACGATGCGGTTGAAGACTCGTTGGTCCGCGCTCGAATCTGGGTCGACGACAAAATACGCCATGCGCTCAAATTGCACTCTTGTGCCGGCGGGCAAGTCACGTGTCGATTCCTCACCCATACCCGTCACCGTCCGCAACGAATCGGGATTCAAATCATCGATAAACGATTTTCCCTCGGGAAGCTTTGACGGATCATCGCTTTGAAACAGCCGCTCGTATAAACGCACCTCCAGTGGCACCGCGTGATCGCGACTGACCCAGTGGATGGTACCTTTGACCTTTCGCCCCGACGTATCTTGGCCGCTGCGAGTTTCCGGATCGTAGGTGCAAAGCACCTCGGTGACGTTACCCTCGGCATCCTTGACGACTTCTTGGCAATCCACGATGTAGCCGCCACGTAGCCGGACACTCCCGCCCAGCTTTAAACGGAAAAACTTGCGATTGGCTTGCTCGCGAAAATCCTCGCTTTCAATCCACAAATTTCCACAAAACGGGACGGTGCGTTTGCCGGCCGATTCGTCTTCGGGATTGTTGGCCAATTCGACACGCTCGACCGTGTCGGCGGGCCAATTCGTAATGGTCAACTTGATTGGGTCCAGCACCACCATCCGCCGCTGGGCGGTTTTGTTCAAATGCTCTCGCACGGCGTTTTCCAAACGCACATATTCGATCGTGCTGTTGAATTTGGCGACACCGACATCGTGACAAAAATTGCGAATCGATTCGGGTGTGTAACCCCGGCGACGGTAACCCGACAGCGTCGGCATCCGCGGATCGTCCCAACCTTCGACGCGACCCTCTTGGACCAGGCGAAGGAGGTTGCGTTTGCCCATTTGCAAGGTCGTCAAACGCAGCTTGGCAAACTCCATTTGTCGCGGATGATGGATGCCTAGTTTCTTACAAAACCAATCATACAATGGCCGATGATTTTCAAACTCCAGCGTGCAAATCGAAAATGAAATATTTTCGATCGAATCACTTTGGCCATGAGTGAAATCATAAGTCGGATAAATGCACCACTTGTCACCGGTGCGATGATGCGGTGTGTGCAAAATTCGGTACATCACCGGATCACGTAAATTCAAATTGGGCGAAGCCATATCGATCTTGGCCCGTAGCGACTTTTCACCGTTGGAAAATTCACCTGCCTTCATCCGCCGAAATAGGTCCAAATTTTCGTCCACACCGCGATCGCGGAACGGACTATTACGCCCCGGCTCGGTCAGCGATCCACGATATTCGCGGACCTCGTCCCCCTTTAGGTCACAAACAAACGCGTCGCCCTGGCGAATCAATTGCTCGGCGAATTCATACAAACGGTCGAAATAGTCGCTCGCGTAATGGAGTTCGTCCCATTGAAATCCCAGCCAGCGGATGTCTTCCATGATCGCGTCGACGTATTCGGTATCTTCTTTGACCGGATTGGTGTCGTCGAAACGCAGATTGCAGGTGCCGCCAAATTGCTTCGCCAGACCAAAATTCAGGCAGATGCTTTTGGCGTGTCCGATGTGAAGATACCCATTGGGTTCGGGAGGAAAACGGGTACGAACGCCATCGAAACGCCCACTTGCCAAGTCCTCTTCGATGGCTTGAATGATGAAATGTTTATGAGTCGATTCGGACATGCGATGTCTGCGACGAAAATAGGTGTGTGAAATCGAATTTGTTTGTTACCAGGCCATCCGGCAGATGCCCCATTGGCCATTGTTTTCATCCACCGCCATTTCGATCGTGCTGATGGAGTCCGGGAATTGATCGTGGGTTCGCTCGCGAACACGCTGGCCCAAAACACGTGCCAATTCCTCGGCCGTTGTATTCACCAGCGGCAGGATGATGCAGTCCTCGTTGGGGAACACCCAGCGGCGATCGCGAAATGTCGCAGTGGTTTCCTTTTCGTCGCTGGTGACCTTGATTTCCGCATGGTTGGCGGGCAGCAACACGTGGTGGTCCCAGGCGGTGGTTTCTTCCAGGATCGCGTCCCGCAAAGCGATGAAGTCAACGACATAATGGTTTTCATCCAGCGGTCCTTCGACGACGCAGCGGACACCATAGTTATGGCCATGGATGCGTTCGCAAATGTCGCCGGCGACGGTAATAAAGTGGGCGGCGGAAAAGACGAACTGTTGCTTTTCGATTTCGACGCGGAACTGGGGGGGCTGGGCGGTCATGAATGCGATGTTGCGGGCTTGGAATGGAATGACGATTTCGTGGTTGCCGTGACGCTTGGGTGATTCCGGC
>JBCCRW010000014.1:0-27523 GCA_039201055.1 Planctomycetota bacterium | reverse complement strand
TCGCCTCGTCCACTACCGATCCCGACACTTATTGATCGTGCGTTCCGTAAGGCCGAACGACGATGCCGTTTGTGTCGCCCGTTTCCAAACGGCATTCGGGCCATCCTGTTCCTGATCAGTGTCGCCGCGTTTGGCGGATTCTTGCTGGGCGGCAAAACGCTGGCGTCCGACGGTCTGACAAGCGACGTTGATCACAAGGTCGTCGTGCCCATTCTCCGCACCCACTGTTTGGATTGCCACGACGATTCCTCCGACATCGATTTGAGCGGTTTTGAATCGCCAGGCCACTTCGCCGAAAATCGCGAACTCTGGAATCGTGTGCTCACGCAAATCCGACTCGGCACGATGCCTCCCAGCGATGCCGATCCACTGCCGGCGGAACTTCGGCAAAGCTTGGTCGACAAAATCGACGCTTTGACCAACGCGATCGACTGCGTCAAAAACCCGAATGCCGGGCGAGTCGCCTTGCGGCGTTTGAACCGACGTGAGTATCGCAACACGATCAAGGATTTGACGGGCGTTGATTTCGTCGCCGCCGAAGACTTCCCCGGCGACGATGTCGGTTACGGCTTTGATAACATCGGCGATGTCCTTTCGTTGCCGCCGATCTTGATGGAGAAGTATTTGGACGCCGCCGAGTCCATTACCGGCCAAGCGATCGCCACCCCGCCGCCACCGCGTTTGTTGGAAATCGACAAGAGCCCGGACGCGTTTGAAAAAACAGAAAAGTATTCCGTCCACTCGGGACAACTGACGATGGGCAGCAACGGCACCGTCACGCTGCCTTTGGAAATTCCCTTTCGTGGTGTTTTCCAAGTGACGGTCACCGCGGCCGGCGACCAGGGCGGCGATCAACCTTGTCGCATGAAACTTGCCAT
Organism: Planctomycetota bacterium; assembly: GCA_039201055.1. GTDB lineage: Bacteria > Planctomycetota > Planctomycetia > Pirellulales > Pirellulaceae > Rubripirellula. Next base: position 26,645 of record JBCCRW010000014.1, on the reverse strand, counting down.
CGGAAAACAGGACCATGAGATCGACGTTCCAAATGAAACGCCCGAGGATTTTGTGAAATCCTGGAAGCTCGCAAAGGGCAAGCGTGTCTTGGAAATCAGCTTTCTAAACGACTACTGGGTCCCCAACAAAGCGGATCGCAATTTAAAAATTTATCACGTCCATATTCGCGGGCAGGAAACGAGCGTCACCAGCATTCGCGATTTGGATAAACCCGCATCGCACGACAAAATTTTGTTCGTGCGACCGGGATACTCCGACGCTCCCGAATCCAAGAACAGCCGCGCGGCGACCGCCAACGTCATCGCCCGCTTCGCCTCGCGTGCCTTCCGACGTCCCGCCACCCGAGGCGAAGTGGGTCGTCTGGTCCAGCTCGCGTTGCAAGTTCGCAAGGACGGCGGCAGCTTCGAAGAATCCATCCAGGTCGCGATGCAGGCCATTTTGGTTTCGCCCCACTTTCTGTTCAAAGTCGAAGCCCATCGCGAGCGGAATTCGGATGGTTCCATGCCGTCGCTGTCGCCCTACGAATTGGCAACGCGAATCTCGTACTTTCTGTGGAGCAGCATGCCCGATGATGAACTGCTGGCGATGGCTCATCGCGACGAACTACGCGACCGCAACAAGCTGCTTCACAAGGTCGCGTCGATGTTGCGCGATCAACGCAGCGACCGACTTGTCGAAAACTTCGCCGGACAATGGCTGCAGATTCGCAATCTGGACCTGGTCCAGCCCGACACGCGTCGCTTCCCCGGATTCAACGATGAAATCCGCGACTTAATGCGTCAGGAAACGATGCTTTTCTTCGCAGCGATCTTGCGAGAAAACCGACCGGTCACCGAATTGATCGAAGCCGATTACACCTATTTGAATGAACCGCTGGCGAAGTTTTACAACATCAACAACGTGAGCGGACAAGCGTTTCGCAAGGTCAACTTCCGGTCACGTGGCGATGCGATCCGCGGTGGTTTGTTGACTCAGGGCAGTTTGTTGACGGTGTCCAGCAATCCGACGCGGACCAGCCCCGTCAAACGCGGCAAGTTCATTCTGGAAAACTTATTGAACATGCCACCGCCACCGGCGCCACCCAATGTGCCCGAGTTGGACAAGGGACCCCTGACGGGCAGGCTTCGCGAGCGGATGAAGCAGCACCGCGAGGATCCCTCGTGCGCGGCCTGTCACAGCATGATGGACCCGCTGGGATTCGCGATGGAAAACTTCGACGCCGTCGGCCGCTATCGCACTTTGGATGGGACGCATCCGATCGATTCCTTGGTTTCGCTGCCCGATGGCACCCGCCTTTCCGGCACCGATGGCCTACGCGATTGGCTGGCCGGTCCCCGACGCGAGGCGTTCCTGAAGTGCTTCACCGAAAAGCTAATGATCTACGCGATTGGTCGCGGCACCGACTACAACGATCGCTGCGCGATTGACGAAATCCTGTCCAACGCAAGCGGCCGCGACTATGCGTGTGCCTACATCATCGCCGGCATCATCTTGAGCGATCCGTTTCAAAAACAGGGTTTTCGACCGTAAGTGACGAGCGAACAATAAGTGGACGATTCAACCGTCTCTCCCGCCCCGCGCAGCGGGAATAGCGGGAGAGATCTCGAGAGAGGGCAAAAAGTCCGCCACTTTTGTTCGCTTGTTCATTAGCGAACTCACGCAACACGTTTTTCAACCCCCTCAATTTTCGCCAGTCGTCCTTGCCGCCGCTTCACCGCCCCGATTCCCCACCACCAAGCTGGGAACCGCTAGTCAGCCGGACCGATCGGGCGTCGTTTTTAGCGGTCTGCTTTGCGTTGATTGCCATGCTGCTGGGTTGCCTGTCATGGCTTGGCTTTCGCGGTGGTGAAAAGCAGATGATCGGCGAGTTGAATCGACAAGCGGAATTGATTCGACACTTGATCGACGCACAGGCTCGCGCCGAAGCACTCGCCTGGCGATCCAGTCGTGCTGATGACAACGACCAACCGGACTCCGGTGCAACAATGCGTTTTCAACGCGACACGCCGCAAACGCGCCGCGACAAACGCCCCATCGCCGGCGACACCCCGTTTTTATCGGAGCGTCAGGAGAAGCGTTTTTGGGATCGCCTGCAGCGTCAGCGTTGGGCGATCGCCTGGTCGGCCGACCCGGTATCGTCCAGCGGTTCTTCGGCAGGCGATTTGTGGCTCGCCGCCGCGCTTGATGAACCGTTGGTTCAGCAGGCTGACATCCGCAAAATACCCGCCGCCGAATTTTTGCGCGACGCCCTGCCGACGGGCACCACGGGCGGAGCCTTGCGGGTCGATTTGCTGGACGCCCAGGGACACTGGATGGCGTCGCTGCCGCCTGGGGATCGGCCCGCCCAGTGGCGTTCGTCGGCCATTGTTCCGCAATTGATTCGCGGTGGCAGCGGAGCCCAAGCACGCGGCGGCTTGGCACGTGACGCGGCGGTCGAAGACGCCGATCAAGCCATTGCGTGGCGGTGGTCGCCAGCCGGAAATTACGGATTGACCGTGCGTTCGCCGCGATCGCCGTGGGTGAAAACGGGCTTGTATCTCGCCGCCGCCGCAGTGCTGGCCGCCGGCCTGGGGCTCCTGGCACTCGCCATTTCATTGTGGCAATCCCGTCGCCGCCGACGAATCGCGACGGCGTCTTCGGCCGCGGCTGAGAATGAAGGTCCACCGGCCCGCCTGGGTGACTACAACCTGGGCGAAAAGTTGGGCGAGGGCGGCATGGGAGACGTTTATCGTGCCACCCACCGTGCACTCAATCGCGATGTCGCGATTAAGCTGCTTCGTCGCGCCAGCGACCATCCCACCGCTGTCAAACGCTTTGAACGCGAGGTGCAATTGACCGCGCGGCTGCGACACCCCAATACCATCGCAATCTATGATTTCGGTCGCACCGATTATGGTGCGTTCTACTATGTGATGGAATACATCAACGGCTTGACGCTGCAGTCGTTGGTCGACCGCTTTGGCCCACAAGAACCGGGCCGAGTCGTGCACTTGATGTTGCAGATCTGCGGGTCGCTGGCCGAAGCCCACGGGCAGGGCTTGATTCATCGCGATATCAAGCCGGCCAACATCTTGGTGTCCAACGGTGTCGGCACCGGCGATTTGGTCAAGGTCTTGGACTTTGGCTTGATCAAAGAACTACAGCCCAATATCGAAGCCGACCCGCTGTTGACGCGAAACGATTCCATCACGGGCACACCGATGTACATGTCACCCGAAGCGGTGCGCGACGCCGCGTCAGCCAATACGCAATCCGATTTGTACTCCGCCGCGGCGGTCGGTTACACGCTGCTTGCCGGTATGCCGATGTTTGAAGTCGGTTCGTCGGTCGAGGTTTGTGTGCGGCAAATGAATGAGGTTCCGATGCGACCGAGCAAACGTCTGGGCCAGTCGTTGCCGCGTGATTTGGAAGACGTTTTGATGACGGCGCTCGAGAAAGATCCGGGCAAACGCTGGATGTCGGTGGATGATTTCGCCGCCGCACTGCGACGTTGTCAAATCGCGGGCTCGTGGTCGTCCGGCGATGCGGAAATTTGGTGGTCCGCCGCAGAGGCAACGATCAGGGACCCACAGTCCGCGGTCGAACTCACCGCACCCGATCCCACCGTCGTCAACCAGTGAGCTGTCATCGCAGCCTCCCGTGGCCAACGTTCGCCAGAACGCCGATCTGTGTATTTTTCCACTCCACCGAGAACCTGCCTGCAACCTCAATTCCCCGACCTCCCATTTTGGACGCACACCGCCACTCCGCATACGTTTTTTGTGATAAGCGTTTCCGAAGAATCGCAAAGGTCCGTGGGTTCGACGCCCGCCACCAATCCTCCCGAAGTCGTGTTAAAGCCGCTGCCGAAAGAGGATCGGCCGCCTGGGTGGTCGAAATTCGGCAGAAGAATGGAGGGCAGGAAAACGCAGAGCAACGGTGATTTGTGTAGCATGACGCCGTGGTGGTTTTCCGACCGGTTCATCCCCCGGGGCTGCCAGTCCCCGTCGCCATCGCCTTTGTTATCGCCTGTTTAAGAGCTTTGAACGTTGGCGGGATTTCTTGGTACGCATCTGCCTCTTCAAATTCCAAAACGACGTCGCCCTGATATCTGGCGGCTACCAGGAGTTGGGCGAGGCGATCGAAGTTCGCGGGATACCGATCCCCATTCGGTTTTCGCATCATCGTCTTGACTTGCACATTGACGGCGTAGGGCAAACACCGTTCGATGTCGTTGTAGGGTGTTTCGGAAAAAAAGTTGCCGGTGTCCAAGTTGATGCCGACCCATGGACTTTCGATCCGTTTTATGATCCTTAACATTTGGTCGCTTGATAAGTTGCCGTGATTCTCGACGCCCAAAAAGATTCCATATTGGGCGGCCACCTCGGCGCACGCTTCCACGGCGCTGCAAATCCCATCAAAACGCTCGGGATGTTTGGCAAGGGCCGCGCCAGTTCCCGCAAAGATGCGAATATGCGGCGCACCCAAAACCGACGCTCGGCGAATCCATTCCTTGGTTTCAGAGATCTGCCGCGGCAACTTCTCCGGTGCAAGCGTAAAGTTGTTTCCAATCGCGGTCCCCGTAACGGCGACGCCGGACAAAAAGGCATGGCGTTTTAAATCACGCAACGTGTCATCGGTGACGGGCGCGTCAAAGAAATAGCTGGTTAATTCCGCCGCATCGAAACCCTGCTCGCGGCAATAGTCGATGAAGCCGTGCATGTTCAACGGTGGCCCGTCTCCCTGCGGCTGCTTGGGTTTGCCCTTCATGAACGCGAAGTACTTGCGTAGCGAATAGGCGGCTAGCGAATAGCGAAACTTGGCGCCGCCGGCGCGATCGATGGGATCGACCGCTTGAGTGACCGGCAGCGTCGCGATGGCCAGGGTGCCGGTGCCGGCAAACGCCAGCGAGCGATGGAGGAATTGACGTCGGTGTGGCATGGGGACAATTAGATTGGGGACTAGCGATTGGCTTGGGGACGAGCGATTGGCTTGGGGACTGGCGATGCAAATGACTGACGCACTTCGGTGTATGCTATCGCAACGACGCGATGGGCGGCGCGTCGAACCGTTTGCCGCACCGCTTCGGAAACACCGGCGATTTTTTCCTCGACGGATCCTTACCGCTTTTTCACCAGGCAAGACGATCATGCCGCAATCGACCAATCGAATTTTCATGCAACCGGCGCGATGGCTGGGGTTGGCATCGATCCTGGGATTCGGATGGCAAGCCACTGTCCCGATCGCCGCGGCGGATTCCGGCAAGCCGAACGTTGTCTTTATCTTGGTCGACGACATGGGGCTGCATGATTTGACCGTCACGGGCAGCCAGTTTTACGAGACCCCGAACATCGACCGGATTTTTCGCGAGGGCATGACCTTCACGCAGGGCTACGCGACGTGTCGGGTTTGCAGCCCGTCGCGTGCGAGCATCCAGCTTGGCAAATTTCCCGCTCGACATGGCATCACCCAATATCTGGGTGGTGCCAGCGGCACGAACTGGAAACGCGGCGACCCGCTGTTGCCGGCGGACTACCTCAAGCGTTTGCCGGCCGAAGACGAAACGTTGGCCGAAGCGTTTCAGCACGCCGGATATGCTACTTTCTTTGCCGGCAAATGGCACTTGGGCGGAGAAGGGTCGTATCCCGAAGATCATGGTTTCGACATCAACGTTGGCGGTCACCAACGCGGCAGCCCGCCGGGCGGATTTTTTTCGCCCTACAAAAATCCCGTGCTTGAAAACGGCGAACCCGGTGAATCGTTGACGCTGCGATTGGCCGATGAAACGTGCGACTTTATCGCAAAGCAAAAGGACCAGCCGTTTTTCGCGATGTTGTCGTTTTATGCCGTGCACGCGCCACTGCAAACGACACCCGATTTGTGGAAAAAGTATCAGCAGAAATGGGCCCGCGAGCACTCAGGCAAGCCGCAAGATTATTCGCGCTTTCGTGTCGATCGAACGTGGCCGGTGCGCGAGGTCCAGGACAACCCCATTTACGCTGGGATGGTTGAAACCACCGATCAAGCGGTTGGTCGAGTTCTCAAGCTTTTGGACGAAACGGGACTTGCCGACAACACCATCGTTTGTTTCACCAGCGACAACGGCGGCGTGTGTTCCGGTGACGCGTATGCGACCAGTAATCTGCCGCTGCGAGGTGGCAAGGGACGCCCGCACGAGGGCGGCATTCGTGAGCCCTTCGCGATCCGCTTTCCAAGTGCCGTTCCGGCGAATTCGAAATCCAATCAAATCGCGACGGGAACCGATTGGTATCCCACCTTGTTGGAATTGTGCGGGCTGCCGCTAAGACCCGATCAACATGTTGACGGAGTCTCGTTGGTGCCCGCGATCAAGGGACAGTCGCTGCCGCAGAGGGATTTGATTTGGCACTATCCCCACTACGACAATCAGGGCGGAAACCCAAGTTCGATTCTTCGTCGCGGCGACTTTAAGTTGATCCATTTTTACGAAGACGGGCACGACGAACTTTACCGTTTGTCAGCGGATCCCAGCGAACGGAGCGACTTGGCGTTGGCTCATCCGGTTCGCACCCAAACGATGGCCGCCGACCTGCGGTCCTGGTTGGAGTCCGTTAATGCTAAAATCCCCGAAGCGGATCCCCGGTACGATCCGGCAAAATACGAGAAGGCCAACGAACGTCGACAAACCGCCGGTTTACAGCGACTCGAGAAGCAACATGCTCAATTCCTCAGCCCCAACTTCCAGCCCAATCCGACCTGGTGGGGTGCGCGACCCGAAGGAAAGCCAACGGATCGCAAGTAGCCGGCGATCCGTTGGTGCGCTTGTGTGCATGGTTGCCATCGTCCTGTCCGGGACCGCATGCGATCGGGAACGCGAATTGGCGAAAGTCAAAGCCGAGCGGCAGATGGCGGCCGAGCGCTTAGCGGAGATGGAAGCGTCGATGGTTTCCGGGTCGCCGATTCCCGAGGTCGCGGCCGAAAAACTCGGCGAGCTCGGCAAGCTTCGAAGTGATGGTGCCGGTCGAATCATCGAGGTCGATTTTCGTTCGTGTGCCTTTCCGCCCGGCGAGCTCAAGTGGCTGGCCGATTTGCCCAACATCAAAATCCTTCGCTTTGGTGGTCAATCGCCAACGCCCATTGATGATCGCGCTTTCCAGGCCGCTGGTGACCTGCCGTCGCTAAAGGTCCTTGCCGTCGATGGCCAGGAGGTCTCCGCCTGCATCCTGGATCAACTCGCAAAGCCGGAAAACTTGGTTGAGTTCTACGCCGCCAAAACCCCGTTCACCGAGGACGCCGGGTGTTCCCTGGCGATCTTGAAGGGTCTGAAAAAACTCCGCATCGCACAAACCCAGATCGATTACAAAACGCTGGTCGAAATCGGCCGGCTGCCCGCCCTGGTTGATTTGGATGCCAGCGGGAATCCGCAATTGGATTCGGGCGACATCGCGATGCTCAGCGATGCTCAATCGCTTGAAAAATTGAATCTTTACGATACCGGCATCGATGGCCAAGCCCTACAAACGCTCGGCAAACTTCCCAACATCAAATGGCTCAATTTGGACAAGACGAACGTCGACGATGACTCGCTTGAAGCCCTCGCGGGTCTCCAGAACATCGAATTCCTGCATCTCGGTTCGACGCCAATTACCGATGACGCCGCCGACGCGCTGACCCAATTGAAATCGCTGAAGCGCTTGATTGTCACGCGGACAAAAATGACGCAAACCGGTGTCGACAAAATCTTGCAGGCGTTGCCCGAATGCGACGTCCAATGGGTTTACGAGTCGGATGCGTCATGACGGGCGATCTGTTTGCCGACATCGATTCGGAACAGGATGCGTCCCCGGATCACGCCAAGTTGCAAGAAAACGACGCGGGCAATGACAGCGACGCCGGCGATGAGAAAGCCGCAGGCAATGAAAACGCCTTGGCCGATAACGGTGATGACGATCCCAAGCCCGGCAAGCGTTTGTTTTTGCTCGATGGCATGGCGCTGCTGTACCGCGCGCATTTTGCGTTGATCCGTTCGCCGCGTTTCACCTCCGCCGGACTTTGCACGTCAGGTATTTTCGGCATGACGTCCGCCGTCATGGACATCTTGAAGCAACAGGAACCGACGCACCTGGCGGTCTGCTTTGATACCGAACATCCGACCGAGCGGCACCGGATGTTTAAGGAATACAAGGCGCAACGTGATGAAATGCCCGAAGACCTGCGGGCACAAAAACCCTACATCGATCGACTTTTTGAAGCCTTTCAAATTCCCATCATTCGCTGCCCCGGCTATGAGGCCGACGACGTCATTGGCACGCTGGCGCACCAGGCGGCCGACCAGGGTTTTCAGACTTGGATGGTCACTCCGGACAAGGATTACGACCAGCTCGTCCGCGATCAGGTGTGGGTGTACAAACCCGGTCGCAAGGGTGGCGAACCGGAGATCTTTGGTGTTCCTGAAGTGCTGGAAAAGTGGGGCATCGAGCAGGTGTCCCAAGTCGTCGACATCCTCGGTTTGATGGGCGATGCCAGCGATAATATTCCCGGGGTGCCCGGAGTGGGCCCCAAGACGGCACAAAAACTGATCGCGCAGTTTGGCGATGTCGAAACGTTGCTTAGCAGTACCGAAAAATTGAAGGGCAAACAGAAGGAACGCGTCGAGCAAAATGCCGACCAGGCCAGGTTGAGCAAACGTCTGGTGCGAATTCAGATGGACGTTCCGCACGGTGTTACGCCGGATGAATTGGTTCGCCGGCCCTTCGACCAGGCGGCGCTGCAGCAGTTGTTTGAAGAACTGGAATTTCAAACGCTGGGCAAAAGGCTTTTTGGCAAGACGTTTTCATCCGCCAATAACCGTGCCAAGGTCATTCGCGAGAAGCGTGAAAGCGAAATTCAAAGTTCGCTATTTGACGCACCGGTTCAAGAAAAGACGATCGAGGACGTTGAAACCGACTACCGGTTGATCCAAACCCAGGCCGATCGCGATCAACTGCTGTCCACACTGCTCGAACAAACAGAAGTTTGTTTTGATACCGAAACCACGGGGTTGGACCCGCGGACGGCCGAGCCGCTGGGAATGGCATTTTCGTTTGAAAAAGGTCAAGCGTTTTATGTGGATTGCACGGCCGCGACCGACACGCACGGGAAACCTTGCAAGCCAAAGGATGTTTTGCGGGAGTTTCAGGCATTCTTTGACAGTCCCGCCGTCACCAAAATCGGCCACAATTTGAAATATGATATTTCACTGTTGAAATGGAACGGTGTTGGGGTGTGCGGGCCTGTGTTTGACACGATGCTTGCACATTCGATGAAAGAACCGGAAATGCGGCACGGGCTGGACTACCTGTCGCGTTTGTATTTGGGATATCAACCAATTCCCACCGAGGCGCTGATTGGTAAGAAAGGCGCCGAGCAAAAATCGATGGCGGATGTCCCGCTGGATGTCTTGTGTCGCTACGCCTGCGAAGACGCCGATGTGACGCTGCAATTGGCAGCCAAGATCCGCAGCGATATCGAAGAACGTGGTGTGGCCAAGGTTTGCTACGACGTGGAATGTCCGCTGGTGCCCGTGCTGGTCGATATGGAATACGAAGGCATTCGATTGGACGTGCCGGCGCTGGAGCGATACAGCGAAACGCTGGCCAATGAGATTGACGGTTTGCAAACGCAAATCTTTGGGTTGGTTGGGCACGAGTTCAACATCGATTCGCCGAAGCAGCTTGGAATTGTGCTGTATGAAGAATTGACGATCGAGGAAAATCCGAAGAAGACGGCGACCGGACAATACACCACTCGCGAGGCCGAATTGGAACGGCTTGCCTCCCGGCACGAAGTGATTCCACTGATTTTGGAATATCGGAATGCCAGGAAGCTAAAATCAACCTACGTCGATACTTTGCCGACGTCCGTCAATGAACAAACCGGCCACGTGCACACGCATTACAGCCAAACGTGGACGGCGACGGGCCGGATGCAATCGAACCATCCGAACCTGCAGACCATTCCGATTCGAAAAGAACGCGGTCGCGAGATTCGGGCCGCCTTTGTGCCGCGAAACGAAAACTTTCGCATCCTGTCGGCCGATTATTCGCAGATTGAATTGCGCTTGATGGCGGAATTGTCCGGCGATGCGAGCATGATGCAGGCCTTTGTGGATGGGGATGATATTCACACCATCACGGCGGCGAAGGTTTACAAAGTCGACCCCGATGAAGTCACTCGGGAGATGCGTTCCAAGGCCAAAACGGTCAACTTTGGCATCATCTATGGCATTTCAGCGTTTGGATTGCAGCAACGCTTGAACATCCCACGGGCCGAGGCGGCGGAGTTGATCAAAAATTATTTTGAAAAGTATCCGGGCGTTCAAGACTACATCGACCGCACCATCGCCAGTGCGAAACAGGACGGATACGTTGTCACTTTGACGGGTCGTCGACGGTATCTTCGTGAAATTAATTCGGCTTCGCGGAACGCGGCGTCGACTGCCGAACGTTTGGCGATGAACAGTCCCATTCAAGGCACCGCGGCGGACATCTTGAAACTGGCGATGATTAACGTGCATCGGGTGTTAAAGGATGGTGATTTTGAAACTCAAATGGTGCTGACCGTGCATGATGAAATTGTTTTTGATATGAAGGCCGATGAAGAAGCTGATGTCAAACCCGTCATCGAAAACGCGATGAAGAATACGCTCGATTTACAAGTTCCCATCGAAGTGGAGATGGGGGTCGGCCAGAATTGGCTGGAAGCCCATTGAATCCGTCCATGGAATCAAGCCCCTTGGATTGGCAGCGACAGGGGGACACGTTTGTTGCCAGCGGCGTGGATTCGAAGCTGCTGTCCGAGATCGGTGATCGGTTCGCAAAATTGGATCTCGATCGCCTTGTCGTGGCGCTTGTCGGCACCTTGGGCGCCGGCAAAACGACGCTGGTCCAGGCGATCGCGGCGGCGCACGGTGTCGATCGGGCCAATGTCACCAGTCCCACGTTCACGTTGATGCAGCGGCATCATGGAACCGGCGGCGGCGGGCAAACACGCATGCTGTATCACCTGGATACTTATCGGGTCGCCGACGTGGATGAGTGGATGGAATTGGGCGTCGACGAATTGCTGCAAGAGCCGTCGACGTGGTTGTTGATTGAGTGGGCCGATCGCTTTGCCGATTGGATGCCGGACGAAACCCTGTGGGTCCACTTGGAAATGGATCCTGATTCGACGCGAACGATCACATTGCGTGGTCATGGGGCCGATGCCATTGCGACATCATTGCGGGAATCATGATCACGTGGTGCTATCGCTTTGGATCTGAAGTCGATGTTGTCGAAGTCGCCCGCCGTTTGTCGCGGCGGCGGAACTTTGTCTGGCTTGATTCCGCCGCGCCGGGACCACCGGGTAGCGATGGCCATCCGATGGGCCGCTTTTCGTTTTTGAGCGTCGATCCCGACGACACGTTGACGGCGGCCGTCGAGGATCCCAATCCGTGGCCAACGCTCAAGTCAAAGATTCAAGGTACGGCGGTCGGTCCGTGTGACGACGCGATCGTTGTCTTGGATTCCCAATCGCAATCAACGGGTCCGGTCGTCCGTCCTCCGATCGTCGGTGGCTGGGTGGGTTTTTTGGGGTATGAAGCGGGGCATTGGCTCGAAACAATCCCGATTGCCAAGGAGCGTGACCTGTCGAGCGCCGCGTTACACCTGAGTCACTACTCATGGTTTTTTGTCACCGACCATGTCAGTGGCGAATCGGCCTTGTGGGGGCGTTCAAGCGGTCGCTACGAAGCGGAAGCACGGTGTGCGGAAATCCAAGGCTGGTTGGCCGAAGAGCCGATGTTTGCCGAAACGCCGTTTGCCTCGCAGCAGGGTGTTCCTCGCGACGCTCCCCCACCAGCGCGAAGCAACATGGAGTCCGATGCGTTTCGTGCCGCGGTCGATGAGATCATCTTGCGGATTCGTCGCGGTGATTGCTTTCAAGTCAATTTGGCCCACCAATTGTGCTCGCGAACGCGGGCATCGGCACTGGCAACCTATAAGGTCCTGCGAGCCGCCAACCCGGCGCCGATGGCCGGATTTTATGATGCCTGTGATTTTCAAATCCTGTGTAGTTCGCCCGAGGGATTTCTTCAGGTCCGCGACGGGGTAGTCGAAACGCGACCGATCAAAGGCACCATCGGCCGCTCGCGTTACCCGATGGCCGACTTGGCGATGGCGGATCAACTGTCGGCAAGCGAAAAGGATCGTGCGGAAAACATCATGATCGTTGACTTGATGCGAAACGATCTTTCCCGTGTTTGCGACGACACCAGCGTTGAAGTGCCGGTGTTGTGCCGCGTCGAAAAATACGCTCACGTGCAACACTTGGTCTCGGTGGTGCGAGGACGTTTGCGACCCGAATGTGACTGCGTGGATTTACTGGCCGCCTGCTTTCCGGGCGGTAGCATCACGGGGGCTCCAAAGATCGAAGCGATGCGAATCATCGCCGAATTGGAACGCAGCACCCGCGGTCCGTATTGTGGATCGCTGGGTTATATTTCGGATTCGGGTTCGGCGGACTTCAACATTTTGATCCGCACAATGACGTATCGCGATGGCCAGTTGCGGATTCCCGTTGGCGGCGGCATCACCGCGCGCAGCGACGCGGCCGCCGAGGAACGAGAAACGTGGATCAAGGCGCGGGGGATGATGGACGCCGTGGCCGGAGGCGGCGGATGACGGTTCCGCTAGCCAAAAAATGGGGGCCAATCGCCGTCCAGGTTCTTTCCCGCAAATTCCAAACATGCGTTGAGTAATTCGATCGCGATGCGGGATTCCAGCGTGACGCCCGCGCGGACACCGACGCAGGGGTCGTGACGTCCACCATCAAGCTTGAAGTCAATTTCCGAAAAGTCCTTGCGGACCGACTTTTGTTGAAGATGGATGGTCGAGGTGGGTTTAAATCCGACGCGAAGCACCAGTGGCGCGCCCGTGCTGATGCCGCCAATCAATCCGCCGTGACTGTTGCCCGCATAGCCGCTCCGGCGAATCGGGTCGTTGTTTTGGCTGCCCCGTCGCGCCGTGACTTCGCGACCATCGCCGACTTCGCAAAATTGAACCGCATTTAAACCCCCGAGCGCTCCCATCAGCCGCAGCTTGAGACTTTGGTACAGCGGACTGCCCAACAGCGGTGGAACGTTGGCGGCAACGATTTCGACTTCCGCGCCCACCGAATCACCGGCCTTCCGGACGTCAATGATATGGTCGGCCGCCCGCTCGGCGAATTTCGCATCCAAGCTGGGAATTTCGGCCTCGTCGAGTCTTGCGGAAAACGCTTCCAGGTCGCTCGCTTGAATCACGCACTTTGAACTCTGGTGCAAGCCCCAGATTGCATCGGCAAGTCGGTCGTCGCAACGATGCGATCCCACCGAAACGATCGATGACAGGATCTGAGTCCCAAATCTTTGCCGCAAGATTTCACGAGCGATCGAGCCACCGACAACGTCGCTGATCGTGCTGCGGTAACTGGAGCGTCCACCGCCGCGGACGTCGACAAAACCGCGTGATTGATGATGTTTGACCAAGTCCGTGTGGCCGGGACGCACGTGTCCTTCGGGACCGATGACCTGTGAATAGTCGGCGGACTTTTTGGATGTCGATAGCACCAGGGCGGCGATCGGTTCGCCCGTTGTCTTGCCGCCGGCGTAATGCTCGGTTCGAAAGGACCGGTCGTCAAAGGTGACTTCGATGCTGCCGCCGGCAAGCAACGCGTCATGATCGGGCTGGTAGATGCCCGACAGCAGGGCGACTTGGTCCTTTTCGTTCCGCGGGGTGCCATGCTTGTTACCACCGGGTCGACGGCGATCCAGGTCTCGTTGGATGGTCGTGCGGTGGATATCGAACCCGGGCGGTGTCCCCATCACGATTGTCGTCACGCCGGGGCCGTGGGATTCCCCCGCGCCACAAACGCTGAAGGCCGGGCCGCCCAAGATTTCCATGATCGTTTTGTCGGAAGAGGGGGAAAGGAGTCAGATGGACGAAAAGGCGGATGAGCTGCGGTGAAAGACCGCGATGTGAATGTTCAAGCAACGCCCGCGATCGTTCAAACAACGTGTTGCGCCTGTTCAGAAACCGCGTTACGTCTGTTCAGAAACCGTGTTACTTCTGTTCAGAAACCGCGTTGCAGTCCCGGCGTGATGTCGGCGTCGAGCGAAGCGAATTGACCCCGCCGCATTTTTTCCAGCGCGATCGCACCCATGACCGCGTTGTCGGTACACAATTCCATCGGCGCGATGACCAAATCAAAGCCGTCGTCGTCGGCAGCGTGTTGCAGGTTTTCGCGTAGGAAGCGATTGGCGGCGACGCCGCCACCGATGATCAACCGCGCGGTGCCGGTTTGTTTCAGTGCGGCACGACATTTCGCAACCACGATGTCGGTGGCGGCCTGTTCAAAGGACGCGCACACGTTCGCCTTGGTCGAATCGTCGACGTCGATCGTTTTGGGATCCACACCATTGCCCGATCCCACGATCGCATAGCGGACGGCTGTTTTTAGACCACTAAAGCTGAAGTCCAGGTTGTCGCGGTCGACCATTGAACGCGGAAAATCGTACGCTTGTCGGTCGCCTTGGGCGGCCCACTTGGAAACCGCCGGCCCACCGGGGAATCCCAGATTAAGCATGGCGGCGACTTTATCGAACGCTTCTCCAACGGCATCGTCGATCGTGCCGCCAAGGTATTCCAAATCCAACGGCGAATCGCAGCGGTAAAGACTGGTGTGACCGCCGCTGATCACCAGCCCCACGCAGGGATAAATCGTGGTTTCGCGAATCATTTGGCACGCATACAGATGGGCGTGCAAATGATTTAGCGTGACAAGCGGCTTGTCCCACGCGAGTGCCAGTGTCTTGGCGGCCACCATGCCGACCAGGAGACTGCCGGCGAGTCCGGGCCGATCGGCGACACCGATTGCATCGAGTTGATCGCCGCTGACATCCGCGCGTCGCATCGCGGTGTCGATGACCGGCAAAATTCGTTCAACGTGAGCCCGAGCGGCGATCTCCGGCACCACGCCCTGGAATTGTTCGTGCAACGTTTCCTGGGTCGCGACGCTGCTGCCGAGCACCTTGCCATCGGGCGAAATGACGGCGGCAGCGGTTTCATCGCAGGTCGATTCGATGGTCAAAAGCATGGCGGCGGGCAAAAAACGGGAAACGTTAAATCCCTAGTTTGCACGCTGCGGCCGCAAATGCGTAGGTGCTTGCGGCGTGAAATGCTAATACCTTCCGCGGGTCGTCCCGGCGGTAGGCCGGGTGGCGATCGCCGGAACGCCAGTCGCTGGAAGACCAGTTGCTGGGGTGCCGATCGTTGGAACGCCCGCCGGCCCCATCGAGGGAACGGTGGCTAGGTTCTCGGTCGCGCGGCCGCGATGTTCCAAAAACAACAATGCGTCGGCGCGGCCGGGCGTCGTGCCGGTCAGTGCTGCCATGTTGCGCAGCATCCCCGATCCGGAACGTTCGGGACTGGCCACGACACCACAGGACAGCAGCAGCACCTTGTCGGTGGGCCAACGGAATCGTTCGTGCAATCGCCACGAGACCACTTGGGGAACGTCGATGCGAGTGCGATGTGTTTGTCCGTTGGGCAGCGGCAATTCCAAATTTACGTGCTTCAATTTGTCGACTTGGTCGATGTCGGCCTTGATTAAGCAATCCATGGTTTTTCCGTCGACCGAAAGCAGTGGACTGATTGACAATCGGTAGCCTTCTTGAATTTCGCCCGTCTCGGGTTCATACGGTGGCCATGCGGCGGCCGCCGGTCGAACGTTGCGAACGTAGTTACGGCCTTTGGTCGAATACAGGTGTTCGGTTTGTCCGTTGTAAATGGACATGTTCAAGTCTTGGACTTCACGCGCGTCCGAGCGGGCGCGAAGCATGTTCAGCACCAGTGCGGCGTTTTCTTTGGACAGCAGCCAGGCTTGGACGCCCGGCGAATCCACGTTGACATGCTGCATCAACATGTGGGTTCGCGATCGCCAATTGGGGTTCCCAACGGTCATCACGCGCAGGTGCATCAGTTGGGGATCTTTTTCGCCGGCAACAAAACGTTCGACGATGCCCGCGACGACTTGGTGCATTTCGCGGGTGTGGTACAGACTCAGCCCGTCGCGATGCGCGTTCATGAATCCGAAGGGCTGCGTGAACCAAACATCCGATCCGGTCTCGCGAAGCACCCAGTCGACGACGGCCTGTTCGGGATGGTCGATTTTGGTCAGATAGCCGGTGTACGGCCGCAAGTCATAGATGCGATGTTCCTGGCCGGCGTCGCGGGGCAGTTCGCCGCCGCCGGTGATGCGGCCGCCCAGGTACGCCTGGTTGTTCAAAGCGGGAGCATCCGAGGGCGACCGAGTCCCCGTCCCCGTCCCCGTCAAACCCGTCAAACCGGGCGGGTTATTGCTGGGAAACGAGCGAGCGGCGGGTGAATTGACGCTGCGTAGCGCATTCGGTGTGCCCACGCCTGTGCCGGTGCCTGGGTTGGGTACGCCAGCGGCGCGAAACGTGCCGGCCGGGTTGGGATTGGCACCATTTCCGGCATCCGCGACGCCACCGGCGTTGGCCGGGGACGCAAATCCCGAGCCGCCCGGCGGATTGATCTGGCCGGTCGCCGCGCTGCTGAGACCCAGCAGACAACCGAATACCAACGAAATGCGGGCGAGTCGGATTCGCGAGGGCAGCCTCATCACGCGTCGGTTTGCGGAGACTTGGCACGCGATAAAGGGTTGGGCGGTTGAATTCACGGCAAAATCGGTCACGTCGGCTGCCTTTCGGAAGCGAGAGAAGAGCACGGCACCAAGACGGCTTCTCCCACAGCCCCCGGGCACGGGGCAAGATGGATTTGGCCGAGCGATGCCGGTTTTGCCGGTTGGGCGATCCTTGACGGGGCCAAGATGCGTTTCGGGCGAGCCTGTGACGCGGAGTCAAAAACTTACCCCTGCCGCTTTTTGCCAGGCCAAGTACCTTGTCAGGCCATGAACGCAGCACTCCCAGAATCGATTTTTGTAGCTGGCCACCGCGGCATGGTGGGCAAAGCACTCTGCCGACGACTCGCCGGCGCCGACACCGATGTCGTGACCGCCGGCCGTGACCGCTTGGATCTGACCGATGCCGAGGCAACCGATGCCTTTTTTGCGGAATATAAACCCGAGGCGGTGATTTTCGCGGCGGCCAAAGTCGGCGGCATCGTCGCCAACAACACTTATCCCGTTGAATTTTTGACCGACAATTTGTGGATGGCCACGCACGCGATCCATGCCGCCCATCGCCATGGGGTCAAACGATTTTTATTTCTGGGCAGCACTTGCATTTATCCGCGAGATTGCCCGCAACCGATTCATGAGGACGCCTTATTAAGCGGACCGCTGGAACCGACCAACGAAGCGTACGCCTTGGCCAAGATCGCGGGGCTAAAGCTTTGCCAATACTATCGTCGGCAATACGGATCGCTGTTTCATTCCGCGATGCCCACCAACCTTTATGGTCCTGGTGACAATTACCATCCGGAACACAGCCACGTTTTGCCGGCGTTGATTCGGCGATTTCATGAAGCCAAACGCGATGCCGCGCCATCGGTCACCATTTGGGGAACCGGTTCGCCGCGACGCGAATTTTTGCACGTTGACGATCTGGCCGATGCGTTGCTGCATTTAATCACATTGGACGATCCGCCCGACTGGGTCAACGTCGGGACCGGGATCGACCAAACGATTTTGGAAACCGCACAGAAGGTTGCCGAAGTCGTCGGCTATCAAGGCGAAATTTTGACGGATCCTTCAAGACCCGATGGGACACCGATCAAATGCACCAACGTCACCCGATTGCATTCACTCGGATGGCAACACAAGCTGGATTTGGCCGCCGGCTTACGACAAACCTACCAGGACTTTTTGCTTGAACAAAACGCCGGCGAACTTCGATCGGTCTAGCCAGCACACGCGTTTTCCAACATCCTAATTACTCATCGCAGCGATCTTGTCATGACCAAAACCGCATTGATCACCGGAATCACGGGCCAGGACGGCAGCTACCTAGCCGAATTGTTGCTCGAAAAGGGCTATCAGGTGCATGGCCTGGTTCGTCGCAGCAGCACGTTTTCCACCGAGCGAATCGATCACATTTACCAGGATGTGCATCAAAATCCCGATTTGCTTTTGCATTACGGGGACCTGACCGATGGCCAGGCGCTGACCAACTTGGTGTTGGATATCCAGCCCGACGAAATTTACAACTTGGGTGCCCAAAGCCACGTTCGCGTTTCCTTTGATCAACCCGTTTATACGCTGCAGTCGGTCGGCGTCGGCGCGCTGAACGTCCTGGAGGCCGCGAGAATCTTGGACAAAACGCACAAGACCAAGGTCTATCAAGCCAGCAGCAGCGAAATGTATGGCGATGTCTTGGAAACGCCACAAAAGGAAACCACGCCCTTCAACCCGCAATCGCCTTACGCTTGCGCGAAGGTTTATGCGTTCCACCAAACCGTCAATTACCGCTGCAGCTATGACCTTTTTGCCAGCAACGGAATCCTGTTCAATCACGAATCCGAACGTCGCGGCGAAACCTTTGTGACGCGGAAGATCACGCGTGCCGCCGGCCGCATCAAAGCCGGTCTACAAGAAAAATTGTACCTTGGCAATTTGGACGCCAAACGCGACTGGGGTTACGCCAAAGACTATGTCGAGGGCATGTGGCGGATCCTGCAACACGACCAGCCCGATGATTTTGTTTTGGCAACCGGCGAAACCGTCTCGGTCCGTGAGTTCTGCAAGTTGGTCTTTGAGCAACTGGATTTGAACTACGAAGATTTTGTCGAAATCGACCCGCGATATTTCCGCCCCGCGGAAGTCGAATTGCTGCTGGGCGACCCGAGTAAGGCGAAAGAAAAGTTGGGCTGGGTGCCGGCGACCGACTTGCGTGAATTGGCTCGCATCATGACGGAGCACGATTACGAATTGGCCCAGCGTGAGGCGCACGCGAAAAACTTCGTGCCGACTTCCTAGCGGTCGGCGAAGGCGCGTTGCATCGCAGGATGTTCGCAGCCGGCTGACGATGGCTACGCAGGCGCGGTAAGATTTGGCGATTCCAGCCCGGCCAACCGCAGCAAATCCGCGACGCAAGATGAGCAGTGTGGAACAGACACCCGAATTTGTCACCATCGATGGGATCGAGCTTCGTTTGGCAAAGCCGCACGGGGGTTCCGGCCAGTGGATTGGCCAACAGGAGGTGCTAAAACAATTGCTGGCGTGTTGGATCACGGTCGACGAAAGCGATCTACCGTTGACGCCGCGTTTGGTTGGACCGCCGGGCGTCGGTAAAACTCAACTGGCAATCGCCGCTGCCGAACTGCAAGAGCGGCCGTTGTACATCTACCAATGCACCGCCGACACGCGTCCAGAAGATTTGCTGGTCACGCCCGTGCTGTCCCAGGGCGGCCAGATTGCCTATCACGCCAGCCCACTGGTTACCGCGATGATTGTCGGCGGCGTGTGTTTGCTGGATGAGGGCAATCGCATGAACGAAAAGTCGTGGGCTTCACTGGCCCCGTTGTTGGATAACCGCCGAATGGTCGAATCCATCGTGGCCGGAATCAACATCCATGCGGACGCGAACTTTCGATCAGCGGTCACGATGAACCAGGATGAATCCACCTTCGAAATCCCCGACTACATTTTGTCGCGTTTGCAACCGACACTGGAGGTGGGTTTTCCAAACAAGCAGGATGAAATGGCGATCCTGCAATACCATCTGCCCTTTGTCGAAGCCGACATGCTGGCAATGACGGTGGAATTTTTGCAGCAATCGCACTCCTTGAAGCTGGATTTTTCCCCACGCGACGGCATCAATCTGCTCCGCTACGCGATCAAGCGAATGCGTCAGGACGCGGACCATCCGGTTTCCAAGGACGCCGTTTGGGGCGAAGCATTGGAAAAGTGTTTGGGTGAAGATGCGGGTGATTTGGCCGAGCTGGCGCGGCGACGACGCCAATCACTGGGCGGCGAATCGGCACCCATTGGACTGGCGGATCTTTTCTTCGATCCTGACGATCCGCTGCACCCCGATCGCGATGGCGACGACGAAGACGACGAGTTCTAAGTGGCAATGGCCGAAGCTTGCCACCTTCACCGCAGCCGCTTGGGGACCTACCATCGGGTTCGACCGCACGACGATATCGCTCAAGCGTGTCGTCCAGCCACCCCCATTCACGCTCGAATTCAACCGGAGTCCCCATGAGCACACGCAAGGGAAGTGATTTTGCCGGCCTGTCCGTTGCCATAGTGACCCCGTTTTCCGACGGGAAAATTGATTTCGATCGCTTGGCCGAACAAATCGAATTTCAAATCTCCGGTGGAACGACATGTTTGGTACCGGTTGGGACGACCGGGGAATCGCCAACGCTGACCCACGACGAACACGCTCAAGTGATCGCCGAGACGATTCGCTTGGCCGCCGGTCGCGTCAAGGTGATGGCGGGCACGGGCAGTAACAGCACCCAGGAAGCACTTGAATTGACCGTGCGGGCCCAGGCCGCCGGCGCCGACGCCACGTTGCAGGTCGCGCCGTACTACAACAAGCCGACGCAGGAAGGCTTGTATCAACACTTCAAAGCGGTTGCCCAGGCGGTCGAGATTCCCGTCTGCGTTTACAACATTCCCGGCCGGACGGCCAAAGAGATTGATGTGGAAACGATCTGCCGGCTGGCGGAAATTCCCAACATCACCATGGTCAAAGAGGCGACCGGCAAACTGGATCAGTGTAGTGCGATTCTGGGACGAACCGATTTAACGGTGCTTTCTGGTGACGATTCGCTGACGCTGCCGATGATGAGCGTGGGTGGCGAGGGCGTGATCAGCGTGGTTGGGAACTTGGTACCCGACGCCATGGCGGAAATGGTCCGCCTGGCCTTGGACGGCGACTTCCAAACCGCCGCCCAAAAGCACCTGCGTTTGTTCTCGCTTTGCAGCAAGCTGCTCAGCCTTTCGACCAACCCCATCCCCATCAAGGCCGCGATGGCCCTGGTGGGACGTGACACCGGTGAACTGCGTTTGCCGATGACGCCCCTGGAAGATCCGCTACGTCAGCAATTGGCCGAGACATTGGACATTTTTGGCGTCCAAACGGTCGGCGTTTAAACCTAACCTTCGTATCGGAAGATCGTTGTCGCCAATGGCGGCAACGTCAGGTTGATACTGTCGGGGCGGGCGTGATGCCCGATGCCCGTGGTGTTTAGGCCCGGGTAGTTTCCGACGTTGGATCCGCCGTAAGCTTCACTGTCGCTGTTGAAGATTTCCTTCCAAAAGCCCGACATCGGAACGCCCACTCGATAATTCGATCGCACCACCGGTGTGAAGTTGTGGCAGACAAGGATTGGCGGAACGCCATCATATCCTTTGCGAAGATAAATCAGCGAACTGTCGCGATCGTTCATGCAATCGACCCACTCGAATCCTTCTTGGCGGAAGTCGATTTGATGAAGCGCCGGTTGCTGAATGACCAACCGGTTCAGATCGGCGACGCATTGTTGGATGCCGCGGTGGGTATCAAAGTCCAACAATTCCCATTCGGGACCGCGGTCGTGATCCCATTCGTTCCACATGCCCAGTTCACCGCCCATAAACAGCAGTTTTTTGCCCGGGTGCGTCCACATGTAGGAATAGAGCAATCGCAAATTTGCGAACTGTTGCCACATGTCACCCGGCATTTGTGATAGCAGCGATCCCTTGCCGTGAACGACTTCATCATGCGAGAGCGGCAACATAAAGTTTTCGCTGAACGCATAGATCAAACTAAACGTCAGATCATTTTGATGGTGGCTGCGATGGATGGGCTCCTTTTGCATGTACGACAGGGTGTCGTTCATCCATCCCATGTTCCATTTGTACGTGAATCCCAAACCGCCATCGTAAAGCGGTCGCGACACGCCGCCCCAAGCGGTGGATTCTTCGGCGATCGTGACCGCACCGGGATGCTTTTCATGGACCAACGCGTTGAATTCCTTGACGAATTCGATCGCTTCAAGGTTTTCCCGCCCGCCATACTGGTTGGGGACCCAATCGCCCGAATCGCGGCTGTAGTCCAGATACAACATCGATGCCACCGCGTCGACGCGGAGTCCGTCGATGTGATACTTGTCCAACCAGAACAAGGCGTTGGCGACCAGAAAGTTACGGACTTCGTTACGACCGTAGTTGAAGATCAGCGTTCCCCAGTCGGGATGTTCGCCCTGCCGCGAATCGGCGTGTTCGTAGAGAGCCGAACCGTCGAACTTGGCCAAACCGTGGCCATCCTTGGGGAAGTGAGCCGGCGCCCAGTCGATGATGACACCCAATCCGTGACGGTGCAGATAATCGACGAAGTACATGAAGTCTTCGGGGTCGCCGTGACGGCTTGTCGGCGCGAAATAGCCGACGGTTTGGTATCCCCAGGATCCGGTAAACGGATGCTCGGAAACCGGCATCAATTCCACGTGCGTGAAATTCATGCGATGGCAGTAATCGGTTAAACGTTTGGCCAGGTCGCGATAGTTCAGCCAGCCGTGGGTGCGGCCGGGAGCTTGTTGCCAACTGCCCAAATGCACTTCGTAGACGTTCATTGGCGACGCCATCGGATCGCGCTGCAATCGTTGCTGCATCCAGTCGCCATCGTCCCAACTGAAGTCGCGCAAGTTGGCGACGACCGAAGCCGTCAGCGGCGGCAATTCGGCGGCAAAGCCCACCGGGTCGGATTTGTCGATCCAGTGACCTTGCTGGGTGTGAATGCGAAACTTGTAACGATCTCCCACCTTGGCCTGCGGCACAAACAATTCCCAGATGCCGATGTTGGGATGCACTTTGGCGACGTGTCCGCGGCCATCCCAGCGATTAAAGTCGCCGACAATTTGAACGCTGCGGGCATTGGGGGCCCAAACGGCAAAGTTGACGCCCTGGGTGTCGCCCACGTTGCGGACTTGAGCACCCAGACATTCGTACAGGTCGTAGTGTTTGCCTTCACCCAACAGATAGCGATCCATTTCGCCCAGCAAAGGCTGGACAATGTAGGGGTCCGGTTGGGTGCGGGTTTCGCCTTGGGTGTTAGACATCTCGATGTGGTACGGCTGGGCGGAGGGATCCATCAACCCAGCATTATCCGCGCCAAGTTCCCAATCACAAATAGCCTCGAAGAATCCGGCCGGGTGCAGCTTTCGCATCGGTCGTCGGTTGCCGGCAACATCATCAATGATCCACGCCGCCTGGGCACCGGGTCGAAAAGCCCGCACCGCGGTCGCGGGTCGATCGCCATAGCGAATGGGATGTGCACCCAGCACGCTGGCGGGGTCGGGGTGCGAACCGTCGATCAATTGTCCGATGGTGCCGAGAGAAACTTGGGTCTGCATGGTGTGGCGAGGGATGGAAAGGCGCGATGGGGGGAGGTGGTTTGGCGGGAGGTTGGTTCGGCGGGGCGATCAGGCCGAATCGGGTGTAGGTCGCAAATCAGGCGCGACTCGCAAATCGGCGGCGGTGAATCGGCGGCCGTTTCGGCGTGCCCCTTCGCGGGACAACGCAAGCATCCGTCGAAAGGGATCGCGGCCCTGTTTTTCCGAAGCTTCGTTGTCGCTTCGCTTCGTCGCCGGCGTGGCCGGATGGGCGGCATCGATACGCATGATGCGATCGGTTTGCATGTCACTGGTTTGCATGTCACTGGTTTGCATGTCACTGGTTTGCATGTCACTGGGAGGCTGAGTGTCACTGGGTGACGGTACCATCCGTGATTGGACCAGGCAGGCTTCCACACGGTGAATCGAAAACGCATGGTCAACGCGTTTCCAAAGCGATCCGAATTGAATGGGCACTTTGCGACCAAAGTGCTCCCAAACGAACCGGTTTGATCGCCATCGAGGCAGCGAATCGACCATTGACCGGACGAGGTACCGGCTGCTGGACAGGACGGTGACCGAGGCTGGACCGTCGATGGCTTCGAGGCCGCGGACCAGGGCGAGCAGGTTCAGGCGATTGAGGTCGCCTTCGTCGTCATCCTGGGCGTCCAGAACGGTTTGTCCGGCGTAGGTTTCCAGCGAAAATTGCCACTGGCCGCGGAGCACGCTCGAGGCGTAGGCGCGGACATACAGCAGATAATCCGAATCGGCGCGCGAATTCGGATCACCGATGGGGAAAGGAGCCATCGACATCGAAAGTCATCGGGAGGTGGAGAGGGCGGGGAGGATTTGGGAGGACCCCGGATGCACGCTCGTTGGCGGAGCCAAAACGGGAGCCAAAACTAGTGCACAGGAAGGCGATCGACGGTTCTCCCATTGCCCGTTGACTTAACCTGACAAGAAAAGTCGACCTTGCTTCACGGGACGCGATAGATCCCGCAAAATGTGAACGGCCGTTGCAAGTTGATTGTGTTGCCGTCACGCCCGCTGAAACGATTCCGCGAAAAAATGCAAAAAAATTTCTTGAATGCGGTTATTACGTCGATTTTGACGCGTTAAGGGCAGGATTGACGGTCGAAAAGCGTTTGAATTCGCACAGCGGACCGTTTCACCCCCCGAAAGTCTTGCGTTGAATAATTCAGTTGCTATCATGCCGCCATCGCACGGGCACCCTACAGTGCGATCCCTGCCTCAAAGTCCCCTGCTATGGCCCGATACTTCTTCGCCCTTGCGACTCCCCCAAGCCGAGGTTTCATCCTCGGGCTCGTGGTTCTATTCGTTTCCACGGCGACCACGGCGGCTCATGGTGGACTTTTCATCGCCGACATTTCGGCGGGCGGCATCGCTGCGTACACGGGCGGTGATGCATCGCAGTCCAACTCCGCAACCAATGCGGGCGTGTTTTTGTTCGGAGGAACTGCGACGCAGTTCACGCTCGGAGATGGCACGAGCACTACTATCGGCAACATCGGGTTTGCTTCGAACTTCATGCTTGCCGCTTCGGTCGACCGGAATGGGAACCTCGTGAGTGGATCGGGGACCGTTGGCGGGCTTAATATGAATTCGTTTTCGATCTCCGGTACCTTGGACGATTCGGCAACCGAGAACGACTTGCTCCTCTCTGGATCCTTGACCAGTCTTCAAGTCACTCGCACAACGACGAAAGACGCGGCGGTTTTCAAGTTCGACGCAATCGTCGATCGCTCCGCAGATGGTGGAATATTGGCGGACACCTTTGGGGACACGATTCAACTAACGATCGGTATCGCTAACCTACCTGATCCGCTAAGTAATTTCTCATTCACTCCGGCAACCGCTAACGCCACGCGGCCCGTTCCCGAACCGGCCAGTCTTTTCATGTTTTCCGGATTACTCGGGTGCATGGTGCGGTTTCGCAAAAAGAACCGACGCGGATCGGTTCTCTCTTAAACAACAGTTCGCAGGGAAGCGACTAGTCTGGCCGGCGTCTTGTGCGGCCAAGAATTGCACGTTGTATGGCCGTTTGATGGGCCTTCGTGTCCATTCGTGTTTGGTTCCCCCGCAGTCCTTCCCCAACGAACTCCCCCATGCGAAAAACTCCGAAAACGACCCGCGTCCGTAAACAGAAACGAAATCGTCGCGGCGTCATGCAAAAGCGTGGCTTTGAGACTTTGGAAGGGCGTCGTGTGCTCGCGCTGCTTGGTCTAGCTGCTGACCTTCCGGTCGCATTCGCGAATAACACGGGCACTGTTCAATTTGATTCGGTGACCGGCGACTTTACCGCTGACGCACTGCCATTGACTTTTCGGACAACCAATAATCCGTTCATCGCAGCCAGGCCGATCACCGGAGCGGCGACATTTGATCTGGCCGTCCAGCTTGACTCTTCGGGGCTCCCGGTTGCGGGCCAGACGGGAAACGATTTCACGGTAACCGGCGACATTGACATCGACGGGGACAGTGTGATCGATGTCAGCGGCACGCTGCTGGAAGGTACCGTCATCGACTTCGGGTTCGCGGACGCGCCGCCCACGGACACCGACTTTTTTGATTTTCGAATTTCAATCGTCGGTGGGCTGCTGGCAACCTCCGGAACCCTCTCCGGTGGCAGCGTTCGCCCCAACTACTTCGCCGGTAAGGACATCGGTGTCACAATCACCAGTGAATTTTCGAACTTTGGTGGTGTGTTCACCAGCGATTTTTCCGGGGGCAACAAGGCAAACGTATTCCCGACCGACCCCGTGCCCGACCCGCAATTTGATGCGGCGATCGAAGTCGTCAAATACGTCGACAAAGTCATCACCACGTCGTCGATGCACGTTTTGGATTTCGATAGCTTGGCAGCCGGGGATGTGGTCGGCAGCCAACTGCCCGGTGTCACGATTACCGGCGTCGCCAATTCGGCGCCCGGTGCAGGCAATCGGGCGATGGTGTTTGATTCCAGTTCTCCCACGGGCGGCGATTCGGACCTGGGCACCCCATCGGTCGCAAACGGCGGCCCCGGCCAAGGTGGCGGCATCGCCAACGACACCCCGCTGGGCAACATTCTGATCCTGTCCGAGGACGGCGATGGAGCCGACCCCGACGATGATGCGAAGGGCGGTACAATCACCTTCGATTTTGATGAAGCCGTGCAGGTCAACTACATCGATTTGCTGGACATCGACACCGACGAAAACGGCGGCTCGATCGTGACGTTGACCACAACGTCGGGATCGCAGAGTTTTCCAATCGCTAGTCTCGGTAACAACAGCTACCAGCGAATTCCTTTGAACGTCGATGAC
>JBCCRW010000013.1:0-28404 GCA_039201055.1 Planctomycetota bacterium | reverse complement strand
GGACATGCCAGTCAAAGCCGATCACGGGTGTGCCGGCGGCGAGCGCCTCGGTCATCGTATTGGGGCTCAGCCGGATCAGGGCCAAGTTCGCCATTTGCATGCGCTCGGGAATGTCGTCAACAAAGCCGTGGACGCAAATGGCACCTTCGTTTTGGTAGATGCGTGCCAATTCCGCTTTCAGTTTTGCATTGCGTCCACAGATCACGTCGACCTTCACCTGGACGTCGCCGGAACTTCGTAAGAGCTGATTGATGATGCGTTTGGCTTTGTGTCGGCTGCTGCCCTCGAGTCCCATAACCATCAGGATCTTGAGGAAGTCACCCTCGCGTGCGACACTTTTCGGCGTGACGAATTTGGGGGCTCGGCACGGCAGCATTGGAAGCCGGGCGACGCGTTTGCCCTCGGCTGTCAGTTTGCGATAGACGCTATCGGAACCTGCCAAATAGAGATCCGCGTTGGCAATCCAATTGGCGTGCACTTCGTAATCGGTCACACAGACGACCGTCATCGGTCGCCTGTCGAAACGATTGGCCAGTGATTCGAGACATTGCGCCGATGCATGGTGAACGGCGACCACGATGTCCGGCCTCGCTTGGTCGTCTTGGCCGTTGACAGCCTTGGCAAGCGGCCCCAGAAATGATGGGCGCAACGTCTTCCAAACACTGCGGATGACCCAATGACGATCGGTAACCCGGTAGATAGCCTTCCAAACCGTTTGCGTTTTCGCCCGAATCCGTGCCAGCAGCGGCCAAATCTGCTGGGTGCGTGTTTGGTAGACATTCAAGACTCTTGCGTCGACACCGGTGTGCCGCTGCATGCCATCGATCATCGACTGGGCAACCGCATTGTGCCCGCCGCCGGAATCGCAAGACAGAAAAACGACGCGTGGTGGGATGTCCGACGCGATTGGCAGAAGAAAGCTCATGCGGAGGCAGCCGGTTGAAAAGCCATTGGGATTGACGACCGACGCGTTGCCGGTTCGTGCTACCCAGGGCTCGTAGGTCAACCATCGCGACCGCCAAGAAACCGCAAGAAAATCTTTTTGGGGGTGCCTTTCGCCGCAATTCTAGGATTGGCGTCGGCCAAAAATTGCGCGAAAACCTGCCTTCGCCAGGAGTTCATCGTCTTCCAGCGATCCGCGTTCGGGCTAGTGGTGGCGACCCTAGCCGTTTGCGATGGCCTTGACGACCGCGTCGCCCATGTCGGCGGGCGTCGGTGCGACGACGATGCCGGCGTCCTCCAAGGCCGCGACCTTTTCTTCGGCGGTCCCCTTGCCGCCACTAATGATTGCACCGGCGTGCCCCATGCGTTTTCCCGGCGGTGCGGTGCGTCCGGCAATGAACGCCGCCATGGGCTTGGTGACGTGCTCCTTGGCAAATGCGGCGGCCTCTTCCTCGGCCGATCCACCAATTTCACCAATCATCAAAATGGCCTCGGTTTGATCATCTTCCTGGTACCGTTTCAGCAGGTCGATGTAGTTGGTTCCGACGATGGGGTCGCCGCCAAGTCCAACGCAGGTGCTTTGGCCCAAACCCAAGTTCGATGTTTGCCAAACCGCTTCGTAGGTCAGCGTGCCACTGCGGCTCATCACGCCCACCTTGCCGACCTTGTGGATGTAACCGGGCATGATGCCGATCTTGCAATGGCCGGGCGTAATCAAGCCCGGGCAATTGGGTCCAATTAACACCGATTCGCTCGCGCGGACGGTTTCGTAAACGCGGACCATATCCAACACGGGGACGCCTTCGGTGATCGCCGCGATCACCTCAATCCCGGCGTCGATGGCTTCCAGGATGGCATCGGCGGTGAACGCCGGCGGCACAAAGATCATGGACGCATTGGCGCCGGTCTGCGTCACGGCCTCTTCGACGGTATCAAAGACGGGGATGCCTTCGACGTCTTGGCCGCCTTTACCGGGCGTGACGCCGCCGACCATCGCGGTGCCGTAGTCGCGACATCCAAGGGAGTGAAAGGTGCCGGCGTTTCCGGTGATGCCCTGGCAGATCACCTTGGTGTCGCCGTTGATCAGAATCGACATGACGGGTTGGGGGTAGCTTGCGAAAGTGAAAGGGTGGGTTGGCGAAACAGCGGCGTTGGGTCCGAACGCCCAACGCTGGGTGTTAGATCAAAGCTGGGTGTTGGACCCAAGCTGGGGGTTAACCCGCCGCGGCGACGATCTTCTTGGCGGCGTCGGTGATGTCGGTGGCGCTAATGATGTCGACATCACTGTCGGCCAACATCTTGCGGCCTTCTTCGACCTCGGTGCCCTCAAGCCGCACGACCAGCGGCACGTTGAAACCGACGTTTTTGCTGGCATCGATGATCGCTTGGGCAATCGTCGTGCATCGTGCGATGCCGCCAAAGATGTTGACCAGGACGCCCTTGCAATTCGGGTCGGAAAGCAAAATGCGAAACGCTTCGGTCACCTGTTCGGTGTTGGCACCACCGCCAACGTCCAAGAAGTTGGCCGGATTTCCACCGTGGTACTTGATGATGTCCATCGTGCTCATCGCCAACCCGGCACCATTGACCAGGCAGCCGATGTTGCCGTCCAGCTTGACGTAGCTCAGTCCCGCATCACTGGCGCGGACCTCACTGGGTTCCTCTTCGCTTAAATCGCGATACTCGAGCAGGTTTTTGTGACGGTAAAGCGCGTTGGAATCGAAGTCGATCTTGGCATCCAGTGCAATCATTTGTTCGTCGCCGGTGATCACCAGCGGGTTGATTTCACACAATGAACAATCGTAGTCGACAAAGAACCGACAGATCGCGGGGAAAAACTTCATCGCCGCTTTTGCCGCCGACCCAGTGATACCGAGCTTTTTGCACAGCTTGCGAATTTGAAAACCGTCCAGTCCGACGGCGGGATCAAAATGCTCCTTGAAGATTTTCTCCGGCGTTTCCTCGGCAACCTTTTCGATTTCGACGCCGCCCTCGGTGCTTGCCATCAAGACCGGCTTGGCGGTGGCGCGATCAAGCACAATGCCCAGGTACAGTTCCCTGGCGATGTCGCAACCGGCTTCGACGAAGACGCGATGAACGGTCTTGCCCTCGGGCCCGGTTTGAATCGTGACCAGCGTTTTCCCCAACAATCCCTCGGCGGCCGCGCGAACTTCATCGGCGGATTTACAGACGACGACACCGCGTTGATCCGGGTTGTCGGCGACGTGGCCTTTGCCCCGCCCACCGGCGTGGATTTGACTTTTGACGACCGCGATCGCGCCGCCCAATTTCTCATAGGCCGCGACGGCTTGGTCCGGCGTTTCGGCAACCAATCCTTCCAGCACGGGAACGCCGGCGGCCCGGAAGAGTTCTTTGCCCTGGTACTCGTGGATTTTCATTCAAATATGGCGCTGCAGCGGAGGAACGACGTGGGCCGCTTGGCATGGTCAAACAGGTTTGTTGGACCCGTCACAACGGCGGGTTTTGGGCAGATGATACGTTGCCCGGCAAACGAGGGTAAGCACCGGGGCGGTCGCCGTCGGCCGGGCGATTTCGCGATGCAGCGGTGTCCCCGCGTTTCGATTCGTGGTTTTCGCGTTTCCACCAGACTTGTTAGGCTTTGCGGGGTGGAGTGCGAGTGCCGCGCGAGCCCGTTTTTTGCTCGCGGCCGCTTTTTGCAAGCCGCCCCCCTCACGCCCGCCCTCCTCACACCCGCCCGTTCACACCCGTCCGTTCACGACCAGCCGAAGCGGCCCCGATGACCGTCGATCAATACGCAATCTGCCCCTGCGGCACCAACAAGAAAATCAAGTTTTGCAAATGCAGGGATTCGGTCCATTTGATGGACGAGGTCCTCCAAATGGCCCAGGGTGGCCAGATTGTGCCGGCACTGGATCGGCTGAAGAAAATTTTGGAAACCAATCCCGAAGCCGCTTGGGCCCTGGCCCTGCGGGGACGGCTGTTGCTGGCCGCGGGCGAAGTCGAAGCACTCAAAGAGAACGCCGAACGGTTTGTGCGTTTGCAACCGGCCAACCCGCTTGCACAGGGCCAAACCGCGGTCGCAAAGTTGCAGGAGGGCGACACCGAACAGGCGCTCGAAAGCTTGACCAAAGCCATTTCCGAAAGCGGTCTGGCGATCGACGCCACGCTGCTGGACTTGGTGGTGATGATGGGTTCGGTGATGGCAGAAACGGGCAATTTCCTGACCGCTCGCACGCTGGCCATGATGGGTTTGGTCAGCCAAGGCTTTGAGGGACAAGACCAGGCCGTCGGTCTGCTTCGTTCGCTGAATCAATCACCGGGCATCAACCATCTACTCAAGTCGCTTCCGGAACTGATCGATCGGCCGCAAGACGCGACCTGGGGCGAACGCTACGACGAAGCCAGCAACCTGTTGTTGAACAACAAGATCATTCAGGCTCGCGACAAATTCGAATCGCTGCAGCGTGTTGCCGGCCGCGAACCGGCGGTGCTTTGCGGCTTGTTGCACTGCGCGATTTGGGCGGGCGATCGAAGCCTGCAGTGCGATCTATTGCGATCACTTGCCGACTGCGATTCGCTTGACGATGCCGAGCGGATTCGGTTCCTTGCCACCGCCGAAGCGTTGGATGTCGATTCGGATCGCGGTGGACTGACCGTGCCCGGTGTTTCGATCACCGCCAGTTTTGAAAACACCGAAGCCGTGCAGATGGCCATGACGGCATCGGATCGCGTTGAAATACTGAATGTCGACACCAGTCAGATGGTCGACCCCCAGCGCGGTGTTCCACCCAAGATCGTCGCCATTTTGTTCAACCAGGCGTTTGATCGGTCGAACTTGGAAAACTTGGGCGTTGATGATTGGCCGGTTGCCATCGCGGCGCTGTCGCTGTTCGGCAAGCAGACCGACCGTGATGCGGAAATTCGAGTTTCGGAATTTCCGCAAGCCCACCTGGCGGAGGTCAAGGAGATGCTGCAGAGCTTGGATCCGTCCATCAAGATTGTCAGTGAGGAGCCGGCGCGCTTGTTTCTGCCGGCGGTGGTTTCTCGCGAACCGGCGCAACCGCGAACCGAGGCGGGGGCCAAGGCACTTGAAAAATTTGCCGACGAAATGATCGTGCAACGTTTGCCCGAGCGAATTGCGGCCCAGCCGCTTGGGATGCTGGGTGACGTTTCGCTCGTGCAGTGCGCCGGCGACGACTCACTGCTGCAAAAACGCGAGGCCGTGTGTTTGGCCGTCGCGATGGATTCCCAATTGAATCTGCAAATCCCGGCGGTTGATCAACTTCGCCAACTTGCCGGATTGCCGCCCTTGGAAACCGTGACGGCCATTAGCGAGGAAGACGTCGAAGCTTTGCCCGTTGAATCTTTGTCGCGACTCAAACTGGAGCCGCTTAGCAAGGAACAATTGAGCTTTTTGCTGACTCGCTGCCGCGAAACCAAGTTGGTCGCCGCCAGCGGTCGGATTGCCGATCGCATTCTCGAAATGGAGCTTTCCCCCGAAGATGCTCCGATGCAATTCGACGCCTTGGTGACCAAGTTCTCGGCCTCGGGTGGTCGCGACATCGAATCACTCGATCGCGCGGTCGCCATGGTCGACAATGGAACGATCGACCAACCCCCCATCTATATCTACAAGCTGCGTTCGCTGCTTCAAGATCGTGACATCGAAGGCTTCCAAAGCCTGCTGCAAAAACTGGGCAGCCGCTATCGCGACCGCGTTGAAGTGCAACAAATGTTGCAGTCCTTCCTGATCGAAATCGGCTTGCTGCGGCCCGACGGGACGCCCAGATCCATGCCACAGCGGCCGGCCGAACCGGCCGGCAGTGGGCTGTGGACACCCGACCAGGGCCCCGCCAATGTGACGCCGCAAAACGCACCGGCCGGCCCCCCAGCCGGTGGCGGCAGCAAGATCATTTTGCCCGGCATGGAATAGGCCGACGCGTTCAGCGTCCGAAGCGGGTATCGATGCCGTGCGATCCGATTTGAATTCCGCAGACCCGCCAAGCCTTTCGGATGATCGTTACGCCGATTGGATGCGGGCCGCCGTCGCATTGGCCAAGCAGGGCATCGGGTTGGTCGAACCCAATCCCACGGTCGGTTGCATCTTGGTTGACGAAAGCCACCTTGGCCAAGCGCTGGGTGATGTGGAATTCCGGAGTGCCAAATTCGACTTGCCGGAAGCACTTTCCCACCACCCCGCCGTCCTTGGCTTGGGTTTTCACCAACGTTTTGGCGGGCCCCACGCGGAAGTCCATGCGCTAGACGACTGCCGCGAGCGAGGCCATGCACCCGAGGGCGCGACGGCCATCGTGACGCTCGAACCGTGTTGCCATTTTGGCAAGACACCGCCCTGTGCCAATGCACTGATCCAGGCCGGGGTCGCGCGAGTGGTTG
The DNA here is from genome assembly GCA_039201055.1 of Planctomycetota bacterium. GTDB lineage: Bacteria > Planctomycetota > Planctomycetia > Pirellulales > Pirellulaceae > Rubripirellula. Next base: position 22,086 of record JBCCRW010000013.1, on the reverse strand, counting down.
TCGGTGCCGTGGATCCCAATCCGCAAGTCGACAGCGGCGGCATCAAGCGTCTGCGCGATGCCGGCATTGACGTGGTCGTCGGTGTTGCCAGCGAGCCCTGCCAAGATTTGATCGCCCCCTTCGTCAAAGGACTTCAGAGACGCCAGCCCTGGGTCATCGCAAAGTGGGCGATGTCGATCGACGGGAAGATCGCCACGCGGACCGGTTCGAGCCAATGGATCACGGGTGACTTGGCCCGCCAAGACGTGCATCGCCAACGCGGTTTGGTCGACGCCATCTTGTGCGGCGCAGGGACGCTTCGAAAGGACGATCCGGAATTGACCGCTCGGCCGCCCGGACCGCGAAAAGCCCGTCGCTTGGTGATGTGTGGCGACCACTTTCCGCTGGCGGATCGAAAATTGTTGTCGACGATCGACCGGGCGCCCGTCACCCTGGTGTTGTGCGGGAACAGCCGCAACGCGGATGGGGAATCTCGTCGCGATTGGTCCCGTGCCGGTGCGGAAATACTGACGCTTACATCGGAGGGATCGACGGCACAAATTCATGAGCTGCTTTCGCTTCTTCATGAACAAGCGGTGACGCGAATGATTGTCGAAGGTGGCGGGCGTCTGCTCGGGTCATTCTTTGCGGCCGACGCGATTGATGAAATTCACGCTTACATCGGCGGCAAGTTGATCGGTGGTGCAAAGGCCCCCGGGCCGCTGGGCGGGCAAGGGATCGACACCATCGACCAGGCGCCGTCATTTCGATGTCTTGATCTGCAACGGCTGGGCCCGGATTGTCGGCTGACGTATCGAAAGGGGTAATTGGGATGGGACTTGGGCGAAATTGGATTTTTTGAAACAAACTGAAACTCAATCTCCCGCAAAGCCGCTTTAACGGCGCATGTTTTTCCCTTGCAAGAATCGATCTTTTGCCCAGCCGGCTCATTGCCGATGAAAGATCGGCTGCCGTTTGTCGCGGCGGTTCGTTTCGCGGTGCGCGGGAAACAGATCACAGGAATCACGTCGCACCCCGAATCGATGAACGCAAACGTGAGCGGAACCGTTCTCCACAACAACCTGACGAACATCCCCTGAAGTCCCTCGCGATTGCCCACGCACGGCTCGGCCGTGACCCCCGAATCGATTGAACGGTAAGCCCGGCCCCAGGTGGTCGGTCCGATTCGGGGACCGTGGCCGAAACCAGCGTCCGGTGCCACACCGGGTCTGGGGAGGGTTCAGGGATGGGGCGATGGAACGCAGCTCTCGTTGAGCGAGATCATCAACACGACAGCGGCCCAATGCGGGGTCGTCGCCGGAAATCCGCGTTTGGGCACCGGCATTTGCGGTGCATCGGGTTCCTACTTTGCACCCTTGGGTACCCGTGCATTGTCGTCCCGTGCGTGGGGCCGGGTGGATCGATGGTGTCGGCCGGCGATCCCGCCGTCTATCCAAACGTTCCGCTCTTCTCCGACGGTGGCCCGCAAATTCACCTGTTGTGGTCCGGCGGGCGGCTGGTCGCCGACGCACCACGTCATCGCAAAGGTCTGCTCGAGGTGGGCGATGCCCGCGATGCGGAGGGCGACGGCGTTCGCGTTCACGTTTGCGTCTCGGCACGAAAGGGCCTGCCGACGCTTCAATTTCGCTATCAATCCAAAACGATCCAGCACCAGGTGACCCTCGCGGATGCCTACCGCGTGGATTGGAAGGTCCAGGATCGCAAGCTCGGGTGCAACATCCGGATTCAGCAGCCCGTGGAGGGCCCCATCGTTTGGACGTTGGAGGAAAACGGGCGTGTGCAAACACGCACGGCAAACCATTGGTTGCACCTGCGGACAATTGGCGGTGGGCGGTTTGCCGAGTGCATCGAACCACTGCTGGACCAAATGACACCCCAACAAACCTTGTCGCGACTACAACAGGATGCCGAGACCGCGATGCTTCGTCGCCTGATGGAAAGCCCGCTTCACCCAACGCTCGTTTCCAAGGCGGGCGTCCAACAGTGCGTTGCCGCCTTGGACGCGCCCACGCGTTTCGAACGTCATTGTGCCCGTCGCCGTTTGGCGGACATGGGAGTCCATGCGGTGGCACATTTGCGAAAGATGGACGAAGCCGACATGACACCCCAACAGCGTCGCGATGTTCGCCAAATCCTGGACCGTTTTTCCATCACCCGACGTGATCTTCCGGGTGATTTGGCGGCGCGTCTGGTATGCGACCACGACTATTGGCGGGACCGCATCGACGTTGGCGGCGGCGTCGTGGCCAACGTGATCCTGCAGTCACACCTTCGCGACATCGGCCTCGGGCAAAATTTGGATGCCACCCGGATCGCACACGCGAGCAAAGTCGCCCGCCTCTCCGAGTCGGAAACCAAAAAATAACGCCCGAAAGTACCCCGCCTCTCCGAGGCGGATTTCAAATTTCTTTCGTCAATCGCCGTCTGAACCCTACCCGCCCGCATTCTTTCCGCCCCGCCAATGACAACACTACAATCCGCCGCATGATTGTTTTGATTCATAGCGAAAAGAATCTGCGGACGGCCCTCGATTTGCTCAAGCATACGCTGGATCATTGCGATTCCGGTGTGCACGTGTTGGTGATCGGTTCGGATCGCAAAGTGTTCTGCAAGGTCGCCCAAAAGCAGATCACCGAAAGCTGCCCGAATCAAGCGGTCACAGTCAGTGCGATCGAGTCGGACGCCGAGACCATTTTGGCACACATTGAAAAACAGGCGAAGCAGCCGGTGATGCTGGTCGGCGGCACCCAGGACCGCTCGTTGACGGCCGCGTTGTTCGAAGGGCTCGGAAATCGAACGCTGTGGTTGCAGGGCACCGGTGGTGAACCGCCATCGCGGATTCACGAGGTCAGCGTCAATGGAAATAGGTTACCACGCGATGCATCGGAGCGATTTTTCCGCGCCCGCAGTCGCTACCCGGTCGATGTTTGCTGGCACCCGGACGCCGAAGACGTTTCGTCGCTGCCCGATCAAACGACTCTGGATGATTTGCTCGCCGGCCGCTTGGGGGACCGCGAACTCGATGGTGGCGATCTACTGATTTTTCCGCTGGACGATCCCGAACCCAAGGATCGCGTTTATCGCCGCATCATGCGTGGCTTTGACGAACAACCCCGGTTTGCGTTGGCTCTGGTCCATGACGGTGATGATGTCATCGAGGGATTCATCACTTGGATTCGGCGGAAGTGGGAAGCCGTTGCACCGCTGATGAAGCGCGAGCAGCGTTTGGAATTGGCTGAGCAATTGCGTACCAATTCGGATTTCAATTTGGAATTTTTGGGCCTCATTTCGGCGTCCGCGATTTTGGCCGCCTTTGGGTTGGTACAAAATTCCGCCGCGGTGATTATTGGAGCGATGCTGATCGCGCCATTGATGACACCCTTGATGGGTGCGGGGCTGGCGATCGCCCAGGGTAATCGGCCGCTGCTTCGAACGGCCATGTTGACCGTCGTGTGTGGGTTTTTGGGGGCGATGGTGGCCAGTTTTTTGTTTGGGCTGCTGTTCTTTTTGCTCGATTCGGACGGCATGCAGGATCGGAGTGAATTGATGGCCCGCACGCGGCCGTCAACGATCGATTTTGGGGTCGCGTTGGTGGGTGGCTTGGCGGCGTCTTATGCCCGCACGCGGACGCACCTATCGGCCGCTTTGGCCGGTGCGGCGATTGCCGCGGCGCTGGTTCCACCGATCGCCACGGCCGGTCTGTTGTTGGCGATGCAGTTGCTGGGCGTGCCGGGTGATTGGCCATCAGCGGTCGGGCCGGTGTTGTTGGTCAGTATCAACATTTTAATGATCGTCATCGGATCCTCGTTTGTGTTGTGGTCGCGCGGCATGTCCGGCGACGTCAAATCCGGCAAGCACCAAAAAAAGATCGTCCGCGTGATTGCGGCGTTGAGCGTTTTGGGTGCGGCGATTCTGTTGTGGACCTATCGCCGTAATCACCCCGACATGTTCAAACCGGTATTGGAACCTGCAATTCGTGAAACGACGGGCGGTGTTGATTCAACGTTCAATCCAGATACCGCTTTAGTAGCCCATCGTACGCGTCGATGCGGCGGTCACGCAGGAATGGCCAATGGGTGCGCACCAGATCGATTTTCGAAAGCTGAATTTCCGCACTGACAATTTGCTCTTGATCGATTGAACCTTCGGCCAACAACACGCCGTTGGGATCGGCGATGAACGACGAGCCCCAAAATTCCAAGCGGCCCTCGATCCCCACTCGGTTGGCCGCACCAACAAACAAACCGTTGGCGATCGCGTGCGCACGCATCGACGTTTGCCAAGCATCTCGCTGGGCGGCACCGAATTCGTCTTTTTCGTCATCGATCCAGCCGATCGCGGTGGGATACAACAAAATTTCGGCGCCGGCGAGCGCGAACAGCCGCGCGGCTTCGGGAAACCATTGGTCCCAACAAATGCCAACGCCCAATTTTGCATACCGAGTTTGGACCACCCGAAAACCACGATCTCCCGGCGTGAAATAGAACTTTTCGTAAAACAAAGGATCATCGGGAATGTGCATCTTTCGATAGACGTCCACGATTTTTCCATCGGCATCAATCACGGCGGCGGAGTTGTGATACAGCCCTGGGGCGCGTCGTTCAAACAAGGGTGCGACGATGACGATTTCGTGTTGCCGCGCAAAATCCGCCAGACGCAAAGTCGACGGCCCGGGGATCGGCTCGGCGTCGTCAAAGCGGCAATGATCCTCCGTTTGACACGGATACGGGCCGGTGAACAATTCCTGCAAACAGATAATTTGTGAGCCCTTGCCAAGCGCCAACCGGATCTGGTCGATGGCCCGATCGACGCACATCGCCGGTGTCGCCGCGCCGCGCATTTGAATCATCGCTAGTTGCACCTGAGCAGTCATCTTGAACCCTATGCAAAGAAAGGTTTTTGTCACCGGGACGGATACCGAAGTGGGCAAAACCCACGTGTCCAGTTTGGCCGTCACCGCCTGGCGGTCTCGTGGCATTCGCGTGGGCGTTTATAAACCGGTTGCCAGCGATTGTCGCCGGGTCGCAAGCGAAACTGATGCTGTCGAAAACGGCCATCGCCAAGCTGGCCAACGCCCGGAAAACACGCGTTGGTATTCCGAGGATGCCGACCGGCTGTGGGTCGCCGCCGGAAAACCGCTCACCCCCAACGAGGTCTGCCCGCAATGCTTCGCGGCACCGCTGGCGCCCCCCGAGGCGGCCGCGCTCGAGAACCGCAAAGTCGACGAAGGTTTGTTGGTTGCCGGTGCCGCCGCCTGGGAACCATACGAACGCTTGCTGATCGAGGGCGCCGGCGGTTTGATGAGTCCGGTTTCGGAATCGATGTTAAATCTGCACCTGATCCAAAGACTTGCCCCGACGACGGTCGTCCTGGTCGCCGCCGATCGGCTGGGCGTGATCCACCAAGTGCTTTCGACCATCGCGGCGGCCGAACATCACGGTGTCAAGATCGATCGTGTGGTCCTGTCGCGAGTCGAATCGACGCCCGATCGATCGGTGCAACACAACGCACAGGCCATCCGTCGCTGGACGAAAGTTCCCGTGGAGGACCCGATTCAGCACGGCCAAAAAGCGTATGCGGCGGACTGGTAGCCAGATTCGAATCACAAGTGTTCGTCCAAAAAACGCAACACCCTTCGCTCGTAACCCCGTGGATCATGCTGGTGCAAATCCACGTGCCCGGCACCGGGTACCAACCATAATTGCTTGGCGGGTGGATCGACCCGCGACGTCGCATCGTACATCGCGCGAACTTCCACCGGTGTGGTGTGCACGTCGTCTTTGCCGCCCATCCAAAACACCGGACAACGCAGCCGCGACGCCCGATCGATCGGACGTAGCGATTGTCTTGCAATTTTCAAACGCAGCGGGATTTGGATTTTCAACAGCCAACTGGGCAGCGGTGACAGAAAACCGATTTGGCCGCTGACCCGATTGTCGATCGCCCGATCCACCGTCGAATACACCGATTCCAGGATGACCGCATCGACCGGATCTGCATCGGAAAGCAGAAAAGACGCGCCGCCCAACGACACGCCGATGACCGCCAGCGACTGCCCGGGATGCAATCGTCGAATCTCGGTCACGCAATCCGCGACGGCTTTGCTTTCGTCAAAACCCAGGGTGATTTGATCGCCGTCGGATTCGCCGTGACTGGGCAAGTCGATCAAATACACACCCCATCCGGCCCGCCGCAGAAACTTCGCCCGGGCCTGCATGCTGGTGCGGTTGCCACGGATACCGTGCAACAGCAAAACGTTACCGCGATCGGCCTTGGAGGTCATTCGCCATCCGGCAATCGATTGCACCGGAGTTTGTCGCGTCGTGTTTTCCGAATGGTCGGTGCGAGTCAGTCGCCAGTCGATGCACGGGAAATCCGGCGGCGGAACTCCGATGTCTTGCGGGCAAGCGGCAACCAAACGCCCGGCGATCCAGTAGGAAACGCCCAGCCCAAGCGCAATCGCGATGGCGGACATCGCCGCGACCCATTTCAGACGCCGTTTCCACCGGTCGGTCATCCGGCACGCCCGCTGCCGTCGTTTGCGTACGCTTCGACTTCGAAGGGATTTTCCAGGTAAGCGTCGCGGCCGCGAGCCCACAACCACAGCGATGCCAGGCCGTAGGCGGGCAAAAAGAACGGTCCCCAGCGCTCATACTGGGCCACGTGAATTCGCTCGTGGCGGCGGGTGACCCGCAAGCACTCGCGGTTGCGGCCGATGACCACGTGACCCAGCGTCATCGCGGCAGCGGGCACCAGCAGGCATGCCAGCAAGCGAGCAAGACGTGGTGAATGAATCTCGATCACCCCATCGACAATCCGAAAGTGACCCAGCGTCAGTAAACCGATGGTAATGCCGATCAATGTGTTGGGCAGGGCCCACAGGTAAACCAGCTTGCGGGACATATCGTCGCCGGAGGAATTAGGTTTGCAAACGAGTTATCATTCTACCCCGTCGATCGCCGCCGCGATTTCGCATTCCCGTTTCCCTCCTGCACTGAAGCCCAAAAATGAGGTCAAACAAACTGATGAACTCTGAACCCCGAATGAATTTGCAAAAACATCCTTCAGCCGCTTCTTCCGAGGCTTCCAATTCGAACCAGTCCCGTGCTGCCCAAACGGTTGCGGACCACGAACAAACCGGTCGCCGGGATTTCCTTCGCGTTTCCACGGTCGCCGGCGGTGCGGCGGCAACGGGAATGCTGGCGACGTCCCGCCGCGCCGAGGCGGCCGACAAGAACGAGCGGATGCGGATTGGGTTCATCGGGCCGGGCGGCCGCGGGTTCGGCGCCCACGTCAAATCGCTGTGCGGGCTTCGAAATGACGGCCGGTCGGTTGACTTGGTCGGCGTTGCGGAAGTCTATGAAACGCAGCGAAACAAAGTCGCCGACTATATCAAGGAAAGCACGGGAACCGATCCGGCGCGCTATGTCGACTATCGCGAAATGATCGAGAAAGAAAACTTGGACGCCGTCGCGATCGCGACGCCCGATCATTGGCACCATAAACAAATCATCGATTCGCTGGACGCCGGTTTGCACGTTTACTGCGAAAAGCCGATGACCAAAACGGTCGAGGAAGCATTCGATGTTCAAGCCAAGTGGGAAGCCACCGGCAAGGTCATGCAGGTCGGCGTCCAATCCACAAGCTTGCCCGTTTGGAATCAGGTCAACGCGATGCTTCGCGAGGGCAAGCTTGGGAAGGTGCTGGGTTTTCAAACCGAATACTTCCGCAACAGCAACGTGGGCCAGTGGCGATATTACAAACTGGACCCCGATATGACGCCCAAGACGATCGATTGGAAACGCTGGTTGGGTGCTGACGAAGGCTTGGCCGAGGACGTACCGTTTGACCGCGAGGTTTATAAACAGTGGCGCCGCTTTTGGCCCTTTGGCAGCGGCATGTTCACGGACCTGTTTGTGCATCGCACGACGTCGATGCTAAAGGCGACGGGTCTGCGGGTGCCATCACGTGTCGTCGGCGCTGGCGGAATTTATCTGGAATACGACGGCCGCGATGTGCCCGATGTGGCCACGGTCGTCGCCGATTTTGCCGCCGGCGTGCAAGGTTTGATCACCGCGACAATGTGCAATGAAAATTCCCGAGTCAATCAATTGATCCGCGGGCATTACGGCACGTTCAAGTTTGGCAACGGCGAACAGTTCGACGGTTTTGACTTTGTTCCCGAACGCGGGCCGGTGACCAATGTGCGTCAAAAGGCCGAGCGGATTTCGACGGAAAAAATCAAAAGCACAACCAGGGCTCACTTTGCCAACTGGTTGGACGCGTGCGAGGCGGGCGATCCAATGCGATGCAACAACCCGCCGGATCTGGGTGCCGCCGCGATGGCGGTCGTCAACTTGGGCGCCCAAAGTTATCGCAAGGGCGAAGTGTATTTTGTGGATGAAAACCGCGATGTTTCGACACAGGATCCCGGTTGGGCCGCCCAGTGGGAAAAACGCTCGGTCGCCGGCGGCCCGGTGCCGCACATCCCCGGTTGGTCCGCCGGCGATTACGGCAGCACGCTCCGGGATCCCGAATACATGAACCTCGGCGGACCCTGGATCGACGGCAAAGAACCCAGCGGCAGTTAGGAACTGGCCTCGCGGATCGCCTGCTTGATTCGCTGCCGACGCTGTTCATCCAGCATGGGGGCATCGACGCGTGGCGTCGCCGCGGCCCGTTTTGGTGTCGCGGCCCGTTGCGGCGTCGCGAGGTCGTTGGACGCGGCGTCGTCCAGCGGCAGGTCCGGGTGGCGGCATGTTTCGGCCGAGCGGGTGATCCAGTCCAGTTGTCGTTTCAATTCGGGACACACGCGGCAGGCGATTAAATGGCCGCGGAGCGCCCAGCGTTCCCACCAAAAGAGCTTTCGATCCTGGGAATCCGACATCAATCGTGACGCCTCGTCGCACCGAAGTGTGAGAATCATTCGAATTCGGGCGGCGAGTTGTTTCACAATTCGGTGTCGTCTCCAAACCAGTTTTTTCGCAAGCAGTCTCGCACCGCAAGCCGGGCGCGATGCAATCGCATTGACAAGTTGGTCGGCGAAATGCCCAACCATTCACGGATTTCCGCGGGCGAAATGCCATTTTGATGCCGGAGTATAAACGCTTCGGACAGATGAGCGGGAATCTTCTGCAAACAAGCTTCCAGCGTTGCCCGAAATTCCTTGTCCTCGCAGACGGCGGCGGGGTCGGCGTCCCAGCCTCGATCGCGGGCATCATGACCCCGCACACTTTGAAGCGGGAGCGATTGACTTGGGTTGTCCGGGTACTGAGCACTTCGGCCACCCCCATCGCTTCGGCCACCCACGTCGCCTTGCCCATCCCCATCGCTTCGGCCAGCGGGCTCCAGTGAATCGACCTGTTGGCATTCCGGTCGACGCCGCGCGACAGAACGGAAATGATCCGCGATGCGTCGCCGCAGGATCGCGAACAGCCATGTTGATCGGGCGCAATCGCCGCGAAAACGATCCTGTGATCGCACCGCCGAAATAAACGTCTCCTGGACCAAATCCTCGGCAATCTCGTGCCGCCCCACTCGCGCGAGCGCATAGCGAAACAGGCCATCACCGAAACGATCCACCCAGGTCTCGGGTGAATCGTCCGGCACGGCGGCATCCGGTTCTTGGGATTCGCTAGGTCGTTGGGTCAACGAAAAGAAAATTGATTTGGCTGAGTGAATTTTGCCGGGCGGCATCGACCAACTTGCAGTGCCGGTTTCGCCGTGGCTTTCGGAGATGCCCGTTCGCATCCCGGGTCCGCCGGCGACCTGCCCGAACCCACCCCCAACATTGTTTTACAAGAACTCAGCCTTGTTCCAAAAGAACAAAGCGACGTTCACGAAAACAAGCATCATTCCCAAGAACCCACACCATGTCTTCACGTTTGCCACAGCCGCTCAAGCTTGCCCGCCGTTTCTTCACGCGACAATCTTCAACGGGCCTCCCGTCACGACGTCGCCGATCCGGAAGCTTGCGCGGCATGCAGTCCCTGGAGAAACGTCAGCTGTTGGCGGCCGACGTGTTGGAAATCACCGTCGAAAATTTGTCCGATCCCGGCGGTTTGCTGCAAACGCCGTTTTGGGTTGCGGCTCATGACGGAACATTTGATTTGGGTGATGAAGGCCGACCGGCAAGTGACTTTGGTGGCCTTGAGGAGATCGCCGAAGACGGCGTCATCGGTCCTTTGGCGGCCCGCTTCGCGGCCGAAAATACCGGCGTTGATGGCGTGGTGACTTCGCCGGCTGGCTTTCCGGGAGCCCCCGTTTTCGACCCCGGTGAAATTGCTTCGATCCAATTGGATCTCAGCGATACGCTCAATCAACGCTACCTAAGTTTTGCGTCGATGGTGATTCCTTCCAATGACGCTTTCGTTGCCAACCTCGACCCCTTGGCGTACCCGATCTTTGACGACACGGGTGAATTTTTGGGGCCACAAACGATTGTGCTTTATGGCCGCGATGTTTACGACGCCGGGACCGAGGTCAACGCGGTTGACGGCGGACCGGCCTTTGTCGTTGGCGGCGGAACGTCCAGCGATGAAGGCGGTGTGATCGCGTTGCACCCGGGACTGGACGACTTTGTCGGTGCCGACCTGCCGACCGGTGAAACGCTTGGCAAGGCATTTGGAAACCTGACCCCGATCGCACGGGTCAGCGTGCACCGAGCCGCCCAGCCGGGCAACGCAATCGACAATTCGGGCCCCAAAGCCGCCGCCGATGTCGACGTGTTGGATCAACGCGCCAACTTTCATGAAATCCAAGTGACCTATGCCGATCCGTCGGGCATCGACATCACGTCGATCGACACCAACGATTTGCGAGTCACATCGCCGCTGCTCGATAATCTGGAAATCTTGTCGGTCAATATCGATGCGAACGCCGGAACCACACCGAATGAAGTCGTCGCGACGTATCGTGTGGCACCGGATTCGGGATCCTTCACGCATTTGGACAACGGCACCTACACCGTCGTGCTGCTGGGTGGCCAAGTCCAGGATACCTTGGGCCAAACCGCGGCAGCCGAATTGCTGGCCGAATTTGACGTGGACGCTCCGGTGCGACTGCAAGTCGAATACGAAAACCTTGCCCCCTTGGGCGGCTTGTCACAAACACCGGTGTGGATCGCCGCGCATGACGGCACCTTTGAAATCGCTCGCGCCGGTGTGGCGGCAAGCGAATTTCCGGGCTTGGAAGACTTGGCCGAAGAAGGCGACGTCAGCGGTTTGGCTCAGCGATTTGCCGATTTTGGTGGCCAAGCCGCGGGCGTCTTGACCGCGCCGGGAGGTTTTCCGGGTGCCCCGGTGATCGAGCCCGGCGAAAGTGTGATCGCCTCGTTGGACATTGCCGATCCCACGCTGGATCGCTTCTTCAGTTATGCGTCGATGGTGATTCCTTCCAATGACGCGTTCATTGCCAATTTGAATGCTCAAGCTTTTGAATTGTTCAATACTTTCGGCGAATTCACGGGCGCTCGAACGATCACCATTTACGGCAATCGCATCTGGGACTCCGGCACCGAAGTCAACGATGTCAATGGCGGTGCGGCGTTCTCGACCGAGGGTGGCAACAGCAGCGACGAAAACGGAGTGATTCGCGACCACGACGGTTTGGACGACTTCATCGGTAGTGGCCTGCCCACCGGTGAAGTCCTGAACTTCGCGTTCGGCAGCATGACACCCATCGGACGCTTCACATTGTCGCTGGCCGATATGCCCAGCGATCCCATTGACGATCGCGGCCCGCTGGCCCAAGTCGATGTTGCCGATGCCACGGTGGCGGGTGCCGCAACCCATGACATTCGTGTCACCTATTCGGATGGATCGGGCATCGACCCCTTTGGTATCGATGCAAACGACATTGAAGTTTTGTCGTCAACCGGTCAACGTCTGGTCGTCGATGATGTCAATATTGAACCAAGTTCCAATGGGGTTTCCAATGAATTGAGCGTCTTGTATTCGGTACGCCCCGAAGCCGATCGCGACTTTGGACCGGCCGACAATGGCTTGTACTTTGTCCGGGTGCTCGCCGATGCCGTTACCGACACCCGCGACAATGGCATCGCCGAACAAGCACTGGGCTCCTTCGAGGTCTTGACTCCGGTGCAAATTGAAGTCACCGTAGAGAATTTGGCCATCGAAGGTGGTTTGGCACAGACGCCGTTTTGGGTCGCCGCCCACGAGGGCAACTTTGCGGTCGCCGAATTAGCCGGTATGGCCAGCGATTTTGGGGGCTTGGAGGAAATCGCCGAAGAAGGTGTCATCGGACCGTTGGCGACACGCTTTGCCGCCGAATCGGCGGGCACCGATGGCGTGGTCGCCGCGCCGGATGGATTTCCCGGCGCACCAGTGTTCGAACCGGGTGAGACATCGTCCATCATTTTGGACGTGCAAAACACATCGACGCAGCGTTACTTCAGTTTCGCCAGCATGGTGATTCCCTCCAACGACGCGTTTCTGGCCAATCTGGACCCGATGGCCTACGAGCTGTTTGATCAAGATGGTTTCTTTAGCGGCCCCTTGACGATAACTTTGTACGGCAACGACGTGTTGGATGCGGGTACCGAGGTCAATGATCCGTTCGGCGGCGCCGCGTTTTCGGCCGAGGGTGGAAATAGTGTCGATGAAAACGGCCGGATTCGACGACACGAAGGCCTGGACGATTTCATCGGAACGGGATTGCCCACCGGCGAAATGTTGTTGTCCGCTTTTGATCATGCCACGCCGCTCGCAAGGATTACCGTCGGATTGGTCGGTGCCAATTCGGTTGCCGACGACACCGTCGGCCCCAACGCAACCCTGGTCGCCGACGACATCACGACGGCGGGCACACCGGAACATTTCATCGAGGTCACGTACCAGGACCCCAGTGGCGTTGACATCACGTCCATCGATGTGGATGACTTGGCGATCAACGGACCACTCAATCGTCCACTGGAAATCACCGATGTCGAAATCGTCGGCGACCCCGGCGACACGTCCGTCCTGGCACGCTACACCGTCACCACGCCCGATGGTCCGTTCACGGCGCGAGACAACGGCACTTACGTCGTCACGCTGATCGGTGGCCAAGTCGGTGACACGCTGGGGCAAACCGCGCCGACATCGTCCATCGGAACTTTGGAAGTCCGCACCGGCATTCGCGTGGAGGTCACGGTCGAGTCGCTGACCGAAGTCGGCGGTTTGTATCAAACGCCGTTCTGGGTGGGTTTCCACGACGGATCATTTGAGGTCGCCCGTCGCGGTGTCGAAGCGGCGGGCTTTGGTGGTCTGGAATTGATCGCCGAAACCGGTGATGCCAGCGAACTGGCCGCCCGGTTTGCCGCAGAGACCCAGGGCACGGGCGGTCTGGTGGTTGCACCGGATGGGTTCCCGGGCGCGCCGGTGTTCGATCCGGGCGAAACCCAATCGATCGTGCTGGAAATCGATGGCACCGATCAAAATCGATTCTTCAGCTTTGCCAGCATGGTTATCCCCTCCAACGATGCCTTTGTGGGCAACGTGCGATCGACGGCCCACGAGTTGTTTGATGAATTTGGCAACTTCCGCGGTGCCCGACAAATCACACTGTTCGGCGAAGACATTTTGGATGCGGGCACCGAGGTCAACGACCCCGCCGGTGGTGCGGCGTTTTCGACCGGCGGCGGTGTCTCGGTCGACGAGGACGGTTTGATTCGCCAGCTTTTCGATTTGGACGAATTCATCGGCACGGGATTGCCCACCGGCGAAAACCTGGCCAGTGCGTTTTCGGCCGACACGCCCATCGCGATGATCACGATCTCGTTGTTCGATCCGGAGCCCAATACGTGCTCGGGTGAAATCGCGGCCTGTTCGTCGCGAAGCGTCAGCTTGCAGAATTCGCAGCTTTCGGCGGACGTCAACCGCGACGGGCGCATTTCCGCTTTGGATTCATTGCTGGTGCTCAACTTCCTACGTCGCTCGGGAGTCCAATCAACGATCTCCGACGAAGCCCAAGCGACGGGGTTGGACTTGGACGTCAGCGGCAACGACATGGTGACGCCGCAGGACGCGTTGTTGGTGCTCAATGAAATCCGGCGTCGCCAAAACAGTTTTGGCGAGGCCGAATTCGTGGGCGACGATGATTCGTCGGCGGATACCGGAGGATTCCGATTGGAATCCACCGCGATTGATCAAGTGATGAGCGAGATCGACGACAAAAAACGTTTCGCGATTTAACCAAAGCACCTCGCCCAGAGTAGCCCTGCCTCTCCGAGGCGAATCCCACGGTCCAACCACCGTGCATCGAGAAAGTCTGTGAAACGCCCGCCCCGACTCAGCGCGGCGCACGAAGCGATTCCAGAAACGCCAACAACGCTTGGCGATCCGTGGTCGAGCTTTGCAAGAACCGCCGGCGGCTGGCTTGACCTTCGCCGGCGTGCATCGCGATCGCTTCCAGCAGCGTTTCGGCGCGCCCATCGTGCATGTACGGCGCCGAATCGGCGACGCCCCATAGCGGCGGCGTCCGCCATTCTTGTGCAACCGCGGTGGGCTCGATCGTTCGTTTCAAAACGTGTTGCTGTTGCAAAGTTCGATCGCCCACTTCCATCGTCTCGGCCGCATGGCGCGTCTGACCTTGCGAATTGACGATCAATCGTTCGGGTTGGCCCAGAACAACGACTTGCGAATCCGGCGAGCTTCGCGGCGTTACGATCTTCCGATTGCGAAAACGGACTCGCGCCGTCGAAGGTTGGCTGCCTGTTCGAATGGTTGTCGGTTGACCGTAGTACCCGCTGGACATGACCCGTTGGGAAACCACTTGGTACCGAGCCTCGATGCGTGATTTTTTTACCTTGGGGTAAGGGTTGTCGTAGTCATACAAATGCGGCCCCATGTCGTGCAGCAACAGGTCGCTAAATAGATCTTCGACGCCGCCCAAATCGGGCGTATGGCAGCTGGCGCACCCGATGCTCGCAAAGACCTGGCGGCCATGGGCAAGCACCGCCGGGTCGTGACTGCCAAGAGCCTGTACCGGCCGCGGCAACGCGGCGATAAATGCGGTCATGGCTTGGACATCGCTTTCGGAAATGTCTTTGCCCGGATTGCGATAATCGCGAACATTGGGGTCGCCCGGCTGATCAAAGCGTGCCGTTTGCAATCCCATTTCCGCGGCACAGGCTTGGCCAACAAAGCCGATCAATTGCACGCGATTGGCGCGCCATCCAAACCGCGCGACCTCGCCCTGCGGGTTGACCGCCAAGCGACCACTGACATCGCGATCGGCAAGCTGGCGTTTCGCATTGGCGATAATCGCGTCTGCCGGGATACGGTCGATCAACCCCAGCCCGAACAACGGTGTGGTGTTGCGGGCAAACAGTCGTAGTTCCAGTTTGATCTTCAAATTTTGGCGTTCGGCGGTCCATTCGAAACGATGCGAATCCAATTGCCGGACGTCGCTGGATGTGGCCACACCCCCTTCGGAAACATGCCGTACCGGAACGTTGCTACGCAGGAACGCGCGTAGGTTTTCGGTGCCCACCGCGCCGCCGAAATGTGGCACCGCGACACTGCTAAGCACATTGCCGTCGGGCGACGCGAGCCCCGGGTGCAAGGTCCGCACCAGCCCCGCCAAGTCCAAGCGAGAACCAAAGCCATCGACATGAATGCTTTCGATGCCAATCGACTTGGCGTTAAAACGCGTGTCACCGCCGCCACCTAGACCACCCTGGTGGTGACACGTCGAACACGCGTTGGCGTTGAACATCGGCCCCAGTCCGTCCTGGCCCAAAATCGGATTCTGGGACGTCCACTGACGTTCAAAAAGCTGTTTACCGCGGGCAATCTCCAGCGGCGATTTCGCCCGAGCCGGTGGTGCGAAACCGAGAATCCCGACGCCCAGGATCAGCGTGGTGGCCCGCCAAAGACCGGAAAAAATGGGAAAACAGAGACGTTTCATCGGTGGTCACCAAAAAGAAAAGGGAAACGTGCTTGGGGAACGTCGGAACGGATGTTGTCGCCTGATTAGAACGGATGCTGTCGCCCGATTAGAAACGATCAGCGGTACAGTCAATCGCGGGCGTCTTGGGCGAATCCAGTGGATTGGGTTGCGAAGATTTTTCCGCGGTGGACGCTAGCTGGCGGATTTGTCCCAGCAAGCGACTGGGGACGTCGCCGATGCGAACGGTCAAGACCGATGACCGCGCCCGCGATATCGGCGTTGATGTTGATCCTGGAATTGAGGGCGATCCCGGGTTTGATGGCGATTCATGCTCGGGTGCAAGAACCAGATCCGACGCCAAATGCGGATGGACCAGATCCAAGTTGGGCAAATGGCCGCTCTTCTGGAGCGCGACCAGATCATCCAAGCTCACATTGCGAAGGGGCCATTGCTCGAGTCGTTTGCGCACTTGCAGCAACGAACTCTTGCGGCCACGTCGACGACCGGATCGCTCGTTGGCCAACGCTTGCATCGCGAGCATGCCATCGGCGTAGCCAAGCCGCAGCACCACAATTTCCTTCAGTGCAATCTGCTGGCGAATGTACGATTGCAACGGCTCGTTGCCGCCGCGGCCGGTTGCAAAGGGACGCTGCCAAAGCGTTGCGATGATCGGGACGACGTGACTTGAAAATTCCTTGCCACTCCAGACCGGCATCATGCCGAGGCACCAGTTGTGTCGCGTTTCGGCGTGTTGCTCCAGGATGATTCGGTCGGCGTTCGAATTTTTAAAATTCGCATCGTCGGCGGCCACGTCATCGAGGCCAAATCGTTGCGCGGTGTCGCGTCGATACCAAGCGTCCATTCGCAGCAACAGTTTCGCCTGGGATTGGGAATGCTCCGGTGCATCGGGTTGCGCTTCGAAATCGGCTTCGTCAAGCAGTCGGGCGTAGAAGTGATTCAAACGCGGGCCGCAATGGGCCTTCCAATCTTGTACTTTTTGTGCCCAAGCGGTGTTCGGGATGGTCCATAGATTGCGGCGGCACCACTTTGCGTCGGTCAACATTTGCTCGCACGCGGCAGCATCGGGGACACCCACACAGAAACTGCCGATACGGCCTTCATCGGAAACCAAAAACAGCACCAGCCGATCGGTCGACGCGATGGGCTTGCC
Source organism: Planctomycetota bacterium (assembly GCA_039201055.1). Classification (GTDB taxonomy): domain Bacteria; phylum Planctomycetota; class Planctomycetia; order Pirellulales; family Pirellulaceae; genus Rubripirellula. The sequence goes on along the minus strand of JBCCRW010000013.1, from coordinate 5,024 downwards.
GCCGCTGAGGGAAAGCGGCACACCCAACGGCAAGATGTACCGTGGAAATTGGACCGCATTTGCCGCAAGTGCTTTGTTCAGCACGGACCGGCACCAAAAATTCGAAAGATCACCGGTGGTTTTCGGCGGCGCCGCGACAATGGCCACCCAATTCCACTGGCCCGCCAGCGCATCGCTTCCGCGGCGGTCGATCATCGGAAGCGTGATCAGGCGCCACAACGAATCGCCGGCTGGCGGCGTAGCGGGCGTCGGCGGATGTGGTGGCCCCGCCAGCGGCCTTTTCGAATTTGCCGTCGGGGCCCGCGTGATTGCGAACGTGTCGTCAGGTGCGATCGCGGTCGTGTCGTCTGCAATCGCCGTGGCTTCCTGCGCGATTGCGGTCACCCGTCCTAGGAGCGGCAGACCCGGCGTTGGCAGAACGCAAGCGAGAGCCACAGCCGCGACCCACCAACGACGCGAAAATCCGCCTTTCAACACCAGCCACCCCATGAGAAAAGCATGAGAAAAGGGCCACGACGCGCTCGCCGCAGCCCACTGACCGTAGCGGTATCCCCGAAGGCAGTCAAATTTTTTGGCGGGCATCCCGGGTAGGTTGCCGGTTGAATGACGCAAGCCGTACTGGGTGAGCCGAAGGTGCGGCGACAGCCGCGCGTCGGGTCAGAACACGTTCACTTCCGCAGAAGACGTCTCGGTGCAAGGACCCGGCCCGTCGCTGAGGCTCCAGCCTCGGCTCACCTGCGCGGGTGAGCCGAAGGTGTGGCAACAGCCACGCGTCGACGCCAGCCCATGGACCAAGATTCCAACCAATCCGCAAAGCCACAATGTAGGCGGCCCCAGGGGCCCAAAGGGCCGGCCCCAGGCAAGCCCAGGGCACCGCCCTGGGAAACGAGCAACACATCCAAACAAAGCCCCAACGTGGGCGACCCCAATAGGCGAAAGCGGCCGGCCCTAGGCAAGCGCAGGGAACTCTTCGAAACCGAGGAGAACAAGTGGCCCAGCCGGCCTTGCCGGCCGGGGAGAACAAGTCGAATAAGATTGGAAACCGCAGAGAACAAGTCCGACACCAAGGCATCAGAGTCGGTAGCATCCCCTGGTACACTTATCCTCCCCCACAACCTGCGGGTAGATTTCTTATTATCCGACTGAAATGCAGTGATCTATCGCGAAGCAACTTTGAACGACGCGGCTACCGTTAGCCAGTTTGTAACTGAACTCGCGACCAAACATATCGCCCCTACCCTTACCGCTGAGGGCCGTGCGAATCTTGTCGCTGGAATGAACGTTGACGCCACGCGTAAACGAATTGCAGACGGATGGCTGCACGTCCTGCAAGTGGCCCATGACCGCCTGCTCGGTGTTGTCGTCGTTAGACCACCGTCACATCTTTACCACTTGTTCGTCGAAACAGAGCATCAACGGACCGGGATCGGACGTGCCCTGTTTCGGATTGCGGATGAACGCACGCTTTGCGATACTGGATTCGAGATCAAGACCGTCAACGCTTCACTAAACGTAGTCGAGGCCTACATACGACTTGGTTTCGATGCGTCTGGTGATGTATGTGAAATTGACGGCATACGTTTCCAACCAATGGTCCGAACCGGCGGATAACAATGCGTTGCACCGGAGCCACCGAGTTGGACGTTTTGGCAATGGAGAATCAACCGCGGCGGCCCGGTGAACGCTGCCGTTTTCCGCAATAGCAATCTGACCGACTTTCGACACTTCAAATGTTCCAACGCGAAATCACAATCAACGAATTCCAACTCGGGCATTTCAAGATGGTCTCGAAGGACATCGAATCCGACTCCATATTCACTCGTTCACCGGGACATCGCCACACGCCCGCTTGGATTCTTGGTCATCTCGCAATTTGCGGCGAAATGGGTCAACAGATGCTCGGCGGCACCATCACACATGCCGACTGGCTTGAGCGTTTCGGTCCGGGTTCCGTTGATGCCGCAACGCCAGATGAATCGATATCACTTCATTACTTGATCAATGCGACAGTCACCGCATATTCAGAATTTCGAACATTGGCTGCCTCGCCGTTGGACACCGCGTCTCTTGCGCTGCCTCACACGGTCCCGTTCTTAATTGAAACACCAATCCGAACCAATGCTGACCTCATTTCCTTGCTGCTAACCAATCACTTCGGTTTTCATCTATCTCAGTTGTCGAGTTGTCGTCGTGCTGCTGGGCTTCCACCATTGTTCTGACCCAAATCGGCGGATAACCATGACATGCACGGGAGGACGGCTTGCGGCGTTGATTGAAATGGAAAGTCAACTCTCCGTCCCCCGTGATGTCCGCCGTTCGTCGGATGATTAAGCACTACTGCAAGCCAAAATGAAACGTCAAACCTTGCTCATCGCTGCCGTCGTGTCGATACTCGGTTTCATCTTGATCCGTGGTTTCGCTCTTCTGGACGTCTCGGGTTCTTTGCTTTTCGGACTCTTTGGCGCTGGCAGCAGCTTTGCTGTTGTTTGTTCGTCGCGGGCCTTGGCCGACGCAAAACGAGTATCCGCATGCGTTTGTGGAACACTTGCCATAGTGATGCTCGTGCCTGTTATGATTCCTCGCGTCTGTTTCGCCGACTATCCATTCATGGCAGCGATGGCTGACATCCAAAAACGAACGCGATTTATTCAGCGGACACTCGAAAGCGACCCAGAACTGTCATCGGTCGACATCAAGTTTATGGCCCCATCCGGCACAAAGCAAAAGTGGGTGCAGGTAAGTGGTTCGGTGGAAACGAGACCGGCGTTTGACGGTCTAAAGACGCACATGACGGGACTTGGGTTTCCGGTGCGTTACGATCTTCTCGTCGGTGGTGACCGTATTAAGACCGACGAACCATGACATGCACGGGAGCACGGCTTGCGGCTTTTTTCGCAATGGATAGTCAACACTCCGTGCCCCGTGATGCCAGACGTTCTGTGCCGAAAGAAATGATGAAGCTTTACCTATTCCTCGCCGCTTCAATTTTGAGTTGCACGATCTGCGTGGCTCAGGATCCAGTTGCTGACCAAATCCAGAAGGCGATTGGCCAGCTAGACGACAACAACTCACGTGTTCGATCAGATGCTGCAGAGTTGCTTGCCGAGATTGACAAGTTAGATGACATTTCACCGATTAAGAAGCGGTTGAAGATTGAATCCGATTTTCACGTTAGATTGGTGCTGAATTACGCTGTCGCAAGCCAAGGTGAAAAATCGGGCATCGAACCACTGATCAAGTCACTAAGCCAAACCGGTCACCTTGGTTGCGTGTATCTCAGACGTGTAACTGGACGCGACCTCGGGTGGAATGCAGACAAATACCAAAAGTGGTTTGATCGCACTTCTGACAAAGAATTCAAGGCATTTGTTGACGAACGATGGCGACGCAAACCCATGATGGAAGAATTCGCTGAATTTGCATCGCTGTACTCAAAGCAATTTTTTGGCTCGATGAAATCGGATGATGAAGATTCGATCTTTCCTGACATGCGCCTGACGGAAACGGACAAACAGAGACTGAAGACACTGCCTACAGCGAAGGCTTGGGCGGCATTTCAAACTGGACTTACCGAACTTCAGGAAAACGGAAACCGCAAAGAGGCCGCCCGACACTTCCGTTTTGTCGCAACGCAATATGACAACACGTATTACGCAGATGATTCGCGAGAACTTGCGGATTTGCTCGACAAAATGGTCGCCGAGGAATCGAAATTCAAGAAACCGAAAGACGTTGACAAATTAGACCTGGAATCCAAAATCAAGCTCCGTATTTATCAGCTGAGGGATGTGGTTGCCTACCAATTCACTCAGCCGGGATACTGTCACGTGTTTGGTGGCTTCACCTTGCCCGCAGAAAACTTGGGGGAACCCAAAAAACGTCCTTACAACGCAGCCATTTCGCTTCGGGAGATTGGCGAACCGGCAATTCCTTATTTGATCGAGATCCTTGACGACCGTCGCCCGATCAGGGGTGTTGGATACTGGCGCGACTTTCGGCCCACCCGCACGGTTTTGCGATATCAAGACGCTGCGATTCAAATTATTGACGCGATACGATCGGGTAGCGCTTATGATCGTCAGACAACAGGCTCTTACTTTTCAACCGAACAACCTGAGAAACGCAAAGAAATAATCGAAGCCTTAAGAGCAAAGAAGTAGTGCCAGAGCGCTACATCACAATACGATGAACCGAAATCGCGGAGCCGGGCGGCTTTGGAATGGAAAATCAACTCCCGCGACTCGATTATCGGCGACTTTCAACTTCATAGGGCTGTGTTTCCCAGTCGGCATTCGGCCGACTATGGTTGGTGGCCTCCGAGCCACCACTACGCCGACTTCGTTGTAGATTCGGGCATGGACAACGTCCAAACCGCATTCCGATTTTCACGATGGTGACGACGAGGCATCGCAACGAAAGGCGCGGTCTCTGTTGGACGCGGGCATCCTCGATCAGCGGCCTTCGACCCCATTTACTTCGCTGTCGATTCGATACTCCGCATCCATTGCTTGCCCTGTTGACACACAACTCGACGTGTCCCCCATGCGGCCGAAGGCCATACCGATGTCGCCGTTCCACGATTAGTGTGCAATTAGCGCGGATTAGTGTTCCCAACATCAACGAACACTAATCGACACTGATCTACGCTAATCCATGATGACGCGCGTTCGCCCCTGCTCGGATATGTTGTGCGGTCGATTGATGCACGGCCGATGCTTGCCCGGCCTTTGCTGGCAGCGTACGCGGATGATGCAAACCGATTTGTGACTCGACCGTTTTCCCCGTTTCAAGGGGAATTGGGGACAGAGGGGAATCGGGGACAGTGCACGTCGACACGGGGAACCCGGGCAGGGAATCGGGGACAGTGCACGTCGACACGGGGGAACCCGGGGCTGCTGTTGCTGCTTGACGGGACAATCTGGAGTGCCGCACCTTCTTTCGACTCCATAGCCGGCGATCGATACAAAATCGGTCAGGATTAGCGCAGCACTAAACACCCTTTGGTGGTTCAAAGCGGGGCAGGC
>JBCCRW010000012.1:0-29373 GCA_039201055.1 Planctomycetota bacterium | reverse complement strand
GAAAGTCAATCCGATCGCCTTTCGAACCGGGATTACTCGGGGCTGGGCAAGTCGGTGGTACGCATCGAAGAGAGACTTTGCCGACCTTTTGGTGGAGGACCGAAAGCTTCGCAATTTCGTTACGAATCATCCGAAGCGAACACAATACAAGAATGCGGGGATCGACCGCATCGAAATCGAACGGACGCGGGATGAAGTTCGCGTCATGTTGTATGTCGCGCGGCCCGGCTTGATCATTGGTAAGAAAGGCCAGGACATCGAAATCCTGCAGGCCGAATTGCAGAACCTGATCGGTCGCCGAATCAACTTGAAAGTTGAAGAGGTGGGTCGGCCGGAATTGCAGGCTCAATTGGTGGCGCTGGACATCGCCGGTCAATTGGCCAAGCGTTCCAGTTTCCGGCGGACCATGAAACGGGCATTGGAAACGACCATGGATGCGGGTGCCAAGGGCATCAAAATTCAAATGGCTGGCCGCCTGGGCGGGGCCGAGATGGCACGGCGTGAGAAGCAGATCGCCGGGTCCATCCCGCTGTCCACGTTGCAAGCCAAAATCGATTACGGGTTCACCGAAGCGATGACGCCACAGGGGCACATCGGCATTCAAGTTTGGATCAATCAAGGTACTTACGGAGACAACGATAATGGCGCTGATGCCCAAGCGGGTCAAGCATCGAAAAAGCCAAAGAGGGCGTATAAAAGGTAGCGCGACTCGTGGCAACACCGTCGTCTTTGGTGACTTCGGCCTTCAATCATTGGAGCCCGGTTGGATCAAAGCCGCGACGATTGAAGCCGGACGAATCGCTGCCCAACAATACGTTCGAGGCGAAGGCAAACTTTACATTCGCATCTTTCCCGATAAGAGCGTTACGAGCACACCGCTCGAAACTCGGATGGGGAAGGGTAAGGGTGAGCCGGACTTTTGGGCGGCCGTGGTCAAACCCGGCACCGTGCTCTACGAATTGGGCGGGGTGACCGAACAGCAGGCAAAGGTTTGCTTTGCCCGTTTGGCTAGCAAGCTGCCCGTGAAAGTTCGCTTCATCCAGCGACGCAGCGCGTGAGGATCGAAGCATGAGCAGCACACTACAAGAATTGAAGGAAATGAGCGACGAGCAACTCGAAGCGACGGCCGTCGAGGCCAAGAAAGAGTTGTTCACGTTGCGTTTTCAAAGTCAGAGCGAGCGTTTGAATACGCCCAGCGAGATTCGCAAAAACAAGCGACTGATCGCACGCATCAAAACCCTACAAACCCAGCGCAAGCAGCAGGCCCCGGCGGCCACCGCTTAGTCGGCTCACCCCTCCACCCGTTCAGCCAACCTTTTTCACCATGCCCAAACGTGTCGTCAGCGGTGTCGTTACCAGCGACAAGATGAGCAAGACGCGCCGCGTCGAGATCAATCGAGTGGTCAAACACCCGAAGTACAAAAAGTATGTGCGGCGGCGGACGGTGTGCTATGCCCATGACGAAAACAACGAATCGGGCGCCGGCGATGTGGTGGAAATCATCGAATCCGAACCGCTGAGCAAGTTGAAACGTTGGCGTCTAGTGCGTGTTATTGAAAAAAGCACCGAGGTTGACCTGGCCGCCCTGCGGGCCGCTCGCAAGGCCGCCGAGGCGGAGGCCGAAGCGACCGCCGAGACCGAGTCGTAGGCAGCCCCAATAATCGAAGCCTCGCATCAACCGAAAACTCCAGGGCTCCTGAGAGCACGCCAGTCCCCAAGTTAGCCCGATCGAAACATGATCCAGCAAGAAACCCGTTTAGACGTTGCCGACAACACCGGCGCCCGCCAGGTGATGTGCATCAAGGTGCTCGGTGGAAGCCGCAAACGCTTCGCCGGCATCGGTGACGTGATCGTATGCAGCGTCAAGAGCGTCATCCCCGGCAGCGACATCAAGAAAAAGTCCATCGTCCAGGCGGTCATCGTTCGCACCAAGCAACCGACCCGTCGCAGCGATGGCAGCTACATCAAGTTCGACAGCAATGCCGTTGTGCTGATTGACAAAGACAAGGGTCCTCGCGGCACACGGATCTTTGGTGCCGTGGCCCGTGAACTGCGTGAGCGAAACTTTATGAAAATCGTGTCGCTGGCCAGCGAAGTCGTTTAACCCACTGTCGAAGAACCATGAAATTCCGAATCAACGATGAAGTGATCGTGATCTCCGGTGCCGACAAGGGGCACCGGGGCAAGATCATCAAGATCGATCGCGAAAAGAACAAAGTGATTGTCGAAGGTGCCGCTCGTGTGTGGAAGCACGTCAAGCGAAGCCAGAAGAATCCGCAGGGCGGGCGTTTGAACAAGAGCATGCCGATCGCCGTCAGCAACGTGATGATGGTCGACCCCAGCAGCGGCGAACCGACCCGCATCGGGGTCCGCTACTTGGATGACGGTAGCAAAGAGCGATACGCGAAACGCAGCGGTAAATCGCTCGGTCAAATCGCACCCCCGCGGGCCACCTACGCAAAGAAGTAATATGTCTAATAAAGCTCGTTTCCAAGTCGAATATGAGGATGTCATCCGACCGGGGCTTCAAGAGGCCCACGGGTATGCGAATGTGCATCAAATTCCGCAATTGGAAAAGATTGTCCTGAACATGGGCGTTGGCAAAGCGATCGGTGATAAGAAGCTGCTCGATTCCGCCGTTGACGCGATGACGCAGATTAGTGGCCAAAAGCCCGTGATTACGCTGGCTCGCAAGTCCATCAGTAATTTCCGGTTGCGGGAAGGGATGCCAATTGGCTGCATGGTCACCATGCGTCGCCGCCGGATGTATGAATTCCTGGATCGCCTGGTCACAATCGTGTTGCCGCGTGTGCGTGACTTTCGCGGGATCAGCCGCAAGGCGTTTGATGGCCGCGGCAACTACACGCTTGGCTTGACCGAGCAGTTGGTTTTTCCGGAATTGAATCCGGACAAGTTCACCCGCCCCCAGGGCATGAATATCACCGTCGTCACGACGGCGAAGACAAATGACGAGGCGCTTGACCTGCTCGAGCGTTTCGGGATGCCGTTCAAGGCCGCCCCGGGCGCCAAGACCGACGCTGCCTAAGTTGGCCGTTGCCGTCCGGCGGCCCCACATCGCTTAAACGGCCCCCCAATCGCACAAATCGCCCGATCGAAGGGAAACCCACCACCATGATGACCGACCCCATCGCCGACATGTTGACCCGAATCCGCAACGCGGTTCGTGTTGAAAAACCATTCGTCGATATCCCCGCAAGTCGCTTCAAACAAGGCATCGCTGATGTGTTGAAGCGTGAAGGCTTTATCTGGGACTGGAAAGAGGTCACCGAGGAAGAAGATCCGCGTGCCACGCTTCGTCTGGAACTGAAGTACGGTCCCAACGGCGAGCGTGTCATTCAAACGATTAAAAGAATTTCGAAACCGGGCCGCCGCTTGTACACCCGCAGTAAGGAACTTCGGCCGGTGCTGGGTGGTCTGGGCATCAGCATCATCAGTACCAGCAAGGGCGTGATCAGCGACCGCGAGGCGCGGCGCGAAAATATTGGCGGCGAGGTGTTGTGCGAGGTCGCTTAGCCGCGATTGCCCGCACCCAAGTCAACCGTTTACTACAAGCCGATTTGAATCATCATTTATGAGCCGTATTGGAAGAAAGCCCGTCCCCGTGACCGCTGGCGCGAAAGTCAGCGTCAAGGATCGGGTCATCGAGGTCGAAGGACCCAAGGGCAAGCTGACCTTTACCCACCGCCCCGAAGTGTCGCTGGAAATCAGCGAGGACGGCAAAGAGGTGGTCGTCAAACGTGAAAATGATGACCGTCCGGCGCGGGAATTCCACGGGCTGACGCGAGCCTTGATCGCCAACATGATCGAGGGTGTCACCAAAGGCTACGAGAAGAAGCTGGAAGTCGTCGGCGTCGGATACCTGGCCGCGATCAGTGGCGACACGCTGCAACTACGAGTCGGCTATGCCAACGAACTGCACAAAAAAATTCCCAAGGACTTGCAGGTGACCTGTCCCGACCAGACGCACATCGTCGTGCAGGGCTGCGACAAGCAGCGGGTCGGACAGTTTGCCGCCGAAGTCCGTGCCCTGCGGAAGCCCGAGCCCTACAAAGGAAAGGGTGTCCGCTATCAGGGCGAGTATGTCAAGATTAAGCCCGGTAAGTCCGCCACGAAGTAGCGACGCATTTTCACAGCCATGGACAAGAATAAAGCCCTCGCCAAGCGACGCCTGCGTCGACGCTTCCACGTACGAAAAAAGCTACGCGGTTCCGCGGAACATCCGCGTTTGTCGGTCAGCCGAACGCTCAAACATTTTAGTTGCCAATTGATTGACGACGATGCCGGCAAGACCATTGCCAGCGCCAGCACAAAAGACGCGGCCCTTCGCGGCAACGTCTCCGGCAATGCCGGAAACAGCGCGGCGGCCGCCGTCATCGGAAAGGCAATCGCTGAAAAGGCATTGGCTGCCGGCGTCAAGACCGTCAAAATGGACCGCGGCAGCAACAAGTATCACGGCCGAGTGAAAGCCTTCGCGGATGCCGCTCGCGAGGGCGGCCTGCAGTTTTAGACCTGTCCGTACAACTCCATTGCATTCCTTCGCGGCATCCAAGGCGATGACCCAGCAAGGAATACCAATCCTCCAAAGACCCTTTTTACCCCCGACAGACCCATTAGTAGCGGATCCCAAAATCGTGGCAGTGGTGGCGGCGGTCGCAAGCCGCGTCGCAAGGACGCCGAACCCGGTTTGGCGGACGGCTTGATCGACCGCGTCGTCAAAATCAAACGTTGTGCCGCCGTGGTCAAGGGCGGCCGTCGCGTCAGCTTTGCCGCCATGGTGGTCGTCGGGGACGCCAGTGGGAAAATCGGTTGGGGCTATGGCAAAGCCAACGAAGTGCCGCCAAGCGTCCAAAAGGCACAAAAGGCCGCCAGCAAGGCCATGATCGAAGTGCCGCTGGTCGATGGCAGCATCCCGCACCAGGTTTGGGGCCACTACGGTGCCGCCCGAGTCGTGCTGATTCCGGCAGGTGCGGGTACAGGTATCATCGCTGGCCAAGCCGTGCGCGCGGTTTGCGAAGCCACGGGAATCCACGATATTTTGACGAAGTCTTACGGCACCAACAATCCGGTCACCTTGGTCAAGGCGACGGTCGATGCCCTTTCGAAATTACGTACCGTCGAACAGATCGCCGCCTTGCGTGGTTTGTCCGCCGAAGAGCTCCAGGTCTCGTAACTATGAACTTGAACGAAGTCCATCGCGGTATTCAAAAGAACCGCAAGCGGAAACGCATCGGCCGCGGCCCCGGTAGCGGTCACGGCAAGACGGCCGGCCGTGGCCACAAGGGGCACAAAAGTCGCAGCGGTTACAGCCGTAAGCCGAACTTCCAAGGCGGTGCGATGCCGATGTTCCGCCGCGTTCCAAAACGTGGTTTCAACAACCGCTGGGCAGTCACCGTCTTCGCCGTCAACGTCGGTAAATTGAACGACGCCTTCAACGACGGCGACGAAGTCACGCTGGAAGCCATGGCCGCCAAGGATGTCGCCAAAGGAACGTTTGACGAGGTCAAGATCCTGGGCGATGGTGAACTGACCAAGAAACTGACCATCTCGGCGCATCGATTCAGCAAGTCGGCCGAGGAGAAGATCACTGCGGCGGGCGGGACCATCAACAAACTGGTCGCCAAACGCACCCCCGCCGAACGCGTCGAAGCTCTCAAGAAAGCGGAGTAAGACGCTTCGCGGTACCTCGCCTTAATGGGTTTTATCCCAAAACGGATTTTGAGTCATCATGTTTGAAAAGTTGCGAACGATCTTCTCGATTCCCGAGCTTCGCAAGAAGATCATGTTGACCTTCGGGTTGCTGGCGATTTATCGCATCGGCTTTCACATCCCGCTGCCGATGGTCGCGACCAACCTGGAAGGCGGTGGCACCGCATCGAAATTTTTCGAAAAGATTTCGATGTTCGCGGCCAGTGATCTTCGGCAAGCGACCATCTTCGGACTGGGGATTATGCCGTACATTTCGGCATCGATCATCTTCCAACTGCTCGGCAGCGTGTACAAACCGCTCGAAGAGCTGAAGAAGGAAGGGGAGGCCGGGCGCAAGAAGCTGAACGAGTACACCCGGTATCTGACCGTCGCGATCTGCATTGTGCAAAGCTACATGTACATGCGATTTATGTTGATGGCCGGTGGACCCGACGGCAACGGCAACATCAATCCCGAATTTCGATCGATTGATGGATCGCTGTATTGGGGCTGGCAGATCGTCGCGATCCTGGTGATGACATGCGGCACGGTGTTCCTGATGTGGCTGGGCGAACAGATTGACGAGCATGGGATCGGCAATGGCATCAGCCTGCTGATCACGGCCGGTATCCTGGCGATGATGCCCAAAGCACTGTACGAGCTGGTTGGAAACATGAAGCCCGAATTAACGGGTCTGACCAAGGGACAAATCGGGATCGAAATCCTTGTCTTGCTTGCGATATTGTTTGTCGGTGTGGTCTTTGGCGTCGTTTTCATCACGCTGGGGCAACGAAAGATTCCGACCCAGTCCCAGAAATTTACCCGGGGCCGGAAGCAGTACGGCGGAACACGGCAGCACTTGCCATTAAGAATCAATCAGGCTGGCGTGATGCCGATTATTTTTGCCAGCAGTCTGCTGATTATTCCCGGGATGGCTCTGCAGGGGATGCTGAAGCTGTTTTCGACCAGTTCCTTCAGCTTCAAGGCGGTTGAATTTGTTCAAGGCCCACTGAATGACCAAGCGTCGTTTACGTTTAACTTCCTTTATGTCGTCCTCATTTTCTTCTTCTGCTATTTCTGGACGGCGATCACCTTCAATCCGAAGGAGATGAGCGACAATCTTCGGGATAGCGGAACATTCATTCCCGGTCACCGACCTGGTAAGCGAACCACGGATTATCTTGAGAAGGTGATGGTGCGAATCACCTACGTCGGCGCCGCATTCCTTTCGATCGTGGCGATTGTGCCAACGATTGTGTACGGTTCGCTGGGCGTGCCTTATTCCATCGCGGGTTTTTACGGCGGGACCGGATTGCTAATTGCCGTCAGCGTCGCATTTGACCTCGTCCAGAAAATTGACGCGCACCTCGTGATGCGAAATCATCGTGGTCTGCTGGAAGGTGCGGGCGGCGGTGTCACGCCGGTCGTTTAGTGCGGCCTGATGCGGCTTGTCTTCGTTGGTCCGCCCGGTGTCGGAAAGGGGACCCAATGTCGGCGGCTGTCCGAGCACTTGAAGATTCCGCATGTCTCAACGGGCGTCATGCTTCGTGGGCTGCGGCACGATTCGGTGTTGGGGTCGCAGGTTCACGAAGTCATCGATCGCGGTTCGCTGGCACCGGATGAATTGGTCACCAAGCTACTGATTGCACGGTTGGCCGATCCCGATGCGAGTTCGGGTTATCTGCTCGACGGCTATCCGCGAACGGTCCGCCAGGCCGAACTTCTGAGCGAGTATCTTGAATCAGTGGCGCAGGAGATCGACGCGGTGATTGTTTTGAAGGCACCGGTGGACTTGTTGCTCGACCGGATTCTCAAGCGTGCGGCAAGCGAGGATCGCGCTGATGATGACCGCGAAACGGTCTCGCGGCGGTTGAATGTTTATCGCGATCAAACGGCGCCGGTGGTCGGATACTACCAGGATCGCGGGCTGATCCGCGAAGTTGACGCGACGGGTTCGGCGGATGAGGTTTTCGAAGCCATCTTGGCGGTGGTGCGTTGAATTGAGGTAGCCGCTGTTCGCCAGAACGTAGCCGCTGTTCGCCAGAACACGGACGCATCCCGGACATCCGGCTTCTGGCGAAGACCAGCTACGTGCTTGCGTTCGGACATCCGGCTTCTGGCGAAGACCAGCTACGTGCTTGCGTTCGGACTTCCGGCTTCTGGCGAAGACCGGCTACGTGCGTGTGCCCCGACATCCGGCTTCTGGTGAAGACCGGCTACGTGCGTGTGCCCGGACTACCGGCTTCTGGCGAAGGCCGGCTACGTGGGGGCGTTCGGACTACGGGACCGGCGAATCGGTGATCAAATCCAGCAGGTCACCAATCGTGCGGTGGGCTTCGATGGGATGTCGTAGCGGCTCGGTTTTGTTGACCTGGTAATGGTTGGTGCGGCCAACTTTTTCGCGGCTCAAGAATCCATCGGCCTCCAGTTCATGCACGATTCGCTGGACCGCTCGTTCGGTAATGCCAACGCGTGCGGACACCTCGCGTAGCGTCAATCGGGGTTCGGCACTGAGCACAATCAAGACGTGCGCATGATTGGTCAAGAACGTCCAGACGCGGGATGATTCGCTGGCCGATTCGCCGGAATCATTCGGTTTCTTAATTTTGGCCATGGCATTCAATCACGTTTCAAAGGGCGTTCGATCGCCACGCGGGCTCCATGCAGTGGGAATCTTAGCAGGCTAACCGATGAACCTATTGCACGAAACCGCTTTCGTGCATTACGTTTCGCGTTCTATTTTTCGCCCATTTGGGGACTGCTTGTGATGGGACTGGAATCGGGATGGGCGTCCACGTTGGTAGCGTGTCCAGCGATCTTGGCATTGCTGTTGTTTGCGACGGGCGTGGCGGCTTTCCCGGGGCGGCCGCAGTCCGAACGAACCGGCACAGCTTTAACGCGACGGATTGGCTGGGTAACGCGTTTGACGGCCTGCCAAGCGGTCGCCGCCTTGGTCAGCTTGACGGTCTGGGCTTGGGTTCATTTTGGCCGTTTGCTCGGTGGCACAAGCTTGCCAAAAGGCGACGTTTTTGTCGAAGTCGTGGTGGCCGAACAATCGTTGCTGCTTTACGACGGTGTGTCCGCGCTCATGCTGGCCCTGGTCAGTTCGATTGGCTGGGTCATCTGTCGTTTTTCGGTTCGCTACTTGCACGGCGAGAGCGGCCAGGCTCGCTACTTCCGCTGGACTGCGATTACGATTGCCGCCGTTTCATGGATGGTGATTGCCGGAAACTTGGCACTCTTTGTTGCCTGTTGGGTGATGACCAGCATCGGGCTGCATCATCTGCTGTTGCACTATCCTGAACGCCCGGCCGCGCGACGCGCCGCCTGGACGATCTTCATCATCAGCCGATTCGGGGACGTCGCACTGGTGACGGCGTCGGTGGTGTTGTTGCAACAATTTGGCACGCTCGATTTTCGCGAGATGTTTACCTTGGTGGCAGCTTGGAATGCCGACACGGTACCGCTTGCGGCCAACGTTTCGGCGGGGCTCTTGATTGTGGGCGCCGTCACCAAGTCGGCACAGTTTCCACTGCACACCTGGTTGCCGCTAACGATGGAGACGCCAACGCCGGTATCGGCATTGATGCACGCCGGGATTGTCAACGCGGGCGGCTACCTGGTGATTCGCGCCAGCCCGCTACTGGCCGATGCACCCGAGTCCCTGGCCGTCCTGGCGATCTTTGGGGCGATGACCCTGTTGTACGCGGCGGTCGTGATGACCACGCAAACAAGCGTCAAGAAACGTTTGGCGTATTCAACGATCGCGCAAATGGGTTTCATGATGCTGCAATGCGGCATGGGGGCGTTTTCCGCGGCAATGCTGCACATTCTTGCGCATTCGGCATACAAAGCGCACGCCTTTTTGGGCAGTGGCGATGCGGTGTCCGATGCCGCACGAATGGTCGTACCGGATTGTGGCCGGGCAACCGAAAGCCGTGTCGGTCGACTCGCCGCGCCCGCGCGGGTCTTGGTCACTGCAATCGTGCTGGTTGCTGCGATGGCCGGAGCGTTTGTCCTGTTGGGGATCGACATTGCCTCCAAGCCTGGCGGTGGGTTGCTGGGCAGCGTCGTCGTGCTGGGTCTGGGCTTTTGGAATTTGCACACCGCCACACGTTTCGGACCTGTGACCTGGATGCAAACCATGACGCTTTCGGTCGCACTTTGCCTGGTCTACGCTGCGTCGTTTGCGGTTGTGGATGCGGCGGTTGTCGATGGGGTGGGGACACTGCGGACCACGACGGTGTCATTCGTTTTGTCCGCGTTGATTCTGTTTGCGATCATCGTCGGCGGTGTACTGCAGGTGACGTTTTCACAAGCTCTTCCCACACCCTGGCTTCACGAGTTTCGAATTCACGCGGGCAATGGTTTCTATGTTGAAAGCCTGATTCGACGGCTTGCCACGCCGCTGCACCGGGACCGAGCGTCCTCGAAGCCTTCGTTGGCTGCCGCAAGGAACGATATCCGCAATGAACGATAATCGTCGCGACACGATGACTGCGGAGGGGTCAAATACTGCGGAGGGGTCAAATACTGTGGAGGGGCCTGATACTGTGGAAGGGCCTGGGCACCGGCGTGGAATCAAAAACTTGCTTGCCGATGTCGCCGAGAAAATCGCACCGGTGTGGCCGCTGAAGGATTACATCGCTGTCAATCCATTTGCGGGCGTGTCGAATCGCAAATTTTTGGATGCACGTTCTTTTCTGAAAGTGTTTTCCGATTGCGAAACCCTGATGCCGCTGGAGTACTACGCCAAACGATCTATCCGGCACGACTTTGGGGATGCCGAAATTTTGTCGGCGATTTCGGAGTTCCGGTACACGAAAATTCTTCCCGATGATTCGTTGGGCGTCGATGACGTGATCGCGACGATGGAGGGTGCCCATGTCGCGGACCACGCGCGGCGCAATTTTGATGTCATTGATGCAACGGATGCGGCGTCATCCGCGGCCTTCGAGTGTTCTACGAATTCACAGTGTCCTACGAATTCACAGTGTTCTAAAAATTCGCAGGGTTCAACGAATTCACGGCGTCTGATCCGAACGTTCGCGGAAACCTTATCTGAATCCCATGCGATCGATTGGGCCGATTTTGTCGTGGACGAAATCGGCAAGCATTGCGCCGCTCACTACGATGGCGGGCAAGCGGCCTGGGCGAGTCCCTGGAAGGATTTGCCGTTGTACGAATTTTGGCAGCGGACAGCAGCAAGGGATCGTAACGCACACATTTTGGGGCTGACGAACTTCCACAAGTTTGTAGCCGACTTGCCGTCGACAGCTGATGCCGCCATCACGCATCTACTCAATCGCTTGGCTGTCCCCGAGCATCTGGCGGCGATGGTCCTGCTGTGCCAAGCCTATTCGGTGCTTGGTTGGAGTGCGTGGGCGAAGTATCAATCCGCGTGGAGCGGCGATCCAGCCCGGCAGGACGACCTGGCCGGCCTGCTAGCGATGCGATTGGCCTACGACGTCGCACTTGGCGAACGTTTTGGATTGAATATGCACTGGAGTGACATATCGTTCGTCGATGCGGCACATTCTGATGCGGCGGTTGACCGTGAGACTCTGATTCGTCTTGTACTGTTGCGGGCCAGCGAAATTTCGCTGCGAAATGAGATAATTGCTTCATTGGACGTTTCCAAAGAATTACCGACACTTGCACCGGAGAATTGCGACAAGGCGCGACCGGCTGTGCAGATGGTGTTTTGCATTGACGTTCGTTCCGAGCGGATTCGCCGTCACCTGGAAACCGATTGGCCGGAACTGGAAACGTTCGGTTTCGCGGGATTCTTTGGGATGCCCATTCGCTATATCCCCGTGGGTCAATCCGGTGGGACGGCCAGTCTGCCGGTCTTGTTGCAACCTTCGATCGACGTACGAGAGGGCCTGCGGTGCTCGGGACAGCCGCCTTTGAACGGATCGACGCACGCCTTGTCACGGGAAAGCCTTGACGATGGGGCGGATCCCGAGGATTCGATCATCGCCAAACGCGTCTCCATTCGTCTGTGGCGAAAATCCTGGAAATGGTTTCAGACTTCGGTTGTGGGGTGTTTTCCCTTTGTCGAATCGACGGGGCCCTTGTTCGCCTGGAAATTGCTCGGTCGTTCGTTGCGTTGGACCGGGCAAACATCGGTTGGGGCGGCTCGCCTTGATGGCGTGGATGCGAGTTTCCAAAGCCGCCTGGGCCCCAGCGAGGAGACGCTTCATACCGACCATTGGCCGGTGCAAGAACAGGCCGATGTCGCAGAAGGGATGCTGAGAAATTTGGGCATGATCGAAACGTTTGCACGTCTGGTCGTGCTTTGCGGTCATGCCAGTCAAACCGACAACAATCCGCTTGCGGCGGGTTTGGATTGCGGTGCCTGTGGCGGACACACGGGTGAACCCAATGCTCGCTTTGCGGCGATGCTGTTGAATCGACCGATGGTTCGCAACGTTCTGAAGAATCGTGGGATCACCATTCCCACAGACTGCGTATTCGTGGGCGGGCTGCACAACACAACGACCGATGAAGTGTCCTTGTTCGACCGCGATCACATCCCGGCATCGCATCATGACGACGTCGCCATGCTTTTGGACCGAGCCCGTTTGGCAACCGTCCGTACGCGGGCCGAACGCGCACCCCTTGTGGGAACTGCCGATGCGAACGATTTGCTACGACGCGCGCGAGATTGGTCGGAGGTTCAACCCGAGTGGGGGCTGGCTGGCAACGCCGCCTTTATCGTAGCCCCTCGCGAAATGACGCGTCATTCAAGTTTGGATGGGCGAAGCTTCTTGCACAGCTATGAACACAAGAACGACTTTGATAGCAGCGTGTTGGAAACCATTATGACCGCGCCAATGGTGGTCGCTCACTGGATCAACATGCAGTATTACGCGTCGACGGTCGACAATGGTCATTTTGGGTCAGGTTCCAAGACGGTGCACAACGTCGTCGGAAACTTCGGCATCTTGTCAGGCAATGGTGGCGATCTGCAAACCGGCTTGCCGCTACAGTCATTGCAGGCGGGTGGAGAATTTCAATACGCGCCGATGCGATTGCAATCGATCATCGCGGCCCCCCGAGATTCGATCCAGCGGGTCATCACCAAGCATCCGTTGCTACAGGACTTGCTGAATGGACAATGGATGCACGTGATCGCGATCGAAAATGACTCGTTTTTCCAGTACGCTCCGGATGGTGATTGGGTGAAGCTGGAGCGATGAAGTGATGCAATTTCGGCCTAAGCGACCGGCATGGATCGGGGACGGGCATGGATCAGGGACGGTCAGTCGAGCGTTCTCGAAAACGCTTTTGCAGCGTCGCCAATCGGGCCGCTAAGGCGTCGACATCCAATGCGATCAGTTCCGTTGAAGGCGTTGGAGCTTCTTGGAGCAGGTCTTCGAGCATGTGAATCCGACCGACCCATTCGCCTTTTTGCAGACCGCGCTGTTCGCCCTTCTGCAAACCAAGCTGTTCGCCCTTCTGCAGACCAAGCTGTTCGCCCTTCTGCAAACCAAGCTGTTCGCCCTCCTGGAGCAGGCGATCGGCCAACGAGCCCGCCTCGAATTCTGTCGGTAAGACACTCGCGAGCGCTTTTTTGTACTCCACAGAATCGATGCTTTTATTCACAGACACAATGTACGCCTCAATGGCTTGAATCCACTCTAACAATGCATCGACGTCGAGCGCGGCGACAATCAAACACAGGATATCGCGCAGCCGCTGCCCCAAATCGACGCTCCGGGTGTATTTTAGCAATTGGAGGGTCGTTCGCAAAATTGGATCGCCGGATATCTCCGCATCGTCGACCACGCTCAAATCCAGCAGTTTAAACCGGCACTCGACCTGATATTCGGCAAGTCCTTTCGGAAACGGTACCAATTCGCCAAGACTCCGTTTGGCCGTCCATCCCGTTTGGCCGTGGTAGACCAACAGCGGGATCAAAGGACACAGTTCGAGACCCTCACGAAGCCGTTTTTCCCAAATCCGCACGATATAGCCGAGCAATTGAAACGCCGTCCGCTTTTCAGATTTGCTTTTGTGCTCGAACAGGACATACACCATTGCTTGGTCGCTGCCGGTCAAATTGGTTTGTTCCGCTGAACTTGCCAAGTCGACCGAGAACAACAAATCCGAGAACTTTTCCCTTAGGTCCGGATCAACGAAACTACCCGATTCAAGCTTGAGCGTATTGAGGTCCAGCTCCGCTAATGCAGAAGCGGAGAGCTGGGTTTCTATTAAGCGTCGCGCATTGGGTAACTGCGATAGTGCGAAGTGGAAAAAGTTGTTGTGTGGGGTGGGCAGCGATTCCATGCCCATCGAGTCTACGGGAAGTCAGGGTGCTTCGCTCGCTCCGTCGTCAACGGCTAAGATCGCGGTTGACGCTGCAACCGATTCCTCCGGCATTTCAAACTTCGATGACCACTTCGCAATCCGCCGAAACTGCCTCGCTCCGCGGTGCGGGCACGGAACCCTGGCGTTCGGAAATTGGATTTCTGGGCAGCCTTTTGGGCGAAACCATCCGCACTTATGCGGGTCGGGATGCGTTCGCGTTGGTCGAAAAAGTCCGGCGATTATCGTGGCTGCGGCGAACCGGCGACACCGAAGCCGACGCCCAGCTGAAGCATCTATTTGCGGGGCTGGACGACGAACAGGTTCGCATGGTGACCCGCGCCTTCACAATTTTTTTGGATCTGTTGAACCTGGTCGAGGATCGGCGGAGAATCCAAGTGCTGCGGCAACGAGCCGAGGCCGCATTGCCCGCCGCACCGGCCGAGTCCATTGGCCAAGCCTTCGCACAACTCAAGTCGCAGGGCGTTTCGGCCGAGGTCGCGGAAAAGCTACTCAACGCATTGAACATCGAATTGGTGTTCACCGCCCATCCGACCGAAGCCAAGCGACGCTCGGTACGCCGCAAGTTGAGCGAGATAAGACGGCTGACGACGGCCTTCCACGAAGAAGCCTTTGCCCATCGCCGTCGCTTCATCGAAGACGATATCCTGCGCGAATTAGCGATTCTTTGGCAAACCGATTTCATCCGTCCGTGGCGGCCATCGGTGATGCAGGAGGTCCAGCGTGGACTTTCCATCAAGAGCGTTTTGTGGCACACCGTTCCTGAAATATCCCGCGAGATTTCCAAAGCGGCCGCGGAGCAATATGGTGACGACGTCACGCTCCGATCACCGCCCATTGAATTCGGTTCCTGGATTGGCGGCGATCGCGACGGGCACCCCGGTGTGACCGCCGACGTGACCGCGACGACACTCAAATGGTTGCATCGCGAGGCGATCGAGTATCACTTGAACACCTGCCGCGAACTCTTTGACACCTTCACCTTGTCCAGTCGCCAGGCCACCGTTGGCGTCGAAGTGCAACGAGCTTTGAAGGATGCCGTCAACGAGTTTCCGGAACTCGAAGACCAGATCGCGGCCGTGCCACCGGGCGAGATTTGTCGTCGCTACCTGGCCGTCATTTGCTGGCGATTGCAACAAACGCACCAGGCATTGGTCGCGGATTCGGGTGCAACGCCAAGTCAGGCCGTGTACACGCATCCCGATCAACTGCAAACCGACTTGCAGTGCTTGATTGGTTCGGTGATTCCGATCGCCGGTTCTTCGCGAGTGCTGGAACCGCTGCGAGTATGGCGGGAACAAATCAGCACGTTTGGTTTCCACCTGGCAAAACTGGACGTGCGTCAAAACTCCAGTGTGTACCGTAAGGTCGTCAACGAATTGCTTCGTTCAAGCGGACGTTGCGATGCACCGGAGTCATTGAGCGAGTCGGATCGCTGCGATGCGCTATCGGGCAAAGTTCCGAAGTTCCTCACGGGCGATTTATTCGCGGGCCAATCGTATTCCGATGAAACGATCGAAGTATTGCGATTGTTTTCAGGGTTGCACCGGCACGCCGCCGCCAGTGGCGCGGATTCCATTGGTGCCCAAATCGTCAGCATGACCAGCGTCCCCAGCGACATCCTGTCGGTCTTGTGGTTGTGGGAAGCGACACGGCTGGACGATCATCCGCAATCCGCGGAACCGCCGATCGTTCCGCTGCTGGAAACGATCGAAGACTTGCGAAATGGGCCGACAATTTTGGAAAGCCTGCTGTCAACCGACGGCTATCGGCAGCGACTGGTGCGGACCGGAAATCGGCAAATGATCATGCTGGGCTACAGCGACAGCACCAAGGACGGTGGCTATCTATCGGCATGTTGGGCACTGCATGAATGTCAACGAACGCTGTCGAACATCGCGGACAAGCACGGTATTTCGGTGACCTATTTTCACGGCCGCGGCGGATCACTGGGCCGTGGCGGTGGACCGGCCGCACGCAGCATCCTGTCGCTGCCGCGAGGGTCATTTGACGGGAGCATCCGAATTACCGAACAGGGCGAAGTGCTGGCCGAACGCTATGACGATCCGGAAATCGCGCATCGACACCTGGAGCAGATGGTTTGGTCTTCTTTGCTTGCGACCGGAAGCGATTCGCCCCAGCCCGATGCCACTTGGGCCGAGACGATGTCCAAGGTCGCGACGGAATCTCGCCGGGCCTACCGCGAATTGGTCGAAGCCGATTCGTTCGTCGCGTTTTTCCGAGCGGCGACTCCGATTTCGGAAATTGAACAGCTGCCCATCGGTTCGCGACCCTCGCGGCGAAAACCCGATGGCGGGCTGGACGATCTACGTGCGATCCCCTGGGTCTTTTCCTGGACACAATGTCGCTGCTTATTGCCGGCTTGGTTTGGCATGGGCAGTGCCTGCGATGCACTTGAACAGAATGACCACAGTGTTTTGCGTGATATGTATCGCCGGTGGCCGTTCTTTCGCGCAACGATGGATAACGCGGAACTTGCCTTGGCCAAAGCCGACCCGGGCATCATGAACGAATACTTTGCGTTGACCGATGGGGATGACGGCCAAGGCGATCACCACGGCACCCGACAGATTGCCAAGCAGATCCAAGATGAATACGTGCGTTCGCGTGAGGCGTTATTGTCCATTACCGGGAACACCGATCTGCTGTCCGGGACGCCGTGGCTGCGAGAATCGATTCGCGTTCGAAATCGCTTCATCGACCCGCTGAATCTACTACAAGTCGAATTGATGCGACGCAAACAACGGGATGGTTTGGATGACGACGAAGAGCATCGCCACCTTTTGCGTTTAACGGTAAACGGAATCGCGTCGGGAATGCGAACCAGCGGCTAAAGAACAGCTAGCTGCGAACGTGCCGCCGACGTGAATACTTGTAGCCCGGGACGAAGAAACACAAGGCGCTGACCACACCGAAAATCAAGTGCGAAAATTCCGGCAGCAGGCTCATCGCGACCGACGCAAGAAGCAGGGCCGCGGCCTGAAGATAGAACGATCCGGTCAACATGCCCGCTTTGATGATGAACACCATGGCGCTAATCACGCCCAATAGTGGCGACAGTGTCAACGGCGGCAACCCCAACCAAAATTCGACCGGGAACAACGCCCCGATCGCGATCATGCTGGCGCCCCAAACGTGCGCGATCTGGCGTTCAATAAAGGTTACCGGCCCCATGCGTTGCCGCAGTTTCCAGAACACTCCCGCCCACGCACCCAACCCGGCCGTCCACACCCCCGCGTACGCCCATCGTGATTCAATACCGCTGTAGTCCATCCACCATGTCAGCGTGCTGGCGACGACCAGCACGAGCGAGTGCCACATCCACAAAATGCCCCAATTGCGCAGCACTTCGGCGTGATGCGTCTTGCGAAACACACGCGCGACGACTTGGCTGAAACGACCACTCCGCGCCGAAACGCGTTCATCGTTCAAGTAGGCTTCCAAATCGTCGGCAAGCGCACTGGCGCTTGGGTAGCGTAGGTCCGTTGGTTTTTGCAAACAACGAATGACGATGCTTTCCAAATCGCGGCTCATACTGGGCCGCAGCACTCGCGGCGGCGTCGGTTCCTGTTCAATGACCTGCATCACCATGTCCATCGTCGATTCGGCGACAAATGGCCCGCGGCCGGTCAGTGCGAAATAAAGGATGCAGCCAAGCGAATACACATCGCTGGTCGGGCCGATCTCTTTGCGTCTGCCGCCGGCCTGCTCGGGCGACATGTACGCCGGCGTGCCCAGCAGCATTCCGCTTTTGGTCAAATCATCGGGCCCGCTGTCGACATTGCTGCCTGAAAACGCATCCTGTTTTGCCAAACCAAAGTCCGTCACCAGCGGAGTCCCGGCCTTGGTCAACAAGATGTTGGAAGGTTTCAAATCGCGATGCAACACGCCGTGCCGATGGGCGAAGTCGATCGCCCGCGCAACCGTGGCAACGATGCGGGCCGATCGCCGCTGCGGCAACGGATTGCCTTTGGCTTTTTCGGCCAGCGTGCGGCCTTCGATCAGCTGCATGCTGAAATACGGTCGACCTTCGAAATCGCCGACTTCGTAAACCGGTACGATTCCCGGATGTTCAAGCTGGGCGGTCGCCGAGGCTTCGGCAAGAAACCGTTGCAGATCCATTTCGCTTGCCAAACGGCCGCGCAAAATCATCTTGATCGCGACTTCGCGACTCAAGCTGATTTGTTTGGCGCGGTAGACGACGCCCATGCCGCCACGACCGAGTTCCTCCAGCAATTCATAGTCGCCGATCGTTGCGGGCAACTTGATCGAACGCCAACGCGATCCCAGATCACCGGACTCTTCGGCCAAACCTTCGTCCTGGGCCGCGCCGGCGGTGTCGGTCACCAAAATCGTGCCCCATAGGCGACGCAATTCTTCGGCCACATCGGGGTTGGCTTGGCAGATCGTCTCCAGGTCAACAATCTCGCCGCGGGTGATCGCATCGCCCACATTGGAAATGATCTCGGCCAGTCGCAGATCCCGAGCATCGATGCCTGAAAGGCTGTCCGAAAGAATGCCTGAAAGATTGCTGGAAAGACTACCCGGGGGCGGATCGGCGAGCGCGTCACCGGATGGCGTTTCGATGGGGAAGACGCCGCCCCGATTTTTCGCCACCCCGTTGTTTGGGCGGCGGCTTTGTTCGGAAAGGAGGGGGTCGGTCTCAGGCACGACTGGCGGACGACTTGTCGTCTTCTTTTTCGAGCGATTCCATCAATTCGCGAAGCCGCCGGATCGCCCGCAGATACCGCATCGACGCGGCCGGCGGATTGAGCGACAGCACTTCGGCAACTTCCAAATTGGACAAATGCTCGTAATGTCGCATCAAAATGATTTCGCGGTCCTGTGGCCCCAGTTGCTGCAACACCTCTTCGACCCGTTGGGCGATTTCGCGCTGTGTCGCGGCTGCGGCGGGCGTCATGTAGGGGTCGCAAAGCTGGACCGCTAATTCGGCCGCGGATTGCTCGTTGCCAGCGGGTACCGCCATCGGCTGCTCGCGATCCATGTTGCGTTTGGCGCTGACACGGTGCCGGCGATACGTATCGATGATTCGGTCCCAAGCAATCTGCCGCAGCCACAAATGAAAGGCCATCGCGGGATCGTCAAGATATCGTTCGAGCCTGCCGTTGGCTTCGATCATCACGTCCTGGACGACGTCGCTGACATCGACCCGCTGTTGCACCTTGCGATCCAAACGCATTTCCACGAGGCGTCGAATCGGGGCACGGTGGCGTTGGATCAATTCGTTGATGGCGGATTTATCGCCGTCCCGTGCCGCATCCAGCAGTCGTTCGGTGCGATCGTCGTTCGGCCAGATTGATTTCGCCATAAATGGTTTCTCCCGCCACATGATAGACACATGGGGAGGCAAAGAGCATGCCATTCAGCCCGCCAAGCGGACCGCAACGCCTCGGTCACGCATGATTCGCTTGGTTTCGGCAATCGAGAACTGGCCGAAATGGAAAATACTGGCCGCAAGTGCCGCGTCGGCTTTCCCTTTTAAAATCGCGTCGGCCAGGTGATCGGGGTGCCCGGCACCACCGCTGGCGACCACGGGGATGGACACCGCCTGGCTGACCGCGGCCGTGATGGGCAGGTCGAATCCGTCGCGTGTGCCATCACGATCCATGCTGGTCAACACGATCTCGCCGGCGCCCAGGGCCTGGACTTGTTTTGCCCAGGCGACGGCTTCCAAACCCGTGCCCAGGCGGCCGCCATTGATATGGACCTCCCAAAATTCCTGACCCTCGCGATCGACCCGTTTGGGGTCAATATTGACGACGATGCATTGACGTCCAAAACGCTCGGCCGCCTTGCCGACAAAATTGGGATCCTTGCAAGCGGCCGAATTGATCGAAACCTTATCCGCACCGGCCGAAAGCAGGGCGCGTACATCGTCCATATTTCGAACGCCGCCACCGACCGTCAGCGGCATGAACACTTGCTCGGCCGTTCGCCGCACAACGTCCAGCAGAATATCGCGTTGCTCGTGCGATGCCGTGATGTCCAAAAACACCAATTCGTCGGCACCCTCGGCCTCGTATCGCCGCGCGACTTCGACGGGATCACCGGCATCGCGCAGATTGACAAAATTGGTCCCTTTGACAACCCGCCCTTCGTGAACGTCCAAGCAGGGGATGACACGGGCGGCAAGCATGGGCGGGGACCTTCCAAAAAACAGAATGGGATCAAAACGTCGATCGCCACCAATGGGTTCCAAATCAAGGTGACTTTGCCGCTTCGGCTTTCGCCGCATCCAGCTGGCTTTGACGCATCTCAAAATTACGCTTTTGCGTTTCGGTGATCTCATCGACGCAGCGCGGGCAGTGCACACCGGGTCGATAATCCGGATGCGATTGGTCGTCGACGGACACCGCCCAACCACAAGCGTGGCACATGACGTGCGACGAAGGTCGGAGGTCGTGATCCACCGCGACACGTTCGTCAAAGACAAAGCAATCGCCCCGCCACAGGCTTTCGTCGGGATTCACTTCAGCCAGATATCTTAGGATGCCACCGCTCAGGTGATACACATTCTTGAAGCCACGGCGTTTGAGCAGCGCCGTCGCTTTCTCGCAGCGGATGCCTCCGGTGCAATACATCGCAACCGAGAGATGGGTTTCCGGATCCAAATTCGTTTCGACGTAGTCGGGAAAATCGCGAAACGATTCGGTTTGCGGATCGATCGCGCCCGCGAACGAGCCGATCTCGGTTTCATACCGATTGCGGGTGTCGATCAGCGTGACGTCGTCCCGCGAAATCAAGGCGTTCCAGTCCTGGGGGTCGACATAGGTTCCGACAAAGCCCGCCGGATCGCCCTCCGCTGTGCCGATGGTGACGATTTCTTTTTTCAATCGAACGCGAATTTTCCGAAACGGCATGCCCTCGCATCGCGACCATTTGCCCTGGATGTTCGCCAGGTCGGGCCAACGTGCCAGCATTTGCAGAACCGCTTCGATGCCTTCGCGCGATCCCGCGATCGTTCCGTTGATGCCCTCGGGGGCGACCAGCAAACTCCCGCGGACCCCATGACGCTGCATCGCGCTTCGCAGCGGTTGCTGCAGCGATGCGGGATCGGCCAGCGCGACGAAGCGATACAGGGCACAGACGTGAACGTTCATCGAACCGATTAGGACAACAGCATGCGTATTGCCGCCAGTGCGGCATCGTAATCGGGTTCATCGGTGACCTCGGCGACGACCTCTTTGTAGGCGACCTTGCCGTCGGCATCGAGCACAAAGACGGCGCGGGTCAGCAGACCGAGCTCGTCGATTTCGACACCGAAAGCTTTGCCGAATCCGTGGTCCTTGTAATCGCTGCCGGTTCGCATCGAGACATTTTCGGCGCCACAAAAACGAGCTTGCGCGAAGGGCAAATCACGGCTGATCGTGACCGCGTTGATCGCGTCGCCGATCGACGCCAGGGCTTCATGAAAATGCTTGGTTTGCGTCGCGCACACCGGCGTGTCCAAGCTTGGCACGACACTAATCAGCGTCGGCTTGCCGGCCAGATCGGCCTTGGTCAGCGGCTGGATGCCACCGTCGGCGTACAGCACCGTAAAATCGGGGGCGTCGGCTTTGACGGCCAAATCGTCGCCATTCAGGGTCATCGGGTTGCCTTTGAAGGTAATGACACCAGTAAGTCCCATGGCAAAAAGCCTCACTCGGAAAAAATCGGGATCAGGATTGGGAAATTCGAAACGCCAAAACGCGGCGTCGCGAAACCTATCGTAGGTTCCCCGCAGCGTCTTGGGGATGCCGGTCTACACGAGCCGGCCGCGCCACGACAAAATAATCGAGTGACACGATACTCCCGTGGGTCCGACCGCCGCCGCGACGCGACCCGTTTCGATTCGCCCCCGTATTCAATCGGCGCCCCAATATGTCCATCGCTGTTTCTTCGCCGCAGCCCGTTTTGATCGCCGGCAAATGGCGGCCGGCTTCGTCGGCGAGTGATTTTGCGGCCACCGACCCGAATCACAATACGCCGCTGGAACCGCGATTCCCGGTTTCCCAGTGGAGCGACGTTGACGAGGCGCTCGATGCGGCGGCGGCGGCGTTTGAAGAAATGCGAAAGTTGCCGCCCGAGCAAATCGCCAAGTTTCTCGAAGACTACGCCGATCGCATCGACGCAAACAAAGATGCGTTGGTCGACGCCGCGTTTGCGGAAACGGGACTGGCCAAATCACCGCGTTTGGCCGACGTGGAATTACCACGAACCAGCAACCAACTTCGCGCCGCGGCCGCCGCGGCCCGTTCGGGCGATTGGTCGCTGCCGACGATCGACACGACCACGGGCATCCGCAGCGTTTACCGACCGCTGGGCCCCGTCGCCGTCTTTGGACCCAACAATTTTCCATTCGCATTTGGCAGCGTCAGTGGCGGGGATTTTGCCGCGGCGATCGCGGCGGGCAATCCGGTCATTGGAAAAGCGAATTCATCGCACCCCGAAACGACTCGGCGGTTCGCCGAATTGGCCGCACAGTCCATCGAAGCGACCGGTTTGCCGCCGGCGACCGTTCAACTGCTGTACCGCACCTCGCACGCCGATGGGGAACGCCTGGTCGCCGACCCACGGATCGGAGCGACCGGTTACACCGGAGGCCGTGCGCCGGGATTGAAACTCAAGGCGGCCGCCGACGCCGCCGGAAAGCCGATCTATTTGGAACTCAGCAGCGTCAATCCCGTGGTCTTTACCGAAGCTTCGCTGCGTGAACGGGGCGACGAGATCGCGGGCGAATACGTGACCAGCGTGCTGATGGGAACCGGCCAATTTTGCACCAACCCCGGCTTGGTTTTTGTGCCCGACGGCCAGGCCGGCGACTCGTTTGTTGCGGCCATACAGACCAAGTTTGCCGACGCTCCCGCCGGCACACTGTTGTCGCCGGGCGTTCTCAAGGGACTCAAAAGCGGAATTCAAACGCTTGTCGACACCGGCGCGAAGTGCCTGGTCGGGGGCGACGGCGAACAAAGCGATCGCTGCGCGATGGCTAACACCTTGCTCACGGTCGACGGCGAAGCGTTTTTGCGGGACCCCGAAGGATTTCAAAGCGAAGCGTTTGGCAACGCGGCGTTGGTCGTTCGCACAAAAAACGCCGAACAAACATGCCGGTGTTTGAGCCTGCTGGAGGGCAATTTGACCGGCTGCGTGTATTCTTCCAAGTCGGGCGACGATGACCTCGAAGCGAGGGAGTTCATGTTCGCGCTGGAGCCGCGGGTGGGTCGTTTGCTTAACGACAAAATGCCCACCGGCGTCGCGGTCAGTGCGGCGATGAACCACGGCGGTCCGTATCCGGCAACCGGCCATCCGGGCTTTACCGCCGTGGGCGTGCCGGGGTCGCTACTGCGTTTCGCCAAACTGACCAGCTTTGACAACGTTCGCCAGGATCGGCTTCCCGAAATCCTGCGTGACCCACCGCACGCGGCCGCTTGGCGACGCATCGACGGTGCCTGGTCGCAGGCGGCGGTTGGCTGACGGTCCGGTTGATTCTTTCTTCAAGCCTGTTTCGTTTTACGCCGCGCGGCTTCCTACACAGCACAGCATTTTACGCCGCGCGGCTTTTCCCCGCATTCTTGGCGGCCGGACAAAACCACGGGTATTCCGGTGCCCGATCGCGTTTTATTATGCCGCCACAGCACAATCCCACCCCATTTTGGCCAGGCTCGAAACCGTGAGCGAAGTCGTCCCCGTCGAAGTTCCCACCGTCGGCGAATCCATCACCGAGGTTCAAATCGGCCGCTGGCTGTTTAACGAAGGTGATTTTGTGACCGAGGGGACCGACCTGGTCGAAATTGAAACCGAAAAGGCATCGGTGCAGATTCCCGCTCCCGCCACGGGGGTTCTATCAAGCATCCAAGCGGCAGCCGAGGAATTTGCCAACGTCGGCGACACGATCGCGGGAATCACTCCCGGCGACGCGCCAGCGGGTGAACCGCCAGCGTCGCAATCAGCGTCGACTTCGCAATCAGCACCCGCTTCGCAATCAGCACCGCCCAGTCCGGTGCCATCCAGTTCGCCGACATCCAGTTCGCCGACATCCGGTCCGGCACCGGCGGCGACCAGCAACGGTGCCGCCGCCGGAAGCGCGGGTGTGATCGTGATGCCCGCCGCGCAGCGGCTGTTGGACGAACATGGTTTGTCGGCCGCCGATGTGCCCGCCACCGGACCGGGAAAACGTTTGCTCAAAGAAGACGTGCTTCGCTACGTCAAAAGCCGGCCCCAAAAGCAAACACCGCCGCAAGCACAGCCGCCGGCCCAAGCCCCTTCCAGGCCCGCGCCGATCGCCCCGCCTCCGCGACCGGCGGCCACGGGAACCTTGGTCGCCGAAAGTCTTCCGCATCGCATGGAAGAAGTGAAATCGATGAGCATGTTGCGGCGGACGATCGCCGCCCGGCTGGTCGAAGCACAACAAACCGCCGCACTGTTAACAACGTTCAATGAAATCGACATGCAGCCGGTGATGGCCATCCGCTCCAAGTACAAAGACGCCTTTGCGGAAAAACATGGCGTCAAGCTTGGCTTCATGTCGTTCTTCGCCAAAGCGGCCGTCGAGGCGCTGCGTCGTTTTCCCGCGATCAACGCGGAAATCCGTGACGGCAGCGTCGTCTACCGGCACTATCACGATATCGGCATCGCCATCGGTGGCGGCAAGGGGCTAGTGGTTCCCGTGCTGCGAAATGTCGAACGGATGTCGTTTGCCGATGTGGAACGCTCCATCGGTGACTTCGCCAAACTTGCCGGCGAAAACCGCCTGCAGCCCGAAGACCTCATGGGTGGCACATTTACGATCAGCAACGGCGGCGTTTACGGATCGCTGTTGAGCACGCCCATCGTCAATCCGCCCCAAAGCGGCATTCTGGGTTTGCATTCGATCCAACAACGCCCCGTCGCCGTCGATGGTGAAGTCGTCATCCGGCCGATGATGTATACCGCCTTGACCTACGACCATCGCATCGTCGATGGCCGCGAAGCGGTTGGTTTTTTGAAGACGATCAAGGAAGTCATCGAGGACCCGGCGCGGCTGTTTTTGGAACTGTAACGAGGAAATCCGAAACCTTGCTTAGGACGCATCTGCCTTGAGTTGCCAGCGGATCATCGCCATCGTTGCACTCGTTGGCGTCGTTGTCTTTCTTTCGCCGCCGGGAACCGCCCAGGACAAGGGCAGCAAAGCCAACACGGGCAGCAAAGCCAACACGGGCAACAAAGCCGATGCGGGTGAGAAGGCCGATGCAGGTGGCAGGGCCAACGCGGGTGAGGAGGCCGACGATTCGGATCCAATTGACAAGCCCCAGACGTCTTCACACGCGGTCGCCACACCTCGGCGATGGCATCGTCCGATCGCTCTGCAAACAAAGTTGGACAAGGACACCCGCCTGGCCAGCGGTTTCCTCGTTTACGCCAGCGGCGAAATGTTTGTCGTCACCGCCAAGCACGCCGCCGACGAAACCAAACGTGACACGCGACTGCTATTTCGCCGGGCGTCCGACGGCGATGCGCGCTGGGTGTCGTTGGGAAAAATGGTCCAGCCCAATCGCGACCCCTGGCGGACCTTTGGGCCGTCGGATTTGGCGATCGCACGCTTGCAGCGGGACGAGCCACAGCAGCAGACGGTGATCAAGGAGATGATGCCCATCGCCTGGAGCATGGATGACCTTGCAAGATCGCCACCGGTACCCGGGACGGCCATCGAGACGGTTGGCTTTCCGATGGGGCTGGGAATCGGGCCCAACTTTGCGGCGATTGTGGTTCCCGGTTATTTGACTTCAACCGAGCAATCTACCGATTCGGATTGGGGCCCGCAGCCCACGCTCTACGGGACGCCCGATGTCGCCTCCGGTGCCAGCGGCGCCCCCGTGTTGCTTCGTGATACACCAATGCCACTTGACGGCGTTCCCGCCGCGGATAGCGGCTCGAAGAAACCGCGGAAACGCCCCATCATTGGGATGCATTTCGCGGTCCAGGCGGACCAGACCGGTGGTAAGCTCAGCAAATGGGTGCCAGCGCGTCTGATTCATGAGGCGATCACCACGATGACAAAATGACGTCTTCGGCACGGCATCGACGATTGAACAACATTCGACACGCCCGTTGGCCAACCGCTGTTCCCCTTGCAACGACGATCCCGATGAAAAGGCGACGATTTCTGAGTTCCGCTGCGTTGTCCGCTGGAGGATTGGCGTTTGGTGGTTTTCGATCCGATGGCGTTTGGGCGGAGACGGGGCCCCCAAGCGACAAAACACGCGACAAACCGCGAGCGAAGGTGGAGCGTGTCGGCGTCGGGGCCATCGGGATGCGGTACCAGGGGTCCGTGATCACCGAAAAAGCACAGCAGTATGGCGATATTGTCGCGCTGGCGGACGTCGATCGACACGTGCGCGAGCAGGCCCGCGCCAGCTTTGGCAGCACCCCAAAAATTGACGAGGACTATCAGAAACTACTGGCCAACCCCAACGTGGACGTGGTGTTGATTGGCAGTCCCGATCACTGGCACGCCAAGATGTTGATCGACGCCGTGCGCGCCGGCAAAGATGTTTACTGCGAAAAGCCGCTCACGCTGACGATCGACGAAGGCAAACAGATTCGCGATGTTGTCAATGATTCCTCACAGGTCGTGCAGGTGGGAACTTGGCAGCGAAGTGATCACCTGTTTCGCACAGCGGTCGAACTCGTCCACGCCGGACGCCTCGGCAAACTCCAGCGTGTAACCTGCACGACGGACAAGAATCCCCGCGGGGGACCGTTTCCTCGGCAGCCTGTTCCGGGACACCTAAATTGGGATCGGTGGCTCGGCCCAGCTCCCGCGGTTCCCTACGTGCCCGAACGGTGTCACTATAACTTTCGCTGGTGGCTGGACTATGCCGGCGGCAAAATGACGGACTGGGGAGCCCACCACATCGACATCGCACAGTGGGCAATCAGGGCTCAGCCGGTACGAATTCGTGGCACCGCAAAGTTTTCGGGCGTTGATGGTGGCTACACGGTCCCGACCGACTTTCAAGCCGACATCGAATATGAGAACGGAATCGAGTTGTCGGTCAGAGACGAAGGTCGACGCGGGATCCTGTTCGAAGGCGATCGTGGTCGCATCTTCGTCAATCGCGGTGTCCTTGCGGGCAAGCCGGTGGAAGCCTTGGAAACCGACCCCCTACCGCGAGAACAAATGAAGGCCTACCACTTCGACAATCTTCGACGACCCGAGCGACAGGGTAAGTTGGATGCGATTGTCAATCACATGGGGAACTTTTTCGACTGCATCGATGCCCGCCGTCGACCTATTTCGGATGTCGAAAGCCAACATCGCAGCGCCACCACTTGCCATTTGGCCAATCTCTCGATGCGACTTGGGCGGACGCTGCATTGGAACCCGGTCACGGAAACCTTCGTCAACGACATTGAAGCCAACTCAATGCTTTCGCGTCCGGCACGCAAAGGGTTTGAAATCACGTCGTGAGGGCTAGAAAGTGCCAGGCACCTTCCAATGATTCTGACGCTCCACAAATCGACGGGAATGACCGATTGACGATCGATGCAAGCAAGCTTTTCCGCGCGGGCACGTCCGTCAAACGGGCAATGACTACGCATCCAAGTCTTCGTAGCCCGGGAACGTGTCGGCGAGAATTTCGTCGATTGCTTGACGATCCTGATTCGTTAGATGCGCGTAATCCTTCGAATCGTCTTGGCCGGATAAGACCGCCTTTAATTGACGCAGGATCGGAATCTGCACCGCGTTTGGCAACGCCGTAAACGCATCGGAGTGGATTAAATAACTGCAGGGGTGTCGAAACAGCCGCATTTGCAAATCAAATTGCCGCAGCGACCTGCCTTTGGAATCCGCCTTGCCGCGTTGTTCGAATTGCGAGGCGAAGTCCGTTGAACCGGTGACCGTGTCGGTCAATTGAAATTCGTCACAAAACAACAAATGCTTGACGACGTTGGTGGCCGCCGACTGGATCCGCCGCGAGGCAATGTCGCTGACAAAGCCCTCGGGCCGATCCAGCAAGGCATTCATTTCATAAGATTGATGCAGGGCCAGCCGCGTTTCGTAGTTGGCCGCCGCGATCGCGTTGTGCATTTGCGTTTGGTGCTCCAAGACCATCAAGGCGACGATATCGCTGTGCGGCGTCAAATAGCCGGAAGTGCGAAAGTCATCGCTCAGGTCCAAATCGTTTGCACCAAGGTCGCGATCAAAGGTCGTGTCATCGCCTTTGCAAATGGTGTTTCCCATATGCCGCATCTTGCCATGGGTTCCCGAAACATACCAACCGCCCCAGCGATCCTTGAAGGGACTGGTATGATCGGTTGTAAATGAACCGCTGCCCAGTTTGGGGCGTCCCGCCGCGTCGGGAAAAACGCTGCGAACCAGATATCCGGGGACGTTTTGTGTTCGGCTGGAAGCATGGCACGATAGGCACCCGCCCTTGTCCCGAATGAACTTGGGATTCTCGCTTTTGTCTTGTGACAGCGTATAAAAAGTCGCCCCCTGCTTAGCGTCGGTCGAAGCAAATTCAAGAACATCGCCCCGCTGGCAAAACCCAACATAGATGTTGTCGTTGAAATACAGGGAGCGGGGTCGACGAGGTGAGATGCGATGCAATTGTAAACTGGTCTTCGAAAAGACCAGCGTTTGCGATTCCGTTGAAATGTCCAGCGCTTTCAGAACCGACTTTAAATATCCAAACTTTTCGTCGTAGTTTAATTCAACTTCGCCGGATTCCAGTTTCCGTGCCAATTCGGCGACCGGGTCATGGACTTCGGCATTCAAATAATCAATCGGTTCGCGCTCGTAGGCGACGCGTTGGGCAAGCAAAACGCCCGGGACAAAAACGCTCGTTATAGCAACAACGGCCAACACAAGCAGAACGCGCAGCGAAGCGTTCATGATCCATTCCCAAGCGTGTCAAAAGCAAAATGGAAGCGTGTCCGTGGACCGTTTCTCGAAGCCACACGATTTTATTTTGACATTCACCAAGGAGCAAGATGAATCCAAGGCCAGGACGGTGTTTGGGCGTGCAACTTTGTCGCGTGCGGTCGCGTCACGTGCGGTGTGCGGATGGCGGTGTGCACCGCCCGTTCAACACGGAATACATCGGGATCGACTCGCCGGGATCGACTCGCCGGATCGACTCGCCGGATCAATGCATCATGGAGACGCTTCGACGGGAACGCCATCGGCAATAAAGATTACTGTGCCCTGCTTTGCGTGAACTTGGACATCGGCGACCGATTCATCGATGCGTGCGACCACGACACCATCGACAATCAAACGCGTCGGTTCCACCACGATGGAAAAGCCGGAGGCTTGGATCGTGGCGG
>JBCCRW010000011.1:0-30211 GCA_039201055.1 Planctomycetota bacterium | reverse complement strand
CCTGCCGGTCAAGTTTTCGCAGGAGTCTTTGATTTCTCCTTCTCAGATTTTCGCAACGTCGTTGAACTGCGGTTTTTTCACAAGGGTTGGTCTGCGATACTTCCATGGCTGTCGCTTTTGGGTTGGTTTTTTGTTTGGTACCAGAATTCCGATACCAAACTGCGACAGCTTTTTCGATCCAAATCTTCTCTAACTTGCCTAAACGCCACTCAGTGCGCCAGGCCACCCCAACCCTCTCCCCCACGTTTTGTTCGCTTCGTTCCTCAGCCAACAAAACGCGGGGGAGAGGGGGCAGGAGCCTGCCCGCCTCTTGATCGAGCCCCCTCTCCCCCACGTTTTGCTCGCTTCGCTCCTCAGCAAACAAAACGCTGGGGAGAGGGATGGGGTGAGGGGGCAGGTGCTTTCGCGACGGGCCGGGTACCGAATGCGCGGTCTTGTGCATTTGGGGTACCCGTGGATTCGCTAACAGCTCGGCCAGCGGCTCACCCGCCCGCGCAGGTGAGCCGAGACCCGCGGCGACGGCCGCGAGCCGGGTGCTTGCACCGAAACTTGTTCCGCCGATGAAAACGTCAACAGACGCGGACGCGTGGCTGTCGCCACACCTGCGGGGCCACTACCGGTGGCTCTCGCTTCTTGCGGGATTTCGGGATGTGGGCGGCGGGATGGGGATGTTCGGCGTGCTTGCTTCGATATCTTCCGATGGCTTGCCGGGCTTTGAAGGTCGCGTTTGTCGGGCAAGCACGGCGCCGGTCGACCGGACCCAGCTTTCCAGTTCCTTTCGGGGCAGCGTCCACTTCATGCTGACCGCGTACAGTCGGCCCAGGCCCAACAGCCCCAAAACCAAGCCGTGTCCAAAGATGGCCAACATGCTCATCGTATACGAGTCATTCTGAATGGAATCTTGGACAAACGGTTCGAGTTCCTCGGGGACGGACGCGGTCAGACTTCCAAAACTCCAAAAGCATGTCACGCATGACGCTGCCAAAAATTTGCTAAAGCCGGAAACCTCGCCGATCAGCCCCGCCAAAATCACCTGGGGGATGACGACCAGGGGCACCGTCGTCACGGCAACATTTTCGCTTGACGCATAACTTGATACGGCCATGCCCAACAAAACGCCGGCGATCCCCGTCGCCCCAAGTGACAATCCATAGGCGATGACGCTGCCCTCCAAACCCGTCATCAGACTGACCAGGATAAACAGCGTTGCAATTTGAATCGTCGTCATCGCCGAAAGCAGAAGCAGCTTTGACGCGAAGTAGCTACCCACCTCCAAGTTGACCGATTGTTCTCTTTGATAGATGGATCGTTCTTTGACGATTTCTTTGGCCGCATTGTTGCACCCAAACCAGAACGCGCTGATGGTCATCAAGAACAGGATGGATCTTGTTTCGACAAAGTTATTCGGTACAACGGGATGGGATCCAAATTGGACGTTGCCAAACAAAATTCCGATTAAGAGCGCGACCATCACGCATTGACCGCCGACCATCAAAAGGTTGTTTCGGTCGGCCAGATGGATCTCCGCACCACGGCGAAACAAGAGCGCGGTTTGGCGTGCAAATATCCCAATACTTTGCAGCCGTGAAGGCGCGTTTCGTTTGGCAAGTTCCGGGCGTTCGGGACCGATGACCGATTCGACGTGTTCGGCGATCTCTCGATAGGCTTGTGTTTGTTCGAATTCGGCTTGCCAAATCGCCCCGGGCTTGTCCCGCAAGCGAAGATAAACCTGGCCCAGGCTGGCGATCCCAAAGTAGGCCAGGGCTTCGGGCGGGGTGCCGACAAAGGCGAGGTGCCCACCGGGCGCGAGGATCGCGACGCGGTGGCAGGAACGTTCGACATTCGTCAGATTGTGGGTGACGCAAACGATCGTTTTTCCGTCTTCGGCGAGCTTGCGGAACAACTCCATCAATTCGCCATCGGTGTGTTCATCCAAGCCTGAGGTGGCTTCGTCGACAAAGATCAAACCTGGATTGGCGATCAATTCGTTGGCGACCGAAGCACGCTTGATTTGCCCACCACTGAGCGCCCCGATGGGAGTCCCGGATCGTTCATCCAGTTCCACGGTCGACAGCAGCCGATCGATGATCGCTTGGACTTCACGACGGCTCAGGTCCGGTGGAAGCCGCAAGCGAGCGGTGTAATCGAGTGCACGCCGTAAACGCAATTGGTCATGCAGCACATCCTTTTGCGGAATCACGGCAATGGAGCGTTTGAGCGATTCGAAGTTCGCGTAAAGGTTGCGTCCATTGACGGCCACGTCGCCGCTGGTCGCCAAGGTTCGCGCGGCCAACGCGGACAGCAATGTCGATTTTCCACTGCCCGAGGGTCCCAGCAGAACCATGAATTCACGTGGCTTCACGACCAACGAAACTTCGTTCAAGATCGTCAGCGGCTGCATCGTCGATCGATCCGTGACCGTTCGCGTCAGCTTGCGACACAGCAATTCGGTGCTATCGACGACGGCCTGGCTGGTCAGGCAATGTCCATTCCAAACGAATTGGTAGGGTCCCATGGCCAGTTGTTGGCCCGACTTCAATTCCGTCCGGGACTGGATCGGGTTTCCATCAACGAACGTTCCCGTTTCCGAGCCCAAATCGGTCACCGCAATGCGGTTGCCCATGCGTTCGACGACGGCATGTTTTCGCGAAACTTGAGGGTGGGACAACAGGATGTCGACTTTTGCGTCTTGCCGCCCAAACACGATTCTTCCGTCAACAAAAATCGATTCGCTCTGATCGACCGCGCTCATCGCTTCTTCGTAAGCGGTCGA
Organism: Planctomycetota bacterium; assembly: GCA_039201055.1. Classification (GTDB taxonomy): domain Bacteria; phylum Planctomycetota; class Planctomycetia; order Pirellulales; family Pirellulaceae; genus Rubripirellula. The sequence goes on along the minus strand of JBCCRW010000011.1, from coordinate 27,438 downwards.
TATCCTTTCACGGCTTTGTTCGTAGATCCTTTCGGTGACCTGTTTGCCGGTTCGCAGGGCATCGCTGGTTTTCCCGGCAAGGCCGGCCAACGCCGCGAAGCCCGTTTTTCCGGGCTCGCCTGGTGGATGCGACGTCGACGCCGCGCGCGGCGGTATGGGTGGAATGTTTGGCGGCGGTGCAGCCGGTTGCCGCGAAACGGGTGCGTCCACGCGATCCTTCTTTGGTGGCAACAAAGTTTGCAGCTTTGGAATTTCGGCGATTCTTCGCCACGGTCCTTCGGCGCGATTGGAGATCGCGCAGTCACCATCGACTTGGCCGGTACGGATGACGTGCTGAAGTTGTGGCATCGTGATGGGGCCGACCACTTGCCCATCACGAAGCAGAAACGCCACGCGGTCATTGGCCGCGGGAGGATTCGCGGGCGGTTGTTCGTTCATCGCTTCGGACATGCCGCCATCTCAGATCGTTGAAGTGGGTTCATTGCAATGCTTCAAGACGATCTTGCGTGCTTGGGTGCGTCGCAAAATGATCATCCAATCGTTGCAGCGCCGCGTCGATGATGGTGTTTGTTTTTGTGCGTTCGGGGACGAGCGAAACGCTTCCGAGTCGCTTGAGGAAACGAATCGCCGCCGCTTTATTTTGACCGGGCGTTTAAAACGCCCAGGCATCGGCCTCGAGTTCCATTTCCTCGGAATAACCCACCGCGATGGATTGATAGGCCATTTGGGCGACCGTCGATCCAAGTTCACCGGCCACTTGTTCGCTGCGAAATGAAATCGCTGAATTTCTGGCGCAGTGTCCCAGTCGAAGATGTGCAACTTCGTGCCCCAAGACAAATGCAAGTTCGTCGTCATTTTCGACAAATTCCAGCAGTCCACGATGCACATAGATGTAACCGCCAACGTGTGCGAATGCGTTAATCTCGGGTGATTCGACGATGAAGAATTGCACCGGGCCGGAATCAGCCACTTGGCGGCGTAAAAACGGCGACGCCAACCTTCGAAGTTTGTCTGTGACTTGCGGATCGGACGCCAGGGTCTGATGATTTGCAATCGCGGCATGAACACGTTGCCCCATCTTGGATCGTTCGGCGGCGTCCATTTTGACGACTTCGTGTACGGAGCGATCGATTTCCCGTGCCGCTTTTTGCCCCAGCTGGAACAAACCGCCGACCAAATCGCTGCCCTCCTGGACCGTCGTTTCGACATTGTCGCTTAGCACGCGTCCGGTCGATTCCACGTTGTCGCTCAACACGCGTCCGGTCGCATCTCGCATCTGCTGGACCGTCGCCTCGGCTTCGCTACGGACGGCACGTCGGATCGACAGAGTGATGAACCAGAGCGAGAACAGGCTGAACAGCCCGATGATGATGAATCGACGCACGGGGTGCCCACCGAAGGAAGGAGTTCATGGAAGGAAAGCCTAACGCGTTTTTCACGCTTGCGATGTTGCCAGTTGGATGCGGTCGCGATCCTACATTCGCCCACCTGGTGAAGCGTTTTTTCAGTCCACCGACGGCCAAAATTTTTGTAAAGTCAAAGAAGTGGTTGTTCGAGTGACGCACAGTGCAACGCTCCCAAACCCCAAACCAGATCTCGACAATCGACCACTTCAATGTTGGCCTGGGTCCATTGGCTTAGCATACCGACGGCAACATCGTCGGTGGTGTCATCAAAGCCCGGCACCAACATGCGGTCGGGCCCCAGTCGCAGAAAGTTGCAATAGGATTGCGGCACCGCTTGTCCGTCGATTTCGCGGCCGGGCGGTAATGGGATCGCGTGGACGTTGACGGTCGGCGATGTCGAAGCGGCCCATAATTCGACCTGCCGAAAATTGTCTCGCAGCGATTCGTATTCGGCTCGATCGCGATCCGGGGTGGTCGCGACAATGACATTTTGGGGATCCAGGAACCTTGCCAGTTGGTCGATGTGGCCATCGGTGTCGTCACCGGGCAAGCCACCACCGTCGACCCAAACGATTTCGGTCACGCCCAAGGTCGCATGCAGGTGTTGGGCGATTTTCGATTTATCCCACGCCGCTTCATTCCGCGCGGAATCAAGCAGACACGGCGGTGTGGTCAACATTCGTCCGGTTCCATCGAATTCCATCGCGCCGCCTTCGACGCACAACGGCGATGGCTGGTAGCGGACATCCGCGCAAGTGGCGATTTGTTTTGCGGCCGCCGCGTCGGCATCCCAGGGTGGATATTTTCCACCCCAGGCGTTGTAGCGAAAATCGACGGCGATCAACGAATCGGTGCCCGCATCGTCGGTCTCGAGGACAAACTGCGGCCCGAAATCGCGGACCCAAACGTCATTGGTTGGGATCGCGAAGATCTCGATTTGATGCTGGCCGCGAAAACGCCTTTCACACTGGGCGGCCACGCTGGGGTCGGCGATCAGCCGTACGGGCGTCGATTCGGCGATCCGCCGAACCCAAGAATCATAGAAGCCCGGAATCGTCTCGAAACGGCCGGGCCAGGTTTTGCCGTCGTGGGGCCAGGCCAGCCAGATCGCCGCGGGCGTTTCCCAATCGGCGGGACGGCGCCGATGCATCCGGCCGTGGCGGGTCATTCGACTTTGATTTCTTCCTTCACCTTTTGCACAAAATGCGGGCTCTTGCCGCCCTTGCTCAATTCCTCCGCTCGGGCCAGAGCCTCCTTCTTCTGGTCATGCTCAAAAACGGCGACCCGCTTGGAGTTCTGGCTGAACACGCCCCAGTACAGTTTCAGGCGGACATCGGCGGCGACCTTGGTTTTCCGTTTGGTCGCCTTCTTTTTGGTGGCCTTTTTCTTTGTCGCTTTTTTTTCGGCAGCGACCTTGTCAGCCGCTTCGACTTCGGCGGCCTTGTCCAGCCGGTTGATGGTTCGCTTTGCCATAGATCGCGATGGAAATCCGCGTTTGTAGGGGGGTCGAGTGCTCGGGACCGGGGGAACCTAGCGGGGCGAGGTTGTCGCGAGTCCAGGGAATCCAGGCCCCGAGAATCCAGGCCCCGGATTTCAGGTGACGGTAATCCAGCCCCGGATTCCGAGTCACGGAGGATACCGTTTGCGGCATCGGATCGCCAGACTGCCGATGTTCCGCTGGGAGCCGATGTTCCGCTAGGAAAGGGGCCGAAACTCGCGTATGCTTAGACTCTTGCAGATTTCTCTTGTTGTGTTTCCCGCCCCTATTTTCTTCCGCTTCGCTTTCTCGGAGGCTTCGTCGCCCGATGCAGGTCAATGTTTCGACTCGTCATGGACAACTGCAAAATGGTGACCAGGAACTCATCACCGAAAAGGTGGAGCGACTTCGGCGGCTGCTTGACCGCATCAACGCCATCGACGTGACCGTGGATTTGCAGGACAAACCGATCGTCGAAATTGTCGTTTCGGCCGAGCGATCCGATGATATCGTCGCAAGTGCCGACGCCACCACCGTGATCGCGGCGCTGGACATGGCGATTCCCAAGGTCGAACACCAATTGCGTCGCATCAAAGAGAAACGTACCGAACATCGAAAAACTGACGCTCGCGTCGCCGCCACTCCTCCGCTTCCGCCGGAAACGGACGATTGATCGGTGCCGGGGCACCGCGCTCCACGCGCCTCATTCACGCTTATCCGCAAGGATTCCCACGCCCATGAAATTTTCTGATTTCATCACGACCAAGGCGATCAAGGCCGAAATCAAGGCGGTCACCAAACCGTCGGTCATCGAAGAATTGGTCGATTCACTGCTCGAAGCCGGCGAGATCGAAGCCGATCAACGCGACGACATCGTCGCATCCATTATCAAACGCGAAGAACTGGGCAGCACCGGCATCGGCCGCGGTGTCGCGGTCCCGCACACCAAGCACCCCAGCGTCAACAAGCTGGTCGGCACCGTTGGCGTCAGCGAGGACGGAGTTGATTTTGAAGCGCTCGACGGAGAACGCGTTCAGTTGTTTTTTCTGTTAATCAGTCCACCGGAGCGCCCCGGCGACCATCTGCGGGCTCTGGAAAGTATCTCGCGTCAGCTGCGTGATGAAACGTTTTGTCGTTTTCTCAAGCAAAGCAAGCGCCCCGAAGACATTCACCAATTGCTGCAAGAAGCCGATGACGATCAATTCGTCTCCGGTTGAACCCGACGCAGCGATTATCACCAAATTTATGAACCCTCCTAGTCTCACCAGTGAAGTCGTTGTGCGATTCCCAGGCGGATTGCACATGCGACCAGCGGACAAATTGGTCCGTTTGGCTGGGGGCTTTGGCGCGACGATCGAGATCGGGCGCGGCGGCGAAATGATGGATTGCAAAAGCATCCTGTCGCTGTTGACCCTGGGCGCCGCCGAAGGCGACACGCTGCAGCTAGCTGTCAGCGGTCCGGACGCGGCCGAGGCACTCGATTTGATTGTGCAGTGGTTCGAAAATCCCAACCTGGAGCAGGATTCGGCCGAGGACACCGCGGGTGTCGCCGAATGACTTGCTCGCCCCTTCAACCGAACAATCCAATGCCGGCACGTGACTTGGGTGCGAATCGAGATGGGCGACGCTCATCGGGCGATGCGACCGGTCCGGATCGACGTGCCGATCCACCATGCTCGAACTGCAAGGCATTCCAGCTTCGCCGGGAGTCGCGATCGGTCCGGCCTTAGTGCTGGATTCTGTCGGGTACCGAATTGAACGCTCCACCGTCGCGGCCGATCAAGCCGCCAATGAAGCCGCTCGCCTTGCCGCAGCGGTCGATGGCGTTGCGTCGGATCTGAAGAACAACCAACGCGAAACCTCGGGCGCCGCCGGCAATCACACCGGCGACATCTTTGCGGCGCACCTGCAGATGCTGTCCGACCCGCGTTTGGCCAGCGAATTGTCCGAGCGAATTTTGGTGCGGCATCAAACCGCCGACTATGCGGTCAGCCGCGTCTTTTACACCTTCGCCAATTCGCTCAAGCGACTTCGCAATCCGATTTTGTCCGAACGGGCACAGGACGTTCTCGACGTTCAGCGACAATTGTTGACGCATTTGGGCGCGATCGCCGATGCCCCGCTGGCGAACTTGGATTCCGACGCGATTGTGATCGCCAACAACCTGACGCCCAGCGAAACGGCCAATTTGGATCGCGAATTCGTCCGCGGTTTTTGTACCGAAACCGGCGGTTCGGGCGGCCACACCGCGATCGTCGCCAAGGGCTTGGAATTGCCCGCCGTTGTCGGCATCGGCCCCTTCATCGATCAAATCGATTCGCACTGCACCGTCATCGTGGATGGCGACCAGGGCAAAGTCATTTTTGCGCCCGACCAGGAAACGCTCTCGCGGTATCGCGACCTGATGGTCCGCCGCCGCACGCTGTCCAAGCGGCTGGAAGAACTTCGCGATCTGCCCGCCGAAACGGCTGATGGCGTGCGTTTGACGGTTTCGGCCAATATCGAATTCCCGCACGAAACGGCCGCCTGTTTGGCCAACGGCGCCGATGGGATCGGTTTGTATCGAACCGAGTTCCTGTATTTGGCCAGCGACGATGAACCCAGCGAAGAGGAACATTACCAGGTTTATCGCCGCGTTGTCGAAGCACTGGGCGGGCGTCCCATCGTCATTCGCACACTGGATCTGGGTGCGGACAAAATCGCCAAGCGCGCGGCCAATCAATCCGAAAATAATCCCTTTTTGGGGCTCCGGAGCATTCGCTTGTCACTGCGGAATCTGGAACTGTTTCGGCCGCAGCTTCGCGCGATCCTGCGTGCCGCCGTTCACGGCGACGTGCGGGTGATGTTTCCCTTGGTGACGACCCTGGGCGAATTGCGACAGGCCCGCATGGTGATGAACACCGTCGCCGATGATCTAGAAAGCGAAGGCATCCCGCATCGCAGCGATATCAAGACCGGGATGATGGTCGAAGTACCCGCGGCGGTCACGATGCTGGAAAGCTTTGTTCATGAAGTCGATTTTCTTTCGATCGGCACTAACGATTTGGCTCAATACGCGTTGGCCGTCGATCGTACCAACCCGCTGGTCGCCGAGTTGTACCAATCGTCCGATCCAGCGGTCGTGCGGATGGTTCGGCACTGCGTCGAAGTCGCCAACCGGGCCGAGGTTCCGCTAAGTGTTTGCGGCGAAATGAGCAGCAATCCGGCCCGAGCGTTGTTGTTGATTGGTCTGGGCGTGCGAAATTTATCGGTCCCGCCATCATCGCTGCCGATTATCAAAAAAGTCATTCGCAGCGTCACGCTGGCGGATTGCCAAGAGGCCGCCGCGCGCGTGATGAAATTGGAAGCCGCCCGGGACGTCGATATGTTTTTGACCGACCGATTGGAATGCATGGTTCCCGAGTTGGTGCTGTCTTGATGTCCGACACACCCGAGCAGCAGGGTCGCCACCGGTACCGGATCCGGTTTTCCAAAACGGGTCTGCTGCGCTGGATCAGCCACCGCGACCTGGCTCGGCTCTGGGAACGCATCGGCCGCCGCGCCGAACTCGATTTTTCCATGACCGAGGGATTCCACCCCAAGCCGCGGATCTCGTTTCCATCGGCACTCGCGTTGGGTGTCGAAAGCGATGACGAAGTCGTGGAATTGGAATTACGAGTCGCCATGCCCGTCGCCGAATTGACGCGGCGTTTGGTCGACGACCGACAACCGGGTCTTGGGATTCGCCAAGTCGCGTTGTTGCCACCGGGCTTCGGCAAAGCTCAGGTGCAATCGTTGGAGTATGAAATCCTGTTGCCGGCGGATTTCGATTTTGCCGCCGTCGATGAATGGATTTCGTCTCTGAAACAACGCGAATCGATCACCTGTTCGCGTAAGAAAAAGATGCTGACCTTTGTGCTTGCCGATCACCTGTTGGATTTGTCGCGTGACCAAACAAGCGTCCGCGTTTGCATCGCCGCCCGGGACGGAGCCTCGATGAAGGTCGAGGACCTGATTGACCAATTTGATGCGGCTGGCCGCGCGCCATCGGCAGCCCAGGCCGATGCCGATCCCGAAGCCGAACCCGTTTCGGCCTCGCAGGATTGGATCGCACGCGGCGCCGTGATCCGCCGGACCGTTGTCCGGCTGGAAAAGGAATTTGAATCCGACGACGCGGACCAGACGGTCCACGATCGTCCCGCTAATAAACAACGAAACCACTCGGAGTTTCAACATGACTAGGAAAATGCTGATCAACGTGCTCCAACCCGAGGAGTGCCGTATTGCGATCACCGAAAACGGAAGGCTCGAAGAGTTCTACATGGAACGCTCGAGCATTGAGCAATTCGCCGGCAACATTTACCGCGGCAAGATCGTCAATCTGGAACCCAGCATCCAGGCCGCGTTTGTGGATTTCGGTGTCGGCCGCAACGGCTTTCTGCACATCAGCGATGTCGAACCGCAGTACTATCGCCAGGGCGGTTACGACCCGGCCGAGGTGATGCGGGAATCGGACGAAATGGCCGAAGCGGCGGCCAAACGGGCCCGCGAAACCGGGCGTGGAAACAAGCACGCTTACAAAGGCGGCCGGCCGCGGAACAAGCCGCCAATTCAAGAATTGCTCAAACGCGGCGATGAGGTTTTGGTCCAGGTCATCAAGGAGGGCATCGGCACCAAAGGCCCGACGTTGTCGACCTACATTTCGATCCCCGGACGGTACCTGGTGTTGATGCCGTCGCTGTCGCGAATCGGCGTCAGCCGCAAGATCGAAGACGAAGACGATCGCAAACGACTCAAGCGATGCCTCAAGGCACTCGATCCGCCACGCGGATTGGGCTTCATCGTGCGGACCGCCGGCGCCGGCCGCAGCGAAAAAGAACTCGGCCGCGACTTGGAATACCTGCTGCGTTTGTGGAAGGCGATCGCGCGTCGAATCGAAAACACCAGCGGACCGGGCATGATTTATGAAGAAAGCGATTTGATCATTCGCACCATTCGCGACATCTTCAGCGACGAAATTGACGAAATTGTCATCGACCACGAAGACCAATACAAAAAGGCCAAGGACTTTTTGCGGATGGTCATGCCTCGCGCCGTTGACCGCTTGAACATTCACGAAGGCGGAACGCCACTGTTTCACCAACACAAGCTGGAAGACGAAATCGTCAGCATCAATAAACGAACGGTGCCACTCAAAGACGGCGGATCGATCGTGATTGATCCCACCGAAGCCCTGGTCGCGATCGACGTCAATAGTGGCAGTTTTCGCGGCGAAAAATCGGCCGAGGAAAACGCGTTTCGTTTGAACATCGCCGCCGCCAAAGAAATCGCGCGGCAATTACGACTGCGTGACTTGGGCGGCGTGATCGTCAACGACTTTATCGACATGCGAAAAGAGTCGCACCGTCGCAAGCTCGAACGCACCCTTCGCGACGCGATGGCGACCGATCGTGCCCGGACCAAGATCCTGCGGACCAGTCCGTTTGGTTTGATCGAAATGACTCGCCAGCGGATTCGGCCGTCTCTCAAACGCAGCATCTACAACGATTGTCCCTGCTGCGGCGGACGCGGCTTGGTCAAAACCGCCGAAAGCATGTCGATTGAAGTGATTCGTTCGCTGGCCTTGGCCGTCAAAAACACGCACATCCATCGCATTACGATTCGCGTTAACGATGCCGTCGCGGCGCACCTGAACAATCGCAAGCGTCGCGAGGTGATGGAGATGGAAGATGGTGGCCGAATGACGGTGCAAATCCTCGGCAGCGAAGGCTTGTACCCCGAACACCTGGAAATGGATTGCCGCGACGAAAACGGCAACCGAGTGGAAATCGATAGTTGAATACGACGTTCCCATTGCTGGGTGTCAACATTGACCATGTTGCCACCATTCGCCAGGCGCGGCGGACTTACGAACCCGATCCGCTCGCCGCCGCCACGATGGCGGAATTGGGCGGCGCCGATGCGATCACGTTTCACCTGCGCGAGGACCGTCGGCACATCCAGGATCACGATGTCCAGCGTCTAATTCAAAGCGTGTCACTCAAAACGAACTTTGAATTGGCTGCCGCCGATGAAGTCGTTTCTATTGCCATCGACGCCCAACCGGACTGGGCACTGTTGGTGCCTGAAAGTCGCCAGGAGGTGACGACCGAGGGCGGCTTGAACGTTTCGGGTGACAACGGCCGCATCGCCGATGCCATCAAGCGACTTCAAGACGCCGGAATTTTGGTCAGTCTGTTTGTCGATCCAGACGTGGATCAAATTCGCGCGTCGGCGGCTTTGGGCGTCGACGCCGTGGAATTGCACACCGGTCCCTACGCACTGGCCAACGCAAAGACGTTCGATCAAGAACTGACGCGTTTGAAAGAAGCCGGTAAGGTCGCGGTGGATTCCGGATTGGGTCTGCACGCCGGTCATGGTTTGAACTACGTCAACGTTCGCCCCGTTGCACAGATCGATGGCATGGCGGAATTGAACATCGGCCATTCCATTGTCAGCCGCGCGGTGTTTGTGGGAATGCAAAATGCAGTCGCCGAAATGCGCCGCTTGATCGACACAGCGGTACTGCAAAAAAGCGTTCGTTGAAGCCGTTCTTAGAAGACTTTTTCGCAGCGAACCGGCCGACTCGAGAATTCCTGTCGGCGGCGTCGGATCGCGTCGGGACGACGCTTTCTTTAGATGCTCGAAGGGTTTGATGAATTGTCCGTGAACCGCCCTTGAGAATTTCAAGCAATCGATATCCTGTGCGTCGGAAACGCGTGCCCCGCAGACGGGGCGCACACTGCGATGAAGCATCGGACCAAAGGACGCATCGTGGCCAAAAAGGGATCCACCGGTTTCACCTTGATCGAATTGCTGGTCGTTTGCGCGATCATCGGCTTGTTGTTGGCGATGATTTTGCCGGCGATCCTGCGTAGTCGCGAATCCGCGAGGTCGATCCAATGCCGGAATCACCTTCGCCAATCCGGGATCGCGTTGTTCACCGGTGCCAACCAGCGGCCGACCGGCAGGCTATGCACGGGACTGTTTGACTACGGACGCAACGGTTGCATGGACACTTGGGGCTGGGTCGCCGACGTCCAGGCCGTCGGGGCGATGCCACCGGAGGCGATGCGTTGCCCGTCGAATCCGATTCGCAGCAGCGAAAAGCATTTGGATTCCTATGGCATTCCGACCAACGATAACTTGAACCGGCCGACCAGCGCGATCGCGCAGCGATTGACCGACGGCATATGCGGCCAGGACGAATGGAAGGGTTCCCGCGGCCCCGCCCCAGCGGGAACGGGCTTTGCTTCGACCGCCCCTTTGACCGAAGAGCGGGCTGCTTTGATCGCTCGCTACTTTATCGATCGCGGTTACGACACGAATTATGTGTCCAGCTGGTTTTTGACCTACACGGCGCCGCGGGTGATGATCCGCGAAGCCGATGGTTCCCTGCGAACCGCCGGTCAGAGTGCCCAGCAGGGATTGCGGGGACATCGCGAAACACTTGGTCCCTTGACGCTTTCGTTTTTGGCCGAAAGTAAGCTTCCCTCTTCCATCGTACCGCTCTTGGGCGACGCGGCACCCGGCGACATTGACGAAGCCATTTCGCCCATCGCATTTGGCTATTCGGCCGACGACGACTTTGCCGGCGATCAGTTGGAATCGCGGGTACTGATCCGCGAGGGCAGTATCCTTTGCGAATCATCGACCGAGGGACCCGCCTACTACCATCGCTCCGATCGCAAAATCAAGCGAATCGGTTCTCGCCTTTCGCGACTGGATGCCCAATGGGAATGCGACCGCGATCGAAACTGTGGGGATGCGACCGGACCGCCCGGCAACGGGCTGTACCGCCAAAGCACGCTGGGCTGGATGGCGGTCCATCGTTCCGGCGGCGGCCAATCGCTCAACATGCTGATGGGCGACGGCAGCATTTCGGTGTTTGCGGATTTGAATAACGATTTGTATTTGAACCCCGGGTTCCCCGTTCACGACGACCTGACGGACCAGCAGTACCGTGACATTGGTTATCGCGATTCGCAGGTGGAATTGGCACCTTTTCGTTTTTTCAGCGGCGTGTTTTTGCGACCGGAATTAATTCGCCGCAACGCGTTCAACTAAGACGCAGGCACGTTTGTAGCCGCGTTTCGCCAGAACGCGGACCCGTAGCCGCCGTTCGCCAGAACGCGGACCTGTATCGACGTTGTGATTGCGTCGGCGTCATGAGGGGGTGACCGCAGGTAGTCGGCCTTCGTCAGGAACCGGAAATCCCCGGTGGTTCCGTGTTCTGGCGAACTACGGCTACGGGGGTGGGTGGTTCCGTGTTCGGGCGAACAACGGCTACGGGGATGTGCGATTCCGTGTTCTGGCGAACTACGGCTACGTGGAATGGGCGGTTCCGTGTTCTGGCGAACAACGGATATGGGGATTCGCCCTTCAATTAATCGGCGACGAAAGACTAGCGATATTGCTCGTGACACTGATCACAGCGTGTCCGCATTTGCGAAACGGTTTTTTCGGCCGCCTCGAAGTCCTGTGCCTCGATCGCGCGAACGATCTCGGCCCCGGTCTTGCTCATCGCTCGCGAGAGCACCTGGTAATCCTCGTCGTCGGCCTCGTCCATGCCTTCGCGGACCAACACCTCGCCCAGCATCGCCAGCAGCTGCGCGTTGTGGCGGACCGGCGTTGGGTCCGCCTTGATGCGACGCGCGTCGACGCCCGTATCTTCCAAGCGACTAACCAATTCTTCGGCATATTCCATCAGCGGTGACCGATCGGCAATCATCGACCAATCGTTTTCTTCTTTCTTGGGGCGATGTTGGACGCCGGCACCGGAAACGAGGTCCTGCAAATCGGCCTTGCGTAATTTGGCTTCGTTATAAACCTGGGTGCTGCCGGCCTTGCAGTTGCGGGCCGTTCGCGAAATCAAGTCGCGAGCACCGGCCGAGTCCTTTTTCCAACGCACCTGTCCGTCGTATTCATGGACCACGGCAAACAACGTGGCCAGAACGGTCAATTTCAGACGAGCGTCCTGATACCCGCCACTGTTGAATGCGCCGGGTGTGGTAATGGTCGCGTCGTAGTCCAAACGAACGCGTTTGATTTCATCCTCCAAAGTGGAACCGGCGACCAATTTAGGCCACAGGCCCTTTTCGGTTACCGTTCCTTCCGATGCCTGGATGGCGATGTTTCGCTGAGTCGACTTTTTGCGAAGCTCGGCGACCGAGGGCGTTTTTCCATTGAATGCATCGGAGATCTTTTCGAAAAAGATGTCATCGATCACCTTGGGATCCGACTTGGGTCGCGGTGCGCGGCGTTCGTCGGCCAATGCCAGGAAGCCGCCACCGACGGCGGCCAAACACACGAATGAAAACAGGCGGCGGTATTTCATCGGAATGATCCGTTCTTCAAGTCGTGTACTCGCTGTTGAAGCGGACGTAATCGCATGTCAAATCGCTGGCATAGATCATTGCCGATCCCGGACCGGGACCGACGACCAGGTGCAACGGGACCTCCGCCGCCGACTTCATTTTAGCTGATAACGCCGCCGCATCGAATTTTAAGGGCGTCCCGTTGCGATAGATATCGACGCCACAAATCGAAAGTTTGACCTGATCGGGATACAGTTTCGCCGGAGCGTATCCGGCCGCCGAAACAATCCGGCCCCAATTTGGATCGCCGCCCGTGATGGCGGTTTTAACCAAATTGCTGGCCGCGACGGTGCGCGCGATCTGGCCGGCGTCGGTATCGGAATCGGCGCCAATGACGTGGAGAGCGATGTAATGCGTGGCACCTTCGCCGTCGGCCACCAGACGCTTGGCAAGCTGCAAAGCAACCTCGCTTGCTTGGGCTTCGAACACCGTGTGATCCGCATTCGTGTTCTCGCTTCTCGCGGCCGCCGAACTGAGCAGTAGGCAGGTATCGTTGGTGCTCGTGTGCCCATCGACACTGACGCAGTTGAACGTCTTGGCACTGACCCGCGTCAGAATCGATTGGGCGGTATCGGGCGACAACGGATAATCGGTCATCATCACGCACAGAAACGTCGCCATGTTGGGAGCAATCATGCCTGCGCCCTTAGCCATCGCGAGGATGCGGTATTCGTTTTCGTCCACGCGGAAGCTTGCACCGGAGATTTTGCGGGCCTGATCGGTGGTCAAAATGGCATCACTGGCATCACAAAAGTCGCTGGCCAAAGTGCCGAGTTGACCGTGGACGTTTTCCAAACCGGTCAGGACTTTGGGCATCGGAAGCGACTGCCCGATGACTCCGGTGCTCATCACCAACACATCGTCCGGATGACAGCCGATGGATTGGGCGACCGTCGACGCAATTTGCCGGTTGTCGGCGACGCCTTGCGTGCCGGTGCAGGCATTGGCGTTTCCCGAAACCGTCACCACCGCGCGAATCGATCCGGACGGCGTCCGCTGGCGGCACCACAGCACCGGGGCCGCGACAATTTGGTTTTGGGTGTAAACACCCGCGGCGATCAACGGCCCGTTTCCGGCGATCAGTGACACATCCGGTTTTCCACTGGCCTTGATTCCGGCCGTGACGCCGGCGAAACGGAATCCGCCGGGCAATAAATCCTTGACCGATGGTGTGGTTGCGGTTCCGGATGTGGCGTCTTTTGCCGTTAATTGTGGGCCGTTCATCGTGTCGCGGGCCGCCGAAGCGTGTGCTGGAAGGTGGGTGGGGGTGGGAATCGTCCCCGGTTTGACGTCGAATAAAACTATCGGGTTCGTTGGGTGCTGTCCCGGGGCCAAATTTCGGTTCAAACACCACGGACGGGCCTGCACGAACCACCGGCGTTCCCCATTCGTTTTCCCGCTTGCCCAGAAATGCCTCGCAAATTCAATTTGGATGTCCGCTGATTCCCCGCATTCTGTGCACTCGCCCCCGCATGCTGTGCACTCGCCCCCGCCTTCGGTGCAATCGTCTCTGCCCGTTGTGGAAACACGCGGCTTGGGGAAACGATACGGTGATTTTGTCGCCCTCGCGGATTGCGATTTGGCGGTTCCCGAAGGCGAAATTTTTGGTCTGCTGGGCCCCAATGGGGCCGGGAAAACCACGCTGATTCGCTCGCTGCTGGGTTTTTTGCAGCGAACTTCGGGCGAGTGCAGTGTGTGTGGGATTGATCCGGCGGTGGATTCAGTCGAAGTCCGTCGGCGGGTCGCGTATTTGCCCGGTGACGCCCGTTTGCCCCGGCATTTGCGAGGCGAAGCGGTCCTGAAGTTTTTTTCCAAAATGCATCCGCAAAGCGATTTGCGTCGCAGCCTGGAAATCGCCGAGCGCTTGGAATTGGATCGTTCCCGTCGCGTTGGCATGATGTCGACCGGGATGCGTCAAAAATTGGCCCTCGCCGCCGTCCTCGGAACGCTGACCCCATTGGTGATTTTGGACGAACCGACCGCGAATCTGGACCCGTCGGTGCGTGGCGAAGTCCTGGATCTGGTTGTGGAAGCTCGCGATCGTGGACAAACGGTCATGCTGTCCTCGCACGTGTTGTCCGAAATCGAAGACACCTGTGACCGGGTCGTGTTTCTGCGTTCGGGGCACGTCGCGCGGCACCTGTTGATGTCCGATCTGTTCCAACGACACCGGGTGCTTGGTCGTTCCGCCCGTGATGCAATCGAGGTGCCCGAATCTTGGGCCGATTCGGTGGTCGTGCGGCGTTTGGAAACAACGCCCGCGGATCGTCCACCGGGTGCAAGCGGTTACACGGGCGCAAGCGCTTACACCGGCGCTCGCTGGTCGATCGAAACCGCCGGGGATTTGGCACCCTACTTGGGCTGGATCCAGTCGCTGGAGCTGAGCGAACTACGCATTGAACCGGTGGGATTGCGAACGATCTACAACGAAGTGCACCGGTCTTTGGAAAATGTAGCATTGAAAAACCGATCTTTGGAAAATGGTGCTTTGGAAACCCGGACTTTGGAAACGGCATCATGAGCGGGCTAGTGGCTTCGAAACCGGTGGAATCCGGGGCGTTTGATTCGAAACGCATGGATGCCAGGCACCTCGATTCGGCAGGGTCGGTTTCGCGTTCACGTTTTGCCGTCCACTCGGGTTTGATTGCAAAGTACGTCAGCGGCTGTTGGTTGCTGTGGGCCGCGTGCGGTCTGGCGATGTTTGCGTTCGCGTGGGTGCGCGTCTGGGTGGTCAGTTTGCTGGACATGTCGCAGTTCCAAAGCGTGTTGGAACAGTTTCGGCAATACGAACGTTTCGCACCGATCGACTTTGATTCTCTGCTGACCTACACCGGTCGCGTCGGCATGACGTATGACGAACCGATCATCATCTTTTGCACGGTGATTTGGTGCGTCGCACGCGGCAGTGATGTGGTGGCCGGCGAACTGAACCGCGGCACCATGGAAATGATTCTGGCGCAACCGATCCGCCGATCGACGTTACTCAATTCCCATGCCCTGGTCTCGGTGCTGGGCCTGGCCGGGCTCTGTCTGCTGGTGTGGCTGGGCATTGCGATCGGCATCCAGGTGACGGCCGTGACCGAAAGCGGGGTCGCGCCCAGTTTGAAGATTCCGTTTCTAAATTGGGAAATTCCCATTGGATCACCGCCGGACGAAAAAACGATTGTGCCGCTCCGCGAACGAGTCGATGCGATGGTGTTCTTGCCCGCGACGGTCAATTTGTTCGCATTCGGCTTTTTTTTGCTGGGTCTTTCGTCGCTGCTCAGCAGCATCGATCGCTACCGCTGGCGGGCAATCGGAATGGTGATCGGCATCTACGTCTGCCAATTGGTGCTTTACGGTTTGGGCAAAGCGGCCGGGTCGCTGCAATGGTTGCTATCGACTTCGTTCTTTTCGTGCTACAAGGCACAGAAGATGACGTCGCTGGTGCATCAGGAGGGCTTTGCGGCGATCTTCCGGATGGATCGACCGCTGGCCGATGGCATGTTGCCGCCCCTGATTTACCCGTTGTTGTTGATCGCCATGGGTGCGGGCTTTTACGCCGCCGCGAAGTACCTATTTGAAAAACGTGATTTGCCCGCCCCGCTGTAAGCCACCCGCGGTTTCACCATGAATCGTTGGGGGCCAAGACTTTGGCGATCCGTGCTTGCAGACACCTTTCCCAAGGCCTCGTTGTGGGCATCGCTGAAAGTGTTGGCGCTGGCATGCGGCGTCCGCACGGCGTTTCTGTTTTTGTGGCCGGATGTCTTTGTTGCGGACCCGGATGCCTACCGGGTGCTGGCGGAAACGCTGGATCGATTCGGCGTTCTGGGCGTTCCCAGTTCCGATGGAATCCACGCGCGGGCGACGGCATTTCGCCCGCCGCTTTATCCCTGGTTGCTGTCGTGGCTGGTCGTCGATGGCTCGCTTTCGCCGGCGTTGGTCGGGTGCTTTCATGTCGTGATCGGCGGCCTGACGGCGATGCTGGCCTATCGCATCGTGCTGCAGATCATGCAGTGGCGATTCGTCAATCCGCCGGATGCCAAGTGGCCGGAGATCGAAATCCGCGGCGGGTTGGCGGCCCTGTTGGTGGCCTGTGACCCCATCCTGTTGGTGCAATCGACGGCGATCATGACGGAAACCCTGGCAACGTTTTTGGCAGCGTTGGGCTGGTGGTTTTGGAATCGGCGTTGGAGTCGTTGCCCCAAGATGCAGCGGCGTGGTCGCACGGGCCCCATTTGGATGCTGCGTCGCCTGGGGTTGGGCACCGTGCTGGCACTCGCGTTTTTGTGCCGGCCGACGTTCCTGGTTTGGGCGGTCTTGTTGCTCTTGGGCGAATGCTTTTGGGGCTATCGACGCAACCGGACCCAGCCGCGTCGGGTGTGGGTATCGGCGATCGCGATGGCCCTGCCGTTGGTCTTGGCAATGTCGTCGTGGATCATCCGCAATCAACGCCAAGTGGACGCACCGGTGTGGGCGACCACCCACGGCGGGTACACACTGCTACTGGCCAACAATCCGTTGTTCTACCAACACATCGCCGCATCGCCGTGGCGAATCGGGCCACTGGACCGCCGCTGGGACGCGAGCGATTTCCTGGCCGCCCACGCTTGTCGCTACAACGGCGATCCGGCAACGGCGGAATTCTGGGAAAAGAAATGGCAGGTAATTGCACCGGAGATGCCCACGGCTTTGCCAAAATCAACAAAAGGCTTGCCGGAATCAACAACAAGTCTATCGGGAGGAAAATCGTTTCGCGCACAGGGCGTTGTCACCGAAGTCAGCGATGATCGGTATCTGCAGCGTGCCGCAATCGCGACAATCCAGCGATCACCATTGGAATTCTTGCGATCCTGTTTGGTGCGCTTGGCCAGATTATGGAGCCCGCTGCCGCACGAAGGCCCCGAAGTGCTTCGCATCGGCATTGGCGTTTTCTATACCGCGGTGTTGGTCGTCGCGTTCTGGGGCCTGCTGGCCTCGCGGTGGTATTGCGACCGCTTGTGGTGGCCGGGCATCGCGCTGGTGATCGCGCTGTCGGCCGTCCACGCGGTGTACTGGAGTAATCTGCGTATGCGGGCACCGGCGACAATTGTGCTGGCGGTGGCCGT
Source organism: Planctomycetota bacterium (assembly GCA_039201055.1). Lineage (GTDB taxonomy): Bacteria > Planctomycetota > Planctomycetia > Pirellulales > Pirellulaceae > Rubripirellula. The sequence goes on along the minus strand of JBCCRW010000011.1, from coordinate 10,073 downwards.
CGCGATGACCGTTCCGAAGCGGCTGACCTTGTCGGAAAACGGCACGATTTGCTACGCCGGAAGGCATGAAGCGGCTGTCCCCAAGCGTCGAAGTGCAAAGCGGTATCGGATCCGTTGATCCGTGTGGTGCCGGTACCGCGTCGCATTCGCAATGCTCGCAAAATACCCGACCTTCGCGAAACGCCGGGCTGGACGCCGCCCGCGGTCTCGCGTGCCTGTTGGTGGTCCTGCTGCACGCCGGTGTGCCTTACGCCAAACATCCGATGCCCGGTTTGGCGTGGGTAACCTCGGGACCGCGTTCTTCGGCGGTCGACGTCGGTTTTTGGGCCATCGAAATTTTCATCATGCCGCTCTTCCTGCTGCTGGCGGGGTATTTTGCGGCGTCTAGTTTTGCCAGGACACCGCCGCTTGATGTTCTCAAATCACGCCTGAAACGTCTGGGGCGGCCGCTGCTGTTTGGCTGCTTGGTGATCTTGCCGATTGACTTTTATCTCTGGGCCTTCGGCTGGGCCCTCGAAGGATGGGTGCCGTTTCGCAAGCTACGCAGCTTGAAATTTGATGCCGGCATCGACGCTCAATTGTGGGGCACCGCGCATCTGTGGTTCCTGGTCTACTTGCTCACCTACATCGGTCTGACGGCGATCGCGTTTCGCGTATTCCGACGCGCCTCGTTGAAATCGCCGGCTTGCGGAATCGGTATTTTGGCAAGTGTTGCCATCGCGACGGTGTGCGTCCGTCCCGCCGTCATCTGGGGATTCCAGCACGCCATTTTGCCGGTGCCTAGCAAGTGGCTGTATTCATTCTGCTTTTTCTTGGGCGGCATGCTGGTCCAGCGCTTCGACCCAAATTGGACAACCGTGCTGGCCGGTCGACGACGAATGGCCGGTGTCGGCATCGTGACCTCGGCGATGGCGATCGTCTTGGCGTTCTGGAGCTTTAAAAATTCCGGTGCAATTGATGGTTCAACCTCGGAGAAGTCGGCAAGGGTCCTTGCCACCGGTGCCATCGAGCAACTCACCTTTAGCGGCGACACAAAGTATGCCGCGATGTGCCTGGCCTGCCTGAGCGTCGCGGCGGCCACAACCATTTCGCTGTCGTTCGTCGCGTTTTGCCAAATTTGGACACGGCGTTCCGCGGAAACATCAATCGTCCGCCGATCGCTTGCGTATTTGGCATCGGCATCGTTGTGGGTGTACCTGGTCCACCATCCGCTGGTCGGGTTGGTGCATCTAAGCCTACGCTGGTTGGCCCCCCAAACCATGCCGGTGATTCAGTGCGTCGTGGCGTTCTCGCTTGCGACGCTGGTTTCTTTGTTGACCTATGAAGTGCTCGCCCGGCGAAGTCGTTTGGGAGCCTGGCTGGATGTGGCGGACCGGTCGTTGCAACGGGTCCAGAATGCTTTAAGCGACGACACGGAAACAACGCTGCCGGCCTCGATTCCATTTCCGATTGCGAATACCGAACCCGATTTTGAAGAAGAGTCGCGGCGAGCGGCGTAGCGATCGCAAAAACTCAGTAGCTCGCCTCTCCGAGGCGAAATGACCGGAACCGCCTCCGGTACCCGCGAGCGGCGAGGCGCCAGCCGCCGGTGTCAGCGCCGGAAACCGACGGCTAGCGCCTCGTCGCTCACCCTTGGATCGTTGATCGCTACGCGGTGCCGAACTTCAGCATCGCGTATTTCTTCTTTCCGCGGCGCAGGACGATGATGTCATCGGCCAACAAATCGTCGCGGCCAAGTCGCTGTTGTTCGTCGTCGACTCGGGCGCCGTTGACATAGGCTCCGCCGTCGCGAATCGTCCGCCGCGCCTCCGCGTTTGATTTGACCAAGCCGGATTTTGAAAACGCTTCGACGATCCACAAACCCTCGCCGTCAAGTACCCCTGGGGACAGCGATTCGCTGGGCACATCCCCCAGCATCGTTTGCAATTGGTCGCCACTAAGATCCTTCAGTTCGCCGCTGAACAAAGACTTCGATGCTCCCTTTGCGGCGCTCAATTCGTCTTGGCCATGAACAAACTGAGTCATCCAATCGGCCAGCCAATTTTGTGCACTGCGTGCGGCGGGATCTGAAGCTGTTTGATCGGTCAATTCACGGAACGTTTCTTCGTCGACTTCGGTCAGGTAGGCGATGCATCGCATCACGTCTTCATCGGCGACGTTTTTCCAATATTGATAAAATTCGTAGGGGCTGGTTCTTGCCGGATCCAGCCACACGGCGCCACGTTCGGTTTTGCCCATCTTGCGTCCGTCGCTGGTCGTCAGCAGCGGTGCGGTAATCCCCAACAACGATTCACCGGTCATGCGTCGCGCCAGATCGATGCCGGCGGTAATGTTGCCCCATTGGTCGCTACCGCCGGCCTGGATGGTGCATCCGTGGTCCTGATGCAGCCGCACAAAATCATACGCTTGCAACAGCATGTAGCTGAATTCGGTGTAGCTCAGGCCCGCCTGCGAGTCGATTCGGCTGCGGACGGATTCTTTGCCCATCATTGCGCCAACGGGAAAGTTTTTGCCAATGTCACGCAGGAATTCGATGTAGGAGTATTCCTTCATCCAATCAAAGTTGTTGACCAACAAAGCCGCCTGGGGACCATCGAAGTTCAAGAAACGTTTCATTTGGGCCGCGATGCCATCGACGTTTCGCCGCAGTGCTTCGGCATCCAGCAGATTCCGTTCCTCGCTTTTGCCACTCGGATCGCCGATCATTCCGGTCGCGCCACCGACCAGCGCGATCGGTTTGTGTCCCGCCAATTGAAATCTTCGCAGCAACATCAATTGCATCATGCTGCCGACGTGAAGCGAATCCGATGTTGGATCAAAGCCGATGTAGACGGTGCGTTGTTGGCCATGCAGGTGCCCAGACAATCCGTCTAAATCGGTGCATTGATTGATCAACCCACGCCATTGCAATTCGGCCAGGAATGGATCAAGTACTTTGTTGTTCATGGATATGTGTTGGGCCAAGTGGAATGGAAGATACCGGGATGATGGAATGAATCGTTTTGCGGCCGGAGACGAAACCAATCGGGTTATCGCTTACGCAAAATGAATAGGGCGTCAGCCAGATCGTCGTCGACGTCTCGGGTCTCTTCCAAGTCGTAGCCGAAATCATGTGTGGCCAGCCATTCAAAGTCCGGCTGGATCTTCTTCATCATCCGTTTGACTTGCTTTGTGTCATAAAGTCGAAGCGGAAATTCACTGACGATACGTTCGATCTTTCCCGAACGTTTCGTCGCTTTGACATTGATCTTGATATCCTCGCGACGTGTCTTGCGATCAAACTGGGTGACTCGCAGTGTCACCGAGACCTGGGTGCCGCCATGTTTGGCGCGGTACCGTTCGATCTCCGCCTCTTCGGCATCCGGCGGAATCAAATGAAAGCCCAGGATGTAAAGCCCGCCCTTGTTGAGAGAATCGGCGACGCAGCGGAAATGCTGTTCCACCTGTTTTTCTTCCATCAGATGCCGAAACGTATTGAAGGTGCAAAACACGGCGTCGTACTTGGGCTTGGCCGAAAAGTCGGTCATGTCGCCTTCGATGACGCAGCCGGGCAGATCTCGGCGTTTCAATTGCCGATTGGCGTAGCGGACCATCGCCGGAGACAAATCCAAGCCCGTCGCGTCGTAGCCGGCCGCCGACATCGCCACAACCAGCCGGCCACCTCCGCAACCGGGTTCAAAGACCCGGCGAATTTTTCGACCCGCATAGTGTTCGAACGCCGCTTCGAAGAATTCTACTTCGATGGCCGTTTCATCACGAAATACCATTTCGAAATACTGCGGGTGGTCGTACCAGGTGGCCATTGGCAAACAGGGAGGGCGTGAAGGACGGTGAAAGACGCGGGTCGCCGGTGACGGATTCGGGTGAAGGCTGCGGTGCTGGCAAACTTGTAGCCGGAAGCGTCAAGCGGCGAAACGGGCGGGGCGATCGGCGAGCGAATTGTGGAACTTCCCTCTCGTCGCTTGGACGCGGATGTGCCATAATCCGGGGCACGAAACAGTCATGTCACGGACCAGCGATTCCCTTGGTGGGGCGACTATGGTCCTCACTTTCGGCCCATATCCATGTCAAAGAGCAAGAAAAAAGCGGAAACGATCTTTCTGGTTTGCGAAGAAACCGGCGACTACAACTATTCGCTCAAGCGCAAGCCGGGTGGCGAAAAACTGCGGCTGAAGAAGTTTTGCCCCCGCCTGCGCAAGCACACCATTCACAACGAAAAGAAAAAGTAGCCCCGTTGGAACAAAGCACTGGGCTGCGTGGTTCTGGGCTGGGCGCTTTCGGACGCTCGCAAGGGCGACCTAGCAAGGGAGACATGGATGACGCGTCGCTGGCGAATCGTGCCGCACGATCAAACCCGGGTCCAAGGTCTGGCCCAAACCGCTGCCGTGCCGCCGGTCGTGGCGCAATTGCTGGTCAGCCGTGGTGTCTATACGCCCCAGGCGGCCAGCGAATTTCTTGAAACGCGGCTGTCGCAATTACGCGATCCATTGGAACTTCCCGGTGTGCGGGCGGCCGTTCCAATCATCATGTCGGCGATCGCCGACGGACGGCCGATTGTGATCTACGGCGATTACGATTGCGACGGCATGACATCGTGCGCGATTTTGGTCCGCTGCTTGCGATTGTTGGGCGGCAAGGTCTCCTACCACGTCCCCAACCGGCTCGAAGATGGTTACGGGCTGAACGAACAAGCCATACGCGACGTCGCAAGCCGCGGCTGCAACTTGATCATCACCGTCGATTGTGGGATCAACGCGATCGCCTGTGCGGAATTGTGTCGCGAACTGGATGTGGAATTGATCATCACCGATCACCACGTGTGTCAACCCGATCTTCCCGATGCGGCGGCGATCGTGCATCCGCGTTTACCAGGAACTTCCTATCCATTCGGTGAACTGTGCGGGGCCGGCGTGGCCTTCAAATTGTCGTGGGCGTTGTGCCAACAAGCCGCCGGTGCCAAAAAAGTGACGCCACCGATGCGGAAATTTTTGATGCAGGCGATCGGGCTGGCCGCAATTGGCACCGTCGCCGATGTGGTTCCGCTGCTGGACGAAAATCGCATCCTCGTTCGCCACGGTCTAAAGACACTCAAGGCCGACCCGCCATGTGGTCTGGCCGAATTGATGCGAGTGCTCAAGCTCGATCAGGTCGACGAATTGACAACCGAAAGCATTGGGTTCGCGATCGGCCCTCGTTTGAATGCGGCCGGCCGCCTGGGCCAGGCCCAATTGGGCGTTGAATTGATGACGATTGAAGATCCGGTGCGTGCGAAGCAACTGGCCGAATACATCAACGAATTGAACGGTAGCCGCGAATCGTTACAGCGGAGTGTCCAGATCGCCGCCCAGAAACAGGCAAATGAGCGTTTCAATGTCGACGAAGACGCCGCTTTGGTGCTGGCGGGTGTCGGCTGGCATCCCGGCGTCATCGGCGTCGTCGCGGGCCGCTTGGCCGACAAATACGCCAGGCCCGTGATCATCATCTCGCAAGACGCCGCCGGCCGTGGCGAAGCCGTCGGCTCCGGTCGTGTCGGCGGCACCGGTGTCAATTTGCACGAAGCTTTATCCGAATGTGAACACCATTTGGTTCGCTTTGGCGGCCATGCCGCCGCCGCCGGCTTGACCATCGACGAAAAACGCATCGACGCCTTTCGCGAAGAATTTTGTCAGGCGGTCGCGCAGCAATGGGACGAAAAGGAAATTGTCCCCGAGATCCGGATCGATGCGGAAACTTCGCTTGGTCAATTGAACCTAAACCTTGTTTCGCAAATTGAAACGTTGGCTCCATTTGGCGCGGGGAATCCGCGACCGGTTCTTTGCTGCCGTGGTGTCACGCTTGACGAAGAAGCGTCGACGATGGGTGCGGGCGATCGACATTTAAGGGTGCGGTTTGCTCATGGCGACAAGGTCTTCCGAGCGGTTGCATTTGGCGCGGCCAGTTGGGTCAAGGAATTGAACGAAACCACCGAGCCCATCGAAATTGCCTACCGTCCGATCATCAATGATTGGAATGGGATGCGTAAGGTCGAAATTCATCTGGTCGATTGGCGGGTCAGTCACAGCGAGGCGACGGTCTCGTGAATGCCGCGACCAATAAGCAAATCGGACCGCTCCAGTGCATCGTCTTGCCCGCCCGGAAACAGCCGTCGATCCCGGTTGTGATCCTGCACGGATTTGGGGCATCGGCAAGCGATCTGGGTGACCTACCACTTTATTGGTCGCGGCTGTTGGGCGATCAAGCCGAGCGTTTTGAATTCATCGTGCCCGATGCACCGATGACGCTGGAACAATACGGCATGCCCGGTGCCCGAGCTTGGTGGCCGATCAACATGGCTCGATTGATGGAATTGTTCGAAACCGAACGCTTCGACGAATTGCATGTTCACGAACCACCGGGCATCATCGAGGCGACAATGGCGGTCGTCGACACGATCCAGGCGGCGCGAGCCGAAGCCGCGACCGCATCGGGCTTGGAAATCGATCAAGTCCCCTATGCCGTCGGTGGCTTTTCACAGGGTGCGATGTTGTCCGCACAAATCGCATTGCAGGGCGATGTACCGCCACCGGATCTGTTGTTGCAGTTTTCGGGAACGCTGATCTGCGAAGCCAAATGGCGGGCCGCGTCATCGCGACTCGGGTCCACGCGGGTGTATCAGACGCACGGGACGGTCGATGCCGTGTTGCCATTTGCCTCCGCCAAGGCACTCGGCGAAATCCTTGAGCCAGCCAGCAAACTCTATGAATTCGATTCCTTCGAAGGCGGACACGGCATTCCACCGGAGGTCATCAGCAAGACGGCCACCAAGTTGGCCGATTGGATCGACGGGCTTTAGAAGTTGATTCCAAAAGGCCCGTTCAGCTGCACGATCGCGATGTTGATGGCCGTTGCAAACAATAACCACACCAGATACGGCACGAGCATCAAGCCCGCCACGCGGTCAATTTTGGCGTAGGCGACCACCATCGCCGCAACCACGACATCCAAGATCAGGATTTCAGCCATGGCCGCATCGGGTCGTTGGACGGCAAAAAACAAAACAGACCATCCCAGGTTGAGTCCAAACTGGAAACCATAAAGCCCGACTGCAACTGTGCGGGAACCCGCGTTCGATCGATCGCCGGTCGTGATCCGGACCGTCGCGACGGCAAGCAACGAAAGAATGAGCATCCACATTGGCGTGAATACCCAGCCCGGCGGTTGGAGAGAGGGGAATGTCAATTCGTCATACCACGGCCCCAAGCCAATGCCGGTCAACAGCCCGCCACCAAGCCACAGCACCAGCGAAGCCATCGCCCAAAAAACCCAAGCCATCCGCTTGTGATCTGCCGCGGTTTGGACGGGCAAGGACGCCGATGCACCGCTGCGTGGAAACGCAGCGCCCGGGGTTGGTGATTGAGACATCGGTGTTTCTCCGTACGGCCACGCGGCGTTTTCGATTCGAGACACGATAGCGAGTGGCAAAGCAAACTTGAGGCGTTCGAATCGGGTTGTCCCCGATTCAAGTTGGGTTTCGCCAACTGGATCACTTACACAAAAACTAAAAATTGCTGTCGCAAAACAGCCTCGAAGGGGCACTACCCACTGCCGACAGGGAGTTCACGATCCCACGCAACATTTTCCGGCAGGTCAAATCAAAGTGCCATCCGACGCCCACCTCATTGAACAGATTCTCGCCGGACAGAGCGACCATTTCGCCGTTCTCGTCAGCCGATACGAGCGATTGGCGGTGGCAACTGCGATACGCCGCGTCGGTGATTCGCACCTCGCCGACGATGTTGCTCAGGAAGCGTTTCTGGCCGCCTTTCAAAAACTGTCTTCACTGCGAGACCGTTCCAATTTTGGCGGCTGGTTGTTGGGCATTGTCCGGCATCATTCGTTACGCGTGGTTGCGAAGGACAAACGCGTTGAATCGCATGCGGATCCGACATTGATGATGGAGCCGCACCACGATTTCGATTCGCGTGCGGACGAAACCGGCGCGCTGCTGGAACTTGTCGAACGTTTGCCCGAACACGAACGAGTCATCGTCGGGCTGCGTTACTTCGATGGGCATTCGGTACAAGAGATCGCCGATTTCACCGCTCGCCCCATCGGCACCGTTACCAAACAACTCTCACGCGCGCATCGTCGCCTGCGTGTGTGGATGACTCCGGAGGTCCAAACCAAATGAACATTGACCAAGCACCAACTGAACACCTTGAAAAACTCGGACGCCGACTGCGGGACCGACCGTCAATCTGTGATTCGGTGATGCAACGCCTTCATCCGTACAAGGCACAGAACGAACTTCCAAAAACGCTCCGTTCAACGTCGCGACGCCGAAAGCGAATTTCGATCGGAATCGCGATGGCTGCTTGCGTCGTTCTGGCAGTCGCATTCTGGTCATCCCAGAACAGGTCACTGTACGCCCAAACCACGCGGGCGCTCGATCGTGTCCAAACGATTCATGTCACCGGATGGACCACGCGGCTGGTCCGCAAATGGCCGCTGGAAGCACCCGGAAAATCCACGGCAGATCAGCGGCACGTGATCGATAGCTGGTACTGGTACGACGAAGGTACGCCGGTTTCCCATGAACGAATGGGCCCCCTAATCCTGACGCGTGATGGCAAAGAGTTTAAGGAATTTCAATCGGATGCGGACTTGATCTTCATATCCGAGCCAAATGCCAAGGATTACGTTGAGCGTTTCACCTCGATGCAGGAATTCTTTCATCTGCTCCAGCAGGAAAACACGGATGTCCAGGCGTTGGGAATGCGGGCGGACCAAGGGCGTCAGCTACGCGGCCTACGGCTATCACGTTCATCGGGTGTCACCGACGCCTGGTTCGATGTCGCAACCAATCTGCCGATTCAAGTATCCATGATGGGTTACAACGGCAACGCGAAAGCGATTTTGACCCAGCTCGACTTCGCTTATGACCAACCGATCCCGCCAAGCACGTTGGCGTACCAAATGCCTGCAGCGAGCCAGATCCGATACGGGTACGGCAAGAGTGAACAGGAAGTCATTTGGGATCGGCACGTTCAAAATCTGGATCGTCAGCTAGCAAACGATGACAGCGACGAACCAATCAGGATCATTCCGCGAGCTAGTGGACGTTCATTCTCCTTTCAGTACCAGAAACCGACGCCCAGTGGAAAATACCAAGTCCTGCCATTGGACTGTAATCAATACCGACCGCTGACCGTGCGGGACTTCATCGCGCGTTCTGTCAGCACCTCCGAGGGCGAGCGAGCCGTTTGGACATGGAGGTTGGACCGTGAACAACACGATTGTGAGTTTCCGCGGGCCGACTTGGTCTTCAAGACCGGTACGCCATGGCAGCAATGGGTTCAGTTTGCATTGCGGTCACTGGAGCTTGAATATGTCGATCGAGAAGAGACCCGGACGTTTTGGATCGCGGAGCATGATGGCCGCGAGTTGCAATCTTGGGAAAACGTCCATCCTCCGGTTCCCTACATCGTCGAAGGTGGCGAGGTACAACACGGACTGGTACGAACGGGCATAGGTCGCGGCCTCAAACACGTGACACTGTCAAGATTGTTCCTTGACTTCAATCGCGATCAAAACCATTACCTCACTGCATCCGGCCGGATCATCATCGACCAGACGGGCTTGCCAACGCCACCGGTGTGGGACCGGAAAGAATACTCAACCTTTCAAGAGTTCGCCGATGCGGTCGATTACAACCAACATTATTTCGCATCCGACTCCCCGACCTTCTACGGAAAGGGATCGAGCCAAATGGCCCGCGATTGGTACGAGAAGGAGTTCGGCATCACCTTTCGCGAAGAACAACGTCCCGTCACCGTTCACGTCATCGGCCGGGTTGATCGATGAGTGATAGTGGGCCGCCGAATCAGCATCGAACGCTACCCGCCTTACGCGGTACCGAGCGGTAAACGCGGAATGACCGCGAAGCGGTCAAAGACGGTAGCCGTGGGTAAGCCAGCCGAGCTACAGGCGAGAGCTTGCGTCACCCACGGTCGACGAACGCGAACACACCCGTTCCGTACCGCGAGTTCGGCGGCCAAGCCGCCGAAATCGCGGTACGAGTGTCCGGGTTGGGG
>JBCCRW010000010.1:0-30781 GCA_039201055.1 Planctomycetota bacterium | reverse complement strand
TCGCCTCGGACACCTTCGCTGATCCACATGGACACCACCGAAGTCATCGTCGCGATTGCGTCGCCGCCGGGACCCGCGGCGCGGGGTATCGTCCGATTGGCCGGTGATGGTCTGCACGATGTGCTGCGGAAATCGGGACTGGATCTTACACCGGAGCGGAAGCGGCACACCACGACGTTGCAATTGAAAGCCCCACTGGGTGAAGTTCCCGTCGATGTGCTGATGTGGCCGGATTCCCACAGCTATGTCGGCCAGCCATCAGCGGAACTGAACACCTGGGGGGCGCCGGTGGTTTTGGACGCCATCGTCGAACATTGCTGCCAAGCGGGCGGGCGACTTGCCGGACCCGGCGAATTCACGATGCGAGCGTTCTTGGCCGGACGACTGGATTTGTCGCAAGCCGAAGCCGTGCTGGGGGTCATCGACGCCGAAACACCGGACGACTTGCACATCGCGCTGGCGCAGTTGGCCGGCAATCTGTCCCGCCCGCTGGGGCAGCTTCGCGAACAGGGTCTGAACCTATTGGCCGATGTCGAAGCGGGACTCGATTTTGTCGATGAAGATATCGAATTTGTCAGCGACGAATCGCTGCTGCGGCAGCTTGCATCGATGCACGATAGGTTGGCTACGACGGCCCAACAACTTCATGATCGTGATGCGACGCACGACGAAGTTCGTGTTTCGATTCGCGGCTACCCCAACGCTGGCAAGAGCTATTTGTTGAATCGATTGGTCGGGCACGACGCGGCGATTGTTTCGGATGTTGCCGGGACGACCCGCGATGGTGTGGTTGCCGAAACGATGATCGATGGAAAACGCTTTCGCTTTGAAGATACCGCTGGGATCGAGCGACACCCCGATGCCATTTTGGCGGAAGCCAATCGACGTGCCAGCGACGCCGATCGCATTGCTCAGTTGCGATTGTGGTGCGTCGATGCCAGTGACGCGGCGGCGGCGAATCAGCGGATCGAGCTGCTTGCGACCGCCAAGGAAACCGCACGCGCATCCACCATCGACCTGTTCGTGTCGACCAAGGCCGATCGCCTGAATGCTTCGCGGCAAACACAAGCCGGTCCCCCTTGGTTGGCAATCAGTGCCCTCAGCGGTCACGGTATGGATGAATTGCGGCAACAAGTCGTGGCGGTGACCGGTGACGTCGCGGGCCACGCCGGTCTGGTCGTGCCGGGGACCTCACGACGCTGTCGCGAAGTCCTGCATCACGCCGCGCAGTGCATCGCGTCGGCAAGGGAAGCGGCGGCACAGCGAGCCGGTCACGAAATCGTCGCGGCGGAACTGCGTCAAGCGATCGAATTGATCGGCCACGTGACGGGTGTAGTCTATACCGACGACATTTTGGATCGTGTCTTCGGGCGGTTTTGTATTGGGAAGTGATTCCATGCCAGCAATGAACTTGTTCCAGCATCGACTTCGCCCGATCGTTGTCCTGATCGCGATGGCCCCCGTCGCCATCGGTGCTAGCCTCGCCATCGGTGCTAGCCTCGCCATCGGTGGCCAGCCTGGCGATCGGGAACCCTTCGAAGCGGTCGTGGACGATGCCGCACGAGCCAGGCACGTTGAATTTTTCGAAGCCAAAGTTCGACCCTTGCTGGCCGAATACTGCTTTGAATGCCATAGCCAGGACGATGACAGCGGCGGTTTGATGCTGGATTCCTTCGAATCGTTGATGCAAGGCGGCGATTCCGGCCCGGTGATCGAATTGGAAAACGCCGATGAAAGTCTGTTGCTGCAGGCCATCAACTACGAAGGCTACGAAATGCCCCCGGACCGGCAATTGTCACAGGACGACATCGATGTGCTGACCCGCTGGGTCAAACTCGGCGCGCCCTGGCCGGGCGTCGACCCCGACGCACCCATCCGAAAACGCGAACGTTTTAACGAGGAAGATCGGCAGTGGTGGGCGGTGCAGCCGCTTCGGCAGGTCACGCCGCCAAGCATGTCGGCGGAAGCTTTATCCTCCGAAAACTTATCAACTTGGTCGCGTGGTGGCATCGATCGTTTCATCGCGGCGAAATGGGCCGATCAAGATTTGCAACCGGCCCCCCGTGCGGCACCCCGCGATCTTGTCCGGCGGGTTTATCTGGCCATCACCGGATTGCCGCCGTCGCCGCAACAAGTCAACGACTTCGTGGAAGCATCCGCCGCCGCCGGTGAAAATTCCGTTGCCGTCTACGAGGCACTGATCGACGAACTCTTGGACTCGCGTGGCTATGGCGAACACGCCGCTAGGCAATGGTTGGATCTGGTTCGCTACGCCGAAAGCGACGGGTACCGCGCCGACGGCTACCGCCCCAATGCCTACCTCTATCGTGACTACGTCATCGATTCGCTCAACGCGGACAAGCCTTACGATCGCTTTGTCCAAGAACAGATCGCGGCCGATGAGTTGTTTCCCGGCGACATCGACGCACAAGCGGGTTTGGGTTTTTTGCGGCACTGGGTTTACGAATGGAACATCCGTGATGCCCGCACGCAGTGGAACACCATCATGGAAGACATCACCGACACGACGGCCGACGTGTTCCTTGGCTTGGGTCTGCAGTGCGCAAAGTGCCACAACCATAAATTCGATCCGCTGTTGCAAGAGGACTATTTTCGATTCCGAGCGTTCTTTGAACCGATCTATCCCACCGAAACGACGCTGGCTGGCGGCCGCGAAAAAGCGGCCTGGGAAACCCAACATCAACAGTGGGAATCCGCGACCAAGTCGATTCGCGACCAGCTTGCCGAATTGGAAAAACCGTACCGCGAAAAGTATCGCAAGATCGCGATCGAGCGTTTTCCGACGGACATCGAATCGATTGCAAAAACGGATCCATCCGAGCGGACGCCCGACGAAGAACAAATCGCCTATCTGGTCCAGCGTCAGGTGCAGGCCGAATACGATCGCATCGCCAAATCCATTGGCGGCGAAGACAAAGAGCGGCGTTTGGAACTGCTTCGTCAATTGAAGACGTTCGACCATTTGAAGCCCGCCGACTTGCCCGCCGCAATGACGGCCCGTGATGTTTCGAATGTCCCGCCGCCGACAATCATCCCCAAACGCAATCGCGAGGTCGTCCCCGGCGTGATCTCGTTGATCGATCCGGAACCGATGGAGATTCAGCCGGACGGTTCGGCCAGCAGCACCGGTCGCCGCGCGGCGCTGGCACGCTGGTTGACCCAACCCGACAACCCGCTAACACCGCGAGTGATCGTCAATCGGATTTGGCAAATGCACTTCGGTCGCGGCTTGGCCGCCAACCCCAGCGACTTTGGTCGTCTTGGCGGCCCACCGTCGCACCCGGAGTTGCTCGATTGGTTGACGACCCAATTCATCCGGGACGGCTGGAGCCTGAAGCAGCTTCATCGGCGGATTCTATCGTCGGCCGCTTGGTGCCAATCGACGTGGCATCCCGATTTTGAACGCCAACAAACGATCGATCCGGTGAATCAATTTTATTGGCGGGGCGAAACGAGGCGGATGAGTGCCGAACAGATTCGCGATTCGATCCTGTTCGTCTCGGGGCGTTTGAAACCCTACGCCGGTGGCCGAAGCGTGCACATCGATTCGCCCTATCGAACGATCTACACGCGAATCAAACGCAATTCGCCCGATGAACTGCTTGCACAATTCGACCAGCCGCTTTTCTTCAACAGCAACGCGACGCGCAGCACCACGACCACGCCGCTGCAAGCATTGATGCTGTTCAACAGCGACCGAATGCTGGCCCACGCCCGCCGGCTGGCCGAACGCGTCGGCGGGAAAAATCCAATGCAATCGGCCGACGATGCTCAAGCCATCACCGAAGTCTGGCGGCGGGTATTCGGCCGGGAGATCAAACCCGAAGAATTGCAGGCGTCGCTCGACTTCATCGCCGCTCGGATGCAAGCACCGGTAAACCGTCGGGGTCCCATCGACAGCACAGCGGGCAAAGCAAAAGCCAGCACAAAATCCAATCACGGAAAGTTGAATCGCGGCAAGTTGAGTGTTTCCAAGTTGCCCTATCGTGACGGACAAGCGATCAAGTTCTCTTTGGATGACGATTCGACGCGTTTGAGCGTTCCCCACAACGAACGCTTGAACACGGGCAACTTTACCATCGAAGCCTTTTTTCAAGCTCGATCGATTGCCAGTACCGGATCGGTACGAACGATCGTCAGCAAGTGGGATCGATCCTCACAGGTACAGGGTTGGAGTTTTGGCGTGACGGGCAAAGGTTCGCGGCGGAAGCCGCAAACGCTGGTTCTGCATTGCTTCGGCGATTTGGTCGGCGGCAAAAAGGGCGAGGCCGCGATCTTTTCGGATCAGCATGTCGCGTTGGACGCGCCCTATTATGCCGCCGCCGTCGTCTCGCTGGCCTCGGCGGGCCGCCCCGGCCAGGTCACGTTTTATTTGAAGGATCTGTCGAACGATGACGAACCGCTGCAGGTCGCCACGGTCTCGCATGATTTGGCCGGCGGGCTGCACAATCGCGCCCCGCTTGCCTTCGGCCGCTTGGCGGGAAAACGTGACGCTCCCTTTGACGGCTTGATTGATGACGTCCGCCTGTCGGGGCGAAAATTATCGCTGGAGACCATTTTGTATACCGTCGAAGGCGACGTGGTGGGATCGATCGGCTATTGGCAATTTGAATCCAGTCCAGGTTTGCTGCGCAATTCATTGTCCGATGAATTGAACATTGCCGTTGACGGAAACGACACAGCCAATCAAACGGTGTTTCAATCGGCGTTGGTCGATTTCTGTCACGTGCTGCTTAACTCCAATGAATTCCTTTACGTGGACTGAACGCATGAAAACGCTTTCGCGTCGTGCTTGGCTGGGCAGCGCCGGTGCCGGTTTTGGTGCCACCGCGCTGGCGGCGATGTCGGCCGACACCGCCGACGGTGGCGTGATCGAACCGGGACCGCATCATCCACCCACGGCCAAGCGGGTCATCTTTCTGTTTATGGAAGGCGGACCGAGCCACTTGGATCTGTTTGATCCCAAGCCCTTATTGAACGATTTGGCCGGTCAATCGCTGCCCGAGAGTTTCGGAAACGTCATCACGGCGATGGGCGAGGAGCAATCGCCGCTGCTGGCTTGCAAACGCAAATGGAAACAACATGGCCAAAGCGGTTTGTGGGTGTCCGATTGGTTGCCCGAGACCGCCAAGTGCGTTGACGACATGGCGGTCATCCGGTCCTGCGTTGCCGACGGCATCAATCATTCGGCGGGCGTTTGTCAAATGAACACATGTTCGATTTTGAGCGGTCGGCCATCGCTGGGATCTTGGGTGTCGTACGGTCTGGGTAGTGAAAACAACAGCCTGCCGGAATTTGTGGTGTTGCAGGACAGTCCGTCGTCGGTCGTCAACGGGCCGCGCAATTGGGGCGCCGGGTTTATGCCGGCGGAATTCCAGGGAACCCGGCTGAGCGAAGGTAAACAACCGATCGCCTACCTGAATTCGCCCGACGGTTTTTCCAAGCGACGACAACTGCAAAAGCTGGATCTGCTCACTCGATTCAATTCGCGCTTTGCCCAATCGCATCCGGATCAGAGCGAATTGGATGCGCGGATTGCCGCCTATGAACTGGCTTTTCGAATGCAATCCGAAGCACCCGAGGCGGTCGATCTTGAACAAGAGACACAGGAAACACACCGCCTTTATGGAATTGACGAAAAGGAAACCGCGACCTACGGGCGAATGTGTTTGCTGGGCCGCCGACTTGCCGAACGTGGTGTCCGTTTCATCCAGCTGTACCACGGTGCCGGATCGAAATGGGATTCGCACGACAATATCGAAACCAAACACGCGCGGTTATGTCGCGGGATGGACAAGCCGGTCGCGGCGCTGCTGCAAGACTTAAAGCGACGCGGCATGTTGCACGACACGCTGGTCATCTGGGGCGGCGAATTTGGCCGCACGCCGATGAGTGAAAAGGGCAACGGACGCGACCACAACCCCAGCGGTTTTACAATGTGGATGGCCGGCGGCGGCGTGCGGGGTGGTCAGACGATCGGCGAAACCGATGACCTGGGTTTGCACGCGACGGTCGACCGGATGCACGTGCAGGACTTGCACGCGTCGATCTTGCATCTGCTGGGTTTGGACAACATGAAGCTGACGTATTCGCATCAAGGTCGCCCGGAACGTCCGACCATCAATGAAGGAGAATTTCAAGCCAAGCTGGTTTCTTGAGTATCCACCGAATCGGCGTGGCCCAGAATCAAATACAACGCCGGGACCACAAACAGGGTAAAGACGGTGCCGACGCCCATGCCGATCACCAGCACGATGCCGATGCTGTTGCGTGCCGCCGCGCCGGCACCGATGACAAACACCAACGGCAGGTGCCCCAGGATGGTCGCCGCCGACGTCATCAACACGGGTCTTAATCGAGTCTTGGCGGCGGCAAAAATCGCGCTGCGTTTGTCGTCGCCGGCTTCGCGACGGGCGTTGGCAAATTCAACAATCAAAATGCCATTCTTGGCCACCAAACCGACCAACGTGATCAGCCCGACTTGCGAATAAATGTTGATCGTCGTGACGTCCAAACACGTCAGCGTCAACACGCCGGTCATCGCCAACGGCACGCTGCCCAGCAACACGATCAGCGGATCACGAAACGATCGAAACTGGGCCGCCAGCATCAAATAGATCAAGATCATCGCGAAGCCCAGCGTCGCGGCCAACTTTGATCCTTCGTATTTGATTTGCCGCGATTCGCCCGAATAGTCAAGCGACACCGCATCGCCGGCGACCTCGCGGGCAATCGATTCGATCGTGTCCAGACCCGCCGCCTTGGTCAAACCCGGGTACACCGCCGCAAAAATGCGGACGCTGCTTTGTTGTTGAAAACGCGTCAAGGTTCGGGGTGCGGTTTCCGGTTGGACGGACGCAAAGGTCGACACCGGCACCAGCTTGCCGTCGGGTCCGCGAATGTTCAAATCCATTAACGAAGACGTCGATTTGCGGTCCGCGGCCTCCAATTGTGGGATCACTCGGTACGAGCGGTTGAAATAATTGAACCGGTTGACGTAACCGCCGCCCAGTAGCACGCCCAATTCTCGACCAACCATCGCTTGATCCATGCCCAAATCGGCAAGGCGTTCGCGATCGACGATCACCCGCGCCTGCGGCAGGTCCACCTTCAGTTCCGTGTCGACAAACATAAACATGTACGCCTGGCGGGCGCGATCAACAATGGTGTCGGCCAACTCACGCTGCCTTTCCACGGGCAGATCACTTTTCAGAATCACTTCGACGTCGTAATTGCCCGCGCCCGGAAGCGGCGGCACCAAAACGGGAAACGCTTCCAATCCCGGACTTTGGGACGCCATCGAAAACACATCCGGCAGAATTTCGGTTGTGCTGCGAACACGATCCTCCCAATCCGAGGTGATCACGCCGCCGAAGCCGCCCGCCGGTCCGACCAGCGACCACATGTAATCGGATTCCGGAATCGTATCGAAGAAATTCGCCAATCCGCTGGCCCAGCGTGTCGACGAAGCGAGCGTGGAATTCGGTGCGGCCGTCAAGATCACCGAGATCGCGCCTTCGTCTTCGACCGGTGCGAGTTCCCGAGACGAAAACTGGTACAGCGGCACCGCGGCCACGGACATCAACAGCGTGCAAAACGCGATCGCCCATCGCATCCGCAACGCGCCACCCAGCACGCCACCATAAATCCGCTGCAAGCCGTCGAATCCGCGATTGACCGCGCGAGTCATCCAGCCCTCGCGTCCGCCCCGCGGGATGACAAAGCCGCTCATCACGGGCGACAAGGTGACCGCGACGATGCCCGAGACGACGACGGCGGCGGCCAACGTGAACGCGAATTCGCGAAACAGCATCCCCGTCAAACCACCTTGAAAACCAATCGGCGCGTAAACGGTCGCCAGCGTGATCGTCATCGCGATGATGGGCCCGACCAATTCGCGGGCACCCTTGAGCGCTGCGTCGCGTTTGGACAAACCTTCGCGAATGTGTCGCTGGACGTTTTCGACGACCACAATCGCGTCATCGACAACCAAGCCGACCGCCAACACGATCGCCAGCAGCGTCAACAGGTTCAACGAGAATCCCAGCAGCAACATCACGATTGCCGCGCCGACCAACGACACCGGCATCGCGATCAGCGGCACCGCCGCGGTACGGATGGAACCCATGAATAAGAACACGACCAAGCCGACAATCAAAATTGTTTCGGCGAGCGTCTTGGAAATTTCGGCCAATGACTTCCGCATGAACTTGGTACCGTCCCAGGCCAAGTCCATTTGCACATGCGGCGGCAAATCGGAACGCAAATCTTCCATCGCCGCACGCAGGCCATCGGAAACTTCGATTTCGTTGGACCCCGGCAGCGGCCAGACGCTCAAGTAGATCGCCTTTCTGCCGCGATACATCGCCGTCATCAAGGGTTCCTCGCTGCCCAATTCGACACGCGCGACGTCGGACAAGCGAATGATTTGACCCGGCGAATTTTCATCACCAACGACCTGTCGAACGATCAAGTTTTCGAATTCTTCGACGCTTCGCAAATCGGTATTGGTCAGCAAGTCGACCTGCGTTTCGTCGCCTTTGACTTGTCCGATCGCGGCCAAAAAATTGTTCCGCTGCAGCGCGCCATAGACATCACCGGGCGTCAAGTTCAACTCGTTCAAGCGGGTTGGCGAAATCCAAATTCGCATCGCCGGTGTTTGCCCGGCTTCGATGCCCACCCGCTGGACACCCTGCAAGGTGGCCAGTCGTGGTTGGACGTTGCGAATCAGATAGTCGGTTAACCCCGACAATTCAAAGGTGTCCGACGTGAAGCTCAGGTAAAACGTCGCGTAGGGCCGGTCGGCCCGCAACAATTCGATGGTGGGTGGTTCGGCTTCGGCGGGCAATTCGCTGCGAACTTGTTGCAGCCGAGCGTTCACCTCGGCCAGCGCCTTGGTCGAATCGTGATTCAGGTTCAAACGAATCGTGATCTCGCTGAGCCCCGCGGTGCTTTTGGATTCAAGCGTATCGACGCCGGCGATCGACGACACCGCGCGTTCAATGGGTGTCGTTAGGAAACCGCGAACGGTGTCGGCACTGGCGCCGAAGTACACCGTGTTGACCTGGATCGAAACCGATTCAAGCGACGGATACTGTTGGATCGGAAGCGACATCGCCGCGCGGATGCCGATCAACACGATCGCCAAATTGACGACGATGGCCAGCACGGGGTGGCGGATAAAAATGTCGGTGAAGGATTTCATGACAAAGTTTTAAGGCGTTTGCGGCATCAACAAGGCACCATCAACGACTTTGAAACTGCCATCGGCGACGACTTGTTCGCCCGCCCGGACGCCCGACAAAATCCAACTGGTTTCCTTGCCGCTGCCGCCAACTTGGACGACACGCAGCGATGCGCGAAGCGTTCCATCGGCAGGTGGGTCTGCCGCTGACGGATCGTTTTCTACTGGTGTCTGGCTTTCCGCTGGCTTCTGGCTTTCCGCTGGCGTTTGCGACACCGCGACGAACACGGTGTCGCCCGAGGGGCCGCGACGGATGGCCGTTTGCGGCACCTTGACGACCGGTTTGGCATCGCCGTAGCCTGCCGTGACCAAGACGGAATCACCCGGTCGCAGCGACGGCGGTGGCGGTTCCAAACGGGCCCGCATTTTTGTCAACCGACTTTGCGAATCGGCTCGAGCGTCAATCGCAACAATCCGCGCCGTGCCAAGTGCCGTGCCATTTTCGATCGACATCGCAACGTCGTCCTGGATCTTTAGCCAGCGGGCGACGTGACCGGGTACGGCAAAGTCGACAAGCAAATGATCGTCGTTGCCTTCAAGCGTGACAATGTCGCTGCCGATGTCCAAGTATTGTCCGCGGTGAAGCTGAAACAAACCGACTCGTGCATCGAAGGGGGCCTTGATGGTCTTGCGATCCATGATGACTTCGATGCGTTGGACTTCGGCCCTCGCCCGCGCGGCCGAAGCGACGGCTTGATCGACTTCGTCGTCGCTGATCGCGTTGTTGCGATTCAGTTTTTCGCTGCGGCGAAGCTTGGCCATCGACTGGTCCAGCGTTGCAATGGCCGCGGCCAGGTTGGCCTGTTCCAGCCGTATGTCCATGCGTAGCAGCAGGTCGCCTTGTTTGACCATGCCGCCGGGCTGCATCAGGACTTCGGTCACCGTGCCGGGTTCTTCATTGCGCAGCCGTACCATCTGCGGTGCCAGCACGGTGCCGACGACATTGGTGGATGCCTGGTACTCGGATTCGATTGCCGTCACCAAACGAACCGCGATGGGGATCTCGGGCGGCGGCGGTGCGGCCAGGGCATATTGAATCTGTTTTGCTTTGACCAAGCCAATGCCGAACAAGATCGCCACCACGCTTGCGATCAACATTAGCGATCCCAGGAGCGTGCCCAGCAGTCGTTTCCAGGGGCGATTGGATCGCGGCTGCATCGGCCTTGAAATTTCGGCACCATCCATCGCTTCGGTGTGTGCTTCGCCACGGTAATTTTCGGCGACACCGCCCGCATCGGTGACATCCGTCGATTCGGGTCGCTCCAATAAATTGCTCATCTTGTCATGGACCAAAAAGGGGTTTGGCGGGGCATCAACCGGTTGAGCTTGAGACGATGATCTGCCCTGGCTAGGCTAGGTCGGGTCGATGCAGGTGTCCAGGCTGTCACGCGACCGGCGGCCGGCTGATTCAAGAGGCTTGATTTTGCCGCGTTTATTCGTGCGTTTCCGATTTCGATTGGCCCTGGTCCTATTTGCCTTTGTCGGCTGGGTTGGGTCGGCGATGGCCGATGACATTTCATTCAATCGTGACATCCGGCCCATCTTGTCGGACCGCTGTTACTCGTGTCACGGGTTCGATGAAAAGCATCGTGCCGCCGATCTGCGTTTGGACATTCGCGAGGACGCGGAGTGGGCGTTGGACCCGGGTGCGCCCGATGATTCCGAATTGATCCGTCGAATCTTGAGCGATGATCCGGATGAAGTGATGCCGCCACCAGAGGCGCACCGCAAGGCGATCTCGGCCGAAGAGGTGGACTTGCTGCGTCGCTGGATTCAGCAGGGCGCGTCCTACGAAAAGCATTGGTCGTTTATCGCACCCAAGAAAATTGCAACGCCGGCGAGATCGGCCGACGCGGTGATTGACCATTTTGTTTCGCTGGGCCACCAACGCGTGGGCCTTGAATTTTCGCCCGCCGCGTTACCGGCCAAGTGGCTGCGACGCGTCTCGCTGGACCTGACCGGACTGCCACCCACCGCGGCGGCGATGCGAGCGTTCCAGGCCGACGTCGATCGACTTGGCGAAGCCGCCTACGCGGAAGCGGTCGATCGTCTGCTCGCATCCAAAAGTTTTGGCGAACGGGTCGCGATGGAATGGCTGGACGTCGCTCGCTACGCCGACACCAACGGTTTCCAACAAGATGCCTATCGCATGAATTGGCCATGGCGGGATTGGGTTGTCGATGCGTTCAACAACGATATGCCAATGGACCAGTTCATCGCCGAACAATTGGCCGGCGATTTGATGACGAACGATTCCAGCGGCGACGAAAGTGAATCCGGGCCGAGTCAAAGCCAATTGATTGCCACCGCGATGAATCGCAACCACATGATCAATGGGGAAGGCGGTGCCATCATCGCCGAGAACCTTGCCAAGAACAGTTTTGATCGTGTGGAAACCACCGGCACCGCGATGTTGGGTTTGACGATGGGATGTTGCCAATGCCACGACCACAAATTCGACCCGATCAAACAAAAGGACTACTACGCCTTGATGTCGTTCTTTAACCAGATCGACGAATCGGGGATGACCAGTCGCAGGTTCACGATTAAGCCCGAAGGGCAACAGTACGCCGAACGCTATGCCGTCGATCGGCCCTTCATCGCCGTCGCCAGTCCCGAGCTGAAACACCAGTTGGCCGAAGCAAAGTCGTTGACCGCCGCGAAACAAAAAAAGCTTCTCGAGCAACGCGATCAATACCTGCCCGACTTCGTCCAGTGGGTCAAGGAGATGCGGGCCGATGACGATTTGCAAGTCCAACGCATCCGCGACGATTATGTTCGTCGAATTGTCAACACAGCCGACCTGTCCAAACCGAATTCCGGCGAAACGAAGCGTCTGCTTGACTTCTACCTCGATCAAACCAAGCCGTGGTCGGAGGCCAGGGCGGAGCTGAAGGCGGCGACCCTTGCCGAGGCGAATATCCAAGCCCGGATTCCATTGGTCATGGTGATGCGCGACAACAAGCCTCGCGATACCTTTGTGTTGCTGCGTGGGAACTACGAAACGCCCGGCGAAAAGGTGACGCCCGCGGTGCCCGATTTCTTGCCGCCGCTGCCGTCGACCGACGGTGAGCGTCCGACGCGTTTGGACCTGGCGAACTGGTTGATTTCGCCCCATCATCCGTTGACCTCGCGAGTGATGGTCAATCGCTACTGGCAAATGATCTTTGGGCGGGGTTTGGTGTCGACGCCGGATGACTTTGGCTTGCAAGGTGCCTTCCCATCGCATCCGGATTTGCTCGATTGGTTGGCGGTCGATTTCCAGGAATCCGGATGGAACTTGAAACGGTTGATCCGTGCGATGATTTTGTCAAAAACCTATCGCCAACAGGGACAAGTCACGGCCAAGCAACTCGCCGCCGATCCGGACAACACGTTTCTTGCTCGCGGTGGTCGAAGCCGCTTGGATTCGCGATTCTTGCGCGACCAGACGCTCGCGCTCTCGGGTCTGTTGGTTGACAAACCGGGCGGTCCACCGGTGGCGCCCTATCAACCGCCGGGCATTTGGGAAGCGATGAGCCTTGGACAAAACCATTACATTCAAGATCACGGTGACGACCTTTATCGGCGCAGCCTGTATACGATTTGGCGACGCGTGGTCGCGCCGGCAAACTTCTTTGATGTGCCCAGTCGTCAATCGTGCAGCGTTTTGCCAAGCCGCACCAGCACTCCATTGCACGCGTTAACACTGCTGAACGATACCACCTACGTCGAAGCGGCCCGGGTTTGGGCCGAGCGTTTGGCGACGATCGAAGATGACGGCGAGCGAATCGCGGAAGCGTTTTTTGCCGCGACGGGGCGCGACGCGACCGAAGACGAATGCATCACCCTGATGTCGGCGATCCAAAAGTACCGCGACCGTTTTCGAAGCGATCCGGATGCGGCAAAGAAGTTGATCGCCGTCGGCGAATCAAAAACCCTGACCGAATCGAAAACCGCGGGCAGCTTAGCCGCAAGCGAGCACGCCGCTTGGACGAATTTATGCTTGCTGATTTTGAACCTTGACGAAACCCTTTCGAAGTAGCCGGCGCATCCTATGAATCTTCGTCGTCGAACCTTTCTGGGCGCTTTGTCGCTCTCGCTCGGGATGCCGGCGCTGCAGTCGCTGATGGCGGCCGACATCGACAGCGACAACGCCGCGTTGCCGAATTTTCCACCTCGGGCCAAACGCGTCATCTACCTAATGCAATCGGGTGGCCCATCGCACGTCGATTTGTTTGATGACAAAGCGACATTGCGGAAGATGCAGGGCCAGCAGATGCCCGAAAGCATCTTGGGGGGATTGCGTCAAACGACGATGACCGCCGGGCAAAAGTCCAAGCCCTGCTTGGCCGCCGCGTGGGACGGTTCCAGACGCGGCCAATCGGGGATGTGGATCAGCGATTTGTTGCCGCACACGGCCGGCATTGTCGATGATCTGTGTTTTGTCCGCAGTGTTTATGGCGAACAAATCAACCACGCTCCCGCCGTGACCCAGTTGATGACGGGACACAATTTGCCGGGGCGTCCCAGCATCGGTGCGTGGTTGACCTACGGACTGGGCACGATGGCCCAGGACTTGCCGTCGTTCGTGGTCATGACTTCGAAGGATCGCGAAAACACCTGTGGCCAGCTGTTCTTTGACTATTACTGGGGCAGTGGGTTTCTGCCGGGCAAGTACCAGGGGGTGCCGTTTCGTAGCAGCGGCGATCCGGTGTTGTACCTGAGCAACCCGGCTGGCATTTCGCGTGACACGCGGCGTGGCATGTTGGACGATTTGGCCGCGATGAATTCACTCGCCCATGCGCACTATGGTGATCCCGAGATCGAAACGCGGGTGGCCCAATATGAAATGGCCTTCCAGATGCAGGCCAGCGTTCCGGAGCTGGCCGATTTCTCCGCCGAACCGCAGGGCGTGTTGGATTTGTATGGGCCCGACGTTAATCGCAAGGGAAGTTTTGCCTACAATTGCTTGATGGCGCGACGTCTGGCCGAACGAGGAACCCGCTTCATTCAATTGATGCACGCCGGCTGGGACCAACATGGAAACCTACCCAATCAATTGCCCATTCAGTGCAAGGACACCGACCAACCCAGCGCCGGACTGGTCAAGGATTTGAAACGTTTGGGGATGCTCGATGACACCCTTGTGATTTGGGGCGGCGAATTCGGACGCACGCCGTTTGTGCAGGGTGACATCAATAATCCGACCGCGCATGGTCGTGATCATCATCCGCGAGCGTTCACGATTTGGATGGCCGGCGGAGGCATCAAGCCGGGATCGATTTATGGCAGCAGCGATGAATTCGCTTTTCACGTTGCCGAAGATCCCGTGCACATCCGCGACTTGCAAGCCACGCTACTGCATTTATGTGGCATCGACCACGAGCGTTTTACCTATCGCCACCAGGGCCTCGACTTCAGGCTCACCGGTGTCGAAACGGCAAGGGTGGTCAAAGAGATCATCGCCTAAGTCACACAAGGCAAGCCTGGCCGACGCAGCGGGATAGGCGATTGGGGCAACCAAAACAAAAACACCCCAAACCTACCGCTCCGGTGCTTCAGGTTGCTCCTGTTTATCTAGTCAAGTAGAAGCCGGATCAACGCGGCAAAACATGCAGCAATCGCCATTACGACTGAAGACACAAGTCCGATCGCCAGTACCAAGAGATAGAACTTGCTCTCCACCATTATCGGGAAATGCAAACATTATCGGGAAACGCAAAATATAACCCACTAAAAAATAGGTGGGTGCTGCGAAAAGACCAAACTGCCTTCCTTTAAATCCAACGATGATGCCAAACAAAGCAGCCCCGAGGAACTCCTCGAACCAAGTGCCCAAAGAATACGCGGTTCCGGTCCCAAGAAAGTAGGGAATCCACCACTTCGAGATCGCAAAAGCCGATGTGACTACCAGAATTATCGTAATCATACGCGACTTTGAAACGGTCGAAGGGTGATGTCTCCCCGTCCCGCTTTTGATCGTCGAGTCTGGTGGCTGGTAAGCATTGATTGATTTCAAAACGGCCACCAAGGCTTCGCGGGTTCAAGCTCTGGATGGGCATTCTGCCAAGGATACGGCTGATCATCCCACGGCATCATCCGAGGCCCACAATTACCACACGGTTTCCACGTGCACGCACCGTCTTGGGCGTCTTCGAACCAAGCGTCTGTTGAGGAAACGACACCGTAGTAACTGGTGGCGGCGTCTAAGCATCGATCTTGCCAGAACGAGTTGTTGTCGTATCGCGACATACAGATGAGGACCATGTCGATAAGAAAATGAATATCGCAAGACTGCTGCGTGCTGCCGCACGTTCCAAAACATGTGTCGTGGCGATTACAAGCTGGAGTAAATCCAAAAGGCCCCTGGCCGACGAGCGTACATCCATTCGTAGCGGGCGGTAACGTACCTGATCTTTGCACAGATGTGCGACAATAGTCTTCGCAAAACAGACCGCAGGTTACTCGATTTTGCGGCATCCAGCACGCTCGCTTTCTGCGGTTCTGGCCCGTTCCTGTCGTCGCTCCGCGACTCGAGATTCCTTGTCACTCAGGTCCCCGGACTCGCGTCCGGGCCTACCGGCTGCCATCGCTTCGCGATTGACGTGCGGGCAAAGGATTCCACGGGCTCGCGCCCATGGGTGCATCCTGTCGCAACTTCGTGGCTGGGTGTTTAATCCGAAGCAGCCGTCTTGAACGCTCGAAACGAGGCAGAAAAAGAAAGGGTCAAAAAACGGAGAGCGGAGGTGATTGGCAGCCTTGGCTGGCATAGCATCCTCCGTGGTGTTGTGGACAAAATTCCCGCGATGCCGTAAGCGCGAGGCCAATGCCGGGTATCCCCTGAAAACACGTTTTCGGAGGAAACCATGTATCGCTATCTGATCTTCGCCACTGTCCTTTCTTGGACCCCACTGACAAACGCTCAAACGCCCGTTCGCGTTGCCCAGGTTCGCTTGGAACACCTGCAGCAGCGGCAGGCGGTGACCGGTTCGCTGCGGGCGGTTGCTCGTGGTGAGCTTGCGGCACTCGAGTCGGGCCGGCTGATGACGCTTGCCGTTCGCGAAGGCGACGTCGTCAAGCAGGGGGATGTGATCGCCACCATTGATTCGCGACGATTGCGCGCTCAGCGGTCCGCTGCCGAGGCGGACGTACGCGTCGCGGAGGCGGAATTGAAACGCCACGCCGCGATCGCCAAGCGGGCCGCTGCCGATTTGCAGCGCGGGCGGAAATTGATCCGTCGTAACGCGGTCAGTCAGCAAGAACTTGACAGCTTTCGAGCCGCTGCTGACGTAGCGACCGCGGAGGTCGAATCGGCCAAGCGGCAAATCGAACGGGCGAACGAGTCGATTCGTTTGTTGGATGTTCGCTTGTCCGACACGGAGATCACCGCGCCCTACGATGCGTCGGTTGTGGCTCGGCACGTCGAACCCGGCGACTGGGTCCAGCCGGGTGATTCTTTGCTAACGTTGGTTTCAAGCGGGCCGATTGAAGCTTGGTTGGAAGTGCCCGAGCGGTTTGCCGCCCATCTGGCCGGCGGCACCGCGATCGCGATTGAATCCGCATCGACGACTTTGCCGCTGCGTGTCATCCGGACCAAGCGGGTCGCCGATGTGAATCCACGTGTGCGAACGATTCAGTTCATCGCGACCATCGAAAACACGGCCGGAATTTTGTCACCGGGCATGTCGGTCAAGGGATGGGTGCCGGCCGGAAAGGAGGGTGATTTCTTGACCGTTCCAAAAGATGCGATCGTCCGTCGGTCCAGGCAAGCGACCGTCTTCGCGATCGACGACGAACAGAAAGCGAACCCGGTGGCGGTGCGAATCCTGTTCGAAACGCCGCACCGATCCGTCATCGAATCCGACCGGATTCAGTCCCGCGACCTGGTCGTTGTCGAAGGAAACGAGCGTCTGATGGCGGGACAGGTCGTAAAGTTTGACCGGATGCATGACACGGACTTGGCGTTAAACTGGGATCGAAATTCCATTCCCTAGGAAACGGTTGCTTGAACGATTCGCGACATACACGAGCCAGTTTGGTGCTGCGTCTTCGCGATCGCGATGACGCGGATGCTTGGAGCAATTTCGTGGCGGATTACGGACCGATGTTGTACCGGTTTGTCCGCAGTCGTGGGCTGCAGGATGCGGACGCATCCGACTTGGTGCAAGACGTGATGCGAAGCGTCGGCATGGCGATCGGGCGGTTGGACTACGCCAAGGAAAAAGGCGGCTTTCGAGCGTGGTTGTTTACGATTACACGCAACAAGTTGGCGACGTTTTTTGAAAAGCGAAAGCGGATCGGACCGACGGCCAACGACACGGCTCAGTTTGAATTGCTAAATCAACAAGCTGACCTGTCGGACGAACTACAGCAGCAATGGGAACTCGAACATCAACGCACGCTGGCCGCCCAAGCGATGAAATCGCTTCAAGCGACGATCGAACCCAAGACGTGGTCGGCCTTTGAACTGACCGCCCTGGCCGGAATGTCCGCCGAGGAGGCTGGGAAACAAATCGGCATGTCCAAAGGTGCCGTTTACGTCGCTCGCAGCCGGGTGACCGCGAAGTTACGAAATGAAATTCAGAAACAACTCGCCGAAGAAACATGACCGCCGCCACCGCACACCCGACTCCCGATCAACTAACCGGCCTGATTCAAGGCACGTTGTCGGATCAGGACGATGAACGCTTGACCGGGCATCTGGAGGAATGCGAGACCTGCCAGGAGAGGTTGCAGACGATCGCAACCGGCGAGATCCCCGTCGATTCGCTTGTCGGCGGCTTGAAGCAGCTCGAACCGACGGACCAATCCGCACTCTGGCCGGCGATCGACAAGGTGACCGCGGAGGTGCATGGGGCGACCGCCGCCCGCCGAGATGACGTACCGGCCGAAGTCAGCCCAAAGAATGCTGTGTCCCAGGATGCGGCGCCGACTTCATCACCTCAAGGCGATCTTGATTTCCTTGAAGCGTCCGATGACCCGGCTTACATCGGCAAGCTGCATCATTTTCAAATTGCTCGCGTCATCGGCCGTGGCGGCATGGGGATTGTTCTCGAAGCATTCGATACACACCTGCAACGAGCCGTCGCGATCAAGGTGCTGAACCCGCAGTATCAAAGCAACGACATCGCGAAACAACGGTTTTGCCGCGAAGGCCGCGCCGCCGCCGCGATCTCGCATGAGCACGTCGTGCCGATGTACCAGGTCGCCAAGGCGGGCGAGGGCGAGGTCGCTTATTTGGTGATGCAGCTTATCGAAGGCGACACACTTGAAAATCGTTTGTCATCCGGCGATCCGCTGCCGCCAAACGACGTCGCTCGGATTGCCATGCAGGCCGCCGCCGGTTTGTCGGCCGCCCACAAACGCGACATGGTGCATCGCGACATCAAGCCGGCCAACATCATGATCGAGGCCGAGACCAATCGCGTGAAGCTGACGGACTTCGGTTTGGCTCGAACGACCGACGATGTCAAGCTGACCAAAACCGGCATGGTCACCGGCACGCCGCTTTATATGTCGCCCGAACAAACGCTCGGTGAAACTGCCGATGAACGCAGCGATCTCTTTTCGCTTGGCGCGGTCATGTACGAAATGGCCACCGGGATGGCTCCATTTCAGGCTCCATCGGCAATTGGCGTGATGCAGAACATCATGAACCTTGCACCGGAGCCTCCGCACAAGGTCAACGCGGCGATCCCGCGACCGCTATCGGACCTGACCCTATCGCTGCTTGCCAAGAAGCCGGCAGACCGACCGGAATCGGCAGCCGAAGTCGCCACGGCGCTGGCATCGATCGTCAACGAGTACGGGCCGATTTCACCCTTGCAAGTTCCCGCGGTCGCGGCCAGCGAGGTGAAAAAGCTGTCCGGCAATCATCGCCGAATGCAGAAACAAACGACGATCGCGAGCTTGTTGGTCGGCGTGTTCGGCATCGCCGCGGCGGTCGCCGCGCTGGTGCTTTGGCCGACCCAGGACACCGGCGACGCGTTCCCCTCGATCGTGTTGCCCGGCAACCCCGGCACGGTGTGGTCGGTCGATTTCGCGCCCGATGGCAAGACCTTGGCCGCCGCGGTGGAGGATGGAAGTGTTCGCATTTGGGACGTTGCAAATGCCAAACTCCAAAAGAGCTTTAGTGCCCACAAGGGCATCGTTTGGAAGGTCGCCTATCATCCGGTGCGACCGCTTGTCCTGACCGCCGGAGACGACGGAGTGATCCGGCTTTGGCGACGCGACACCTTTGAATTGGAACGCGAATGGAACGTGGGCCAAGCGGTTCGTGGCGTCGTCTTTTCACCCGACGGAAAAACGATCGCGGCCGGGGATCGTTTGGGCAACGTTTATATTTACAATTTGGACACCGGCGATCGGGTGGCAACGCGAACGCTCCCCGGTTCGATCCTCGCGTTGGACTATTCCGCTGACGGCAAGTGGTTGGCCGCCGGTGGCAGCGACAAGACGGTTCACGTGCTGGAGGCTGAAACACTCCTCGAGCGGCAATCCTTATCGGGTCACGACGGCCCGATCTATGCCATTGAGTTTTCTCCCAAGGCCGGCCAACTCGCGTCGGTCGGTTGGAATAAAAACGTTCGCGTTTGGAATATCGACACCGGCCAGCAAATTGCCAATATCGAAGGCAGCGAAGGCGATGTCTGGGGGGTGTCGTTTTGCGGCGCCGCGACCCACCTGGTCACCGGCGAGCAAATGGGAGCGGCACGGGTCTGGGACTTGTCCACCGGGCAACCGGTCGCCACCCTTCGGGGACACTCCTCGGCGGTTCACAATATCAGTCTTGACCCAACCGCCTATCGCATCGCAACCAGCAGCCGAGACGGCACCATTCGAGTCTGGGACATGAGCGGCATCGCAGCGAGCGAATAAGCATCGCGGGATCAATCGGTGGGGAGTCGACCAGTGGGATGGTGAAAACCTGAAAGACGGCCATGGGATTCTGTTACGCATCGTCGGGGCGGAATGCTCGAAACAGCCAGCCCGGAGCGGAATCCAGCCTTTCGCCGGAACTTTCCAAAAGCATAGGTGTTCAACGCACAGCCGAACGCCGGCGCCGTTCGTGGTGCACTCTTCAAAACAGACATCAAACACTGATGGTCAAGCGATGAGAATGGTCCTTAGTTCAATCCTTTTGGGTGCCCTTGCGGTGACTCCCGTCCTGGGGCAGTCATGGGTCGATCGTTTCGAGCAGTTCGACCGCAATGATGACGGCGTTGTGACCAGTCAGGAAGTTTCCGGTGCAGCGTGGTTCGGCCGTTTGCTCAAACGTGCTGACGACAACCGCGATGGTAAGTTGCAACGCGGCGAACTGACGGCGATCGCCGATCGGACTCGTCGCCGAAACCAGCCATTCGAACGCATCCCCAAAGCACCGCCTCACCGGAAAGTACTCGACGTTGAGTATCACAAGGTTGATGGAGTTGACCCGAATCTGTTGTCCCTTGATTTGTATGTTCCAATCAAACCCACTGTCGAGCCACATCCGGTCATGATCATGATTCACGGTGGTGGTTGGCGGGCGGGCGACAAATCGAACATTTCGATGACCGGCGCGAAGATGCCGCACTTCTTGAACCATGGATACATTTATGTGACCATCAATTACCGTCTTTCTCCATCTGGACCCGGCGAACCCGGAGTCCAGCATCCGGTCCACGCCGATGATTGCGCCCGAGCGCTCGCGTGGCTGCACGACAACATTGCCCAGTACGGTGGAGATCGCGATCAACTGCACCTGATGGGGCATTCGGCGGGGGCGCACCTGGCAGCACTCGTTGCGACCAATGACCGATTTTTAAAGCGTGCCGGAAAGGATTTGTCGATCATCAAAACCAACGTGTTATTGGACACCGCCGCGATCAATGTGCCTGGGTATCTTGACGATGTCGGCGAGCGAGGACTGTCGACACTTTACGCCAATGCATTCGGGACGAAGCGAGAAACGCTCGTCGACGCATCGCCGTTCCATCATGTCAAAGCCCAAAAAGCCATGCCGCCGACGATCCTGTTTTACGGAGGCGACCGGATGGGGCTGCATCGATACGGTCCAGAGTTCACACAAGCGATGACAAGCGCGGGCTCCCCGTCCCGAGCCATTGACACCATTGACCTCGATCACAGTCAAATCAACAGATCCATTGGGATGCCAGATGATGCGATGACCAAGTTGATCATGCGGTTGCACGCTGGCGAAGATGCCAGCACATTCCCTGAAGTGTTGCCGGGAAAAGTAAAAAGGAGTGCTGGACGTTAGTCCTGATTCTCTTTCGCGATGGTCAATCCGAGATCATCGAGGATGACATACAACGCGGGCAACACCAATAGAATTAACATCGTCGAGGCGAGAAGACCAAAGCAGATGCTGATGGCGATTGGAATCAGGATTTGGGCCTGCAAGCTTTTTTCAAGTAGCAGCGGCATCAAACCGGCGATCGTTGTCAACGACGTGATCATCACGGCGCGAAACCGAATGCGGCTGGCCTGCTGGGCGGCACGGGTCACTTCGACGCCGGCTTCGCGCTGCGACTTTAAGAACAGCATCAGCAGGATCGAATCGTTGACGACGATTCCGGCAAGCGATGCGTAACCCATCACGCTGGGCAGGCTGATGCTCATTCCAAACAGAAAGTGACCCCAGATCACGCCCACAAAGGCGAACGGGATCGCAATCATCACAACCAGCGGTTCGATGTAGCTGCGGAATTGATAAGACAAAATGACGAACACGCCGATGATCCCGATCAACGCGGCTCGCAACATCGAAACGGCCGTTTCGCTGCCCGATTCCGCCTGGCCCTTCGGCGTGACCTTCAAACCGTAATGATCGGATTCCAAGCGGTTCAGTAGATCGGTTCGCAAATTTGCCAGCACCGCCATCGTGTTGGTGCGAGTCGAATCGGCGTTTCCAATCACGTTGATCACCTGGGAACCGTCGACACGTCCGATGCGCGACCAACCGCGATCCCAAGTCAAGGTCGCGACATCGGAAATGGGAACCGAGCTGCCACCGGGCAGCGTGACGCGAAAATCTTCCAAATCCGCAAGGCTGGATCGATCCTCTTGGGCGAATTTGACTTCGACGTCATAGCCTTCGCCATCAACCTGGACCTGGTCGCTTAGCAAACCTTGAAATGAACCGCGCAATTGGCGGCCCAGATCAGCCGCCGTGACGCCCAAGCCGACCGCACCGTCACGAAGACGGATCAAAACCTCGCGCGTTCCCTTGCGGGTGTCGTCGGTGACATTGAAAACACCATCGTAGGTCTTCAAATAGTTTTGGATCTCGATCGACAGCCGATCCAACTGATCCAGCGGAAGCCCCGATAATTCGATTTCAATCGGCCGTCCGCCCGGGCCGAGCGATGGTTCGTCAAAGGTAATACTTTGGGCATCGGGAATCACGCCGACTTTTTCTTGCCACGTTCGCAGCATGTCGTCGATCCGCGTCGTGCGAATTTCGTTGGTCAACAGGTCTGCTGACAATGTCGCAACGTGCGGCCCGGTTTCTTTGGCATCGGTATTTTGATTGAAACGGGCGTAGGTCGTTTCCACCAAATCGCGCCGGCCGGGTTGATCGGGTTTGTAGATCGCATTGGTCGCTTGCAGGGCTTCTTCGATGTGGTCCATCACCTCGCGGGTTCGTGCCAGCGGCGTGCCGGCTTGCATCAACACACGGGCTTGAACCGAGTCACCTTCGATGTCGGGAAAGACTTGGCCACGCACGTAGCCGCCGATCATCAACCCGAAAGACAGAAAGAACAGCATCACGGTCGTGCCGGCGGTCAGGTACCGCCACCGGATCGTCCAATTGACCATCGCCCCAACGCGGTCGCGGCCGCGATCAATGAAGGCGTCGGTCCAGATTCGGACGCGTCCACGCTTGTTCGGATCGTCGTGCTTGAGCGAATGTCCCAGGTGCGCCGGGAGGATTAGGTAGGCTTCAATCAAACTGGTCGCCAGCACCAGCAACAGCATCATCGGCAACACGCGCAGGATGCGACCGAGATCGCCGTTCAAAAAGATCAACGGGCCCAGCACGCTGCACGTGGTCAAGAACGACGAAAACACGCCGCCGGAAACTTCCTTCACTCCGTTGACCGCCGCCGTCATCGCGGGCTCGCCCTCTTGCCGACGCCGGGCGATATTTTCGGCGATCACAATCCCGTCGTCCATCAACAGTCCGATTGCCATCAACAAACCCACCATCGTCAGCATGTTGATCGACAAGCCGACCGATGGCACCAACGCGAACGCGGCCAGGAATGAAACCGGCAAGCTGAAGACCACCCAAAACGACAACCTCGCGTTAAAGAACAACCACATCACGGCAAACACCATGATGCAGCCCTGCCAGCCATTCTTCACAAGCAACGAGATGCGTTCGGCGACCAACTTGGACATGTTGTTGATCACCGTCAGCGTGACACCCGGTCGCCGCTGACGTTCGGCTTCCAGGATGGATTCAACTTCCGCGGCGACACGCAAGCCGTCGTCGGTCTTTGACTTGCGAACATTCAAAATCGCCGAACGACGACCATCAACCGAGACGCGGTCTTCGTCGAATTCAAACTCGTTGACGACTTTGCCCAAGTCGCGAATGCGAATTTCCGCATTGCCACGGACACCGGAGACGACGATGTCTTCGATCTCCTGGATACTTTTGCGTTCCTCCTGAATACGAATCAGCGTATCCTCGTCCGATTCGACTTTACCGGCCGGCAAATTCAAACTTTGGCTTGAAATCGCACTGGACACCGTTAGCGGGCTCAGGCCGTATCGCAGCAAGGCTTCGCGTGAGAGTTCCACACGCAGCACGCGATCGGAAAAACCGGAAACGTCCACCTCGGAAATCTTTGACGACGCCATCAGACGATCTTTCAGCGATTCGCAATACGCCCGCAATTCCCGATCGCCCATGTCGGCTTCAACCAGGATGTCCAATACCGGATCGCGGGTATTCAGTCGCTTGATGACCGGCGGTTCGGAAAGGTCGGGAAAATCGTTGATCGACGCGACCGCGTTTTCAATTTCATTGCGAAAGGTCGTGTAGTTGCCTCCGTCGGCCATCTCCAGCGTCGTCGAACCCATGTTGTTCAGTGATTCGCTGCGGAGTTCCTTGAGGTATTGGACGCTATCAAGTTCCTCTTCCAAGCGCGACACGATCGCGTCGTCGACCTCCTCGGGCGTCGCGCCGGGGAACAGCACCGAGACTTGAACCTCGACCGGCAACGCGTCGGGAAATGTTTCGCGGCGCAACCGACCGATCGACAGGAATCCCGCCACCAGCATGATGAGCATCAGCAAGTTGGCCGATGTCGGATGACGTGCGAAAAACTCAATCATGGTTGGCCCCCGTCCGGGCTGTCGTCTGTGCCCCAGCCTGTGCTGTCGTCGCCGTCAACGCCGTTGGAATTCCATCGGTCTCGATCGGATCAATCAACTCGCCTTCCACAACCACTGCCGGTGGATTGATGACCACGTACTGGCCGGCTTCCAAACCGGACTCAATCACCGCGCGATCATCGATTATCATGACAACTTCGACGGTTCGACGTTGCAGTCGGCCGTCGGTGTCGACGATATACACGGCGTTGTCGTTCAGACTCGTGCGTGGCACCGAAAACGCCTGGATCGCCGCGCCGCCGACGAGCTCGACTTCGCAATACGCGCCCACACGAAGCCGGCCGGTGTCCACACCAAGCCCGCCGCCGCGCCGTGTTGGGACGCGATTCTTGGCGATCGTGGCAGGTCCAGCATTCGACCGATCCACCATGGGCTGATCCACGCGGATGACGATGCCGAGTGTGCGGGTTTGTTCGTCGAGTGACGATGTGAACCGAACCGGCCGACCCGAAAATCGGCGACGGATGTCGCCGCTACGGACGACCAAATCGGCTTGCAAATCCAGCAGCGAATCGGTCGCCGGTTCGGCTTGCAAGTACTCGTCCGCCATGGAGGGGCCGACGGATGGGTAGGCTTGCAGATCGTCTGGAGCCGATTCTGAAGCAACTTCCATCGTCGTGGATCGGGGCGAGTCATCCAGGATGGGTTCCGATGCAATCTCGCCCGCCGTCAGGATCTTATCGATTTGCGCCAACGAAAATTGGGCTTCGACCTCGACCCATGACGTGTCGATGATTTCAAACATCATCTGCCCTGGTGCAACGTACTGTCCAGGCTCCAAACTGACATCGGTCAGCAGTCCGTCGAACGGAGCGACGATGACGGTGCGATCCAGATTGCGTTGCGCTTCGTCAACACGTGCTTTGGCGGTTTCGATCGCCGCCTGTGCCGAATCGATTTTGGCCGGGTAGGTCGACAACGCATTGACCAGATTTTGAACCGTCTGCTGTTGCTGGAGCTCAGCGGCGCGAGACGCGTCCACTTCACTTTCCGATGCGGCGTTTCGAGTGCGTAGTTCCTGCACGCGATTGACATCCTGGACGCGAACCTTCAGCAAGTCCTGTTGAATCTCAAGGGACTTTTCATCCGCCGTGCGGTTGAGCTTGGATTGTTCAAGTTGTGCCACAGCGTTCTGAAGGTCGGCTTTGCGTTGTCGCAGCTGCAACTGATAGTCCGCGCGGTCGATGGTCACCAGCATTTCGCCGGCACGGACCGGAACCCCCGAGCGGAGATTGGGGTGCGTTTGGACAAGACGGCCGCCGACCTCCGCGACGGCCGACCATCGTCGCCCCGGGCTTGTCGTACCAAACCCGATTGCCCGCGGATGAATGGATTCGCGACGAACGCGAATCACTTTCATCGGCGTGGCGGTTTCCACCAACTCGGTGCGGGTCAACTCCTTTTTCTCACTGGCCAACCATGCCACAACGCCCACGCCCAACAGAATGGGCGGGATAAATAGCCAACGTCGCGAGGGAATCAGTTTGGACAGGCGGCTCATGATTTCGCTCGCAATTTCTTCGTGGCATAGGCGGCCAAAAAAGTGTTGACGGCCTGGCGGCAAATCCGTTTTCGTTTCGCCGGACCGGGAAGGGATTGCCCCGTCATCGCGCGAATCGGATTGATTCCCAAAAGCAAGCCAAGGAACTGCTCGGCGGCCAGCTCCGCGTCCTTACATTCAAGTCTTCCGGCCTTGGTTTCGGCCTTGATGAAATGCCCGAGCGCTCTCAAGACTTTGGCGGGACCGGACGCAAACAACGCGTCCCCGATCTCAGGATGATTTGCCGATTCGGCGATCGCCAAGCGGTGCCAAGAAGTCGCCTCGTGATTCTGTGTCCGTTCGTAAAAGATGGCTCCAAATGCCATCAGGTCGGACTCGATATCACCGCTGGGCATCAGCGCGTCGGACAACCGATCCGCATTTTCACTCGTGTGATGCTCCGTCATCGAAAGCAACAAGCCCTCTTTGGACCCAAAGTGGCTGTACACGGTTGGCTTGGTCACGCCCGCCGCCTCGGCGACATCTTCCAAGTTGGTGTTGCTGTAGCCATGCCGAAGAAACAATTCTTTCGCCGCCGCCAGGATTCGCTGCTGGGTCGGTTTAAGGGTTGTCGATTTCTTCGTTCTCGCGGCGGTCAAAACGTGGTCCCATTGGTGCGTGCTGCTACCGATCTTCCGCGATCATACTTTACCATACGGTAAAGTCAAGCCGCGTTTTCGATGCCCTTCGAGCCGGCATGGGAGCAATCGCCGGTGCGATCATTCCGCAAATACCCCGGACACCGGCATTTTTCATCGGCTATCCATCGAATCCGATGTGCGCTGAAAGAAGAGCCTGGGATGGGAATGTTGATTTACAAGCCGACGCGGTCAGTGGTTCGGTCGAATCGGCACCGAACTTTCATGAGTGAGTGCCGCCGTCTGACTCACAATAGCGATATCGGGATGGGGATGGCTTATCGCACCGATGTCGGGTTGGGCACCAGCGGTGGGTTCGGATTGGTTTTCATGCGACTGCTTTTCCGGAACCTCCGCGCCAAGGATGAATGCCAACGGGGCGAGTCCCTCGTAACCTTCACAAGCCATCCGAGCGGCGATCAAAATCGGAACCGATAGAAAGATTCCCATCACTCCCCACATCCATCCCCAGAAAACGATCGACAGAAAAACGATCACGGGGCTCATGCGCATCGAACGCCCCAGGATTGCGGGTGTGATGTATTGACCTTCCAGCGATGTGAGCGTCAGAAAAATCCCGGCAACAACAAAGGCGTAGAAGGTCGGTTCGAAGTTCACCAATGCAACAACGAAGATGATGACGCCCCCAAGGATCGCACCCAAGATCGGAATGAAATTGAACGCGAATGCCATGACGCCCCACAGCATTGGATTCGGCATCCCGAGCAACCACATCGCGATGCAAACCGCGATGCCAAGGCAAGCGTTGATCGCCGAGATGCGGGCGAGGTAGCTGCCGAGTCCTTCTTGAACGTTTTCGATCACCTCAACCAAGCGGCGACGCGCGGTAAAGTCCGGCAAGACGTGCATGATCGAGCGCAGCAAGTTGTCACCGGTCGCTAACAAAAAGTACAGCAAGGCGCCGCAAATCGTGATAAAGGAAACCAGGTTTCCGGTGCCGCTGAGGTAGGTGTAGTTGCTGGTCCAACTTGGCTGCTTGATCTCCACCGGAACCGGTTCGTCCACCTCGGTTTTTTCGCCCTCGGTCGAGTCGTCGATCTGTTTTTCGGTCGCGGCAATATCCTCGGTCGCTTCTTCGACTTGATCCAATTGGCGTGTTAAAAAGGACAGCTTCCTCTTGACGACCGCAACGTGCCGGGGGGCTTTCGCGATCACCTGGCGTCCCG
The DNA here is from genome assembly GCA_039201055.1 of Planctomycetota bacterium. Lineage (GTDB taxonomy): Bacteria > Planctomycetota > Planctomycetia > Pirellulales > Pirellulaceae > Rubripirellula. Next base: position 2,758 of record JBCCRW010000010.1, on the reverse strand, counting down.
GCTCGACAACGGAATAAGTCGCCATCGCGAACACGAAAACAAGCCCCAGGATGACTCCGGCGGAACCAACGGCAGTGGGCAAGCCGGCTCTCGCGCCCTGACGCACGATCGGTCGCAGCACCATGTACAACACCATGGCGGTCACAATGGGCACGACCAAGCTGCGAGCGTAGTAGAACGCATACAAAACCAGCATCACCGCGCACGTGCGTGTCGCGACGACGCCGCGTCCAATGGAATCTTCGGATGGTCGCTGGTCGTGCATGGTGCTTGAATTGTGTCCAGCCGATGGGGAACGGGAGTCGAAATCAACGGGCACCAATGGAGTGGCAAATCATGTACCACTGGCGATCACGTAGCCGGCCGTCCAGCACGTAGCCGGTCTTCCAGCACGTAGCCGGTCTTCCATCACGTAGCCGGTCTTCGCCAGAAGCCGGAAAAGGCTTGCCCGCAAAAGAACTACCGGACTAGTCGAAACGCGTTCGCGTCGGTTCGCGGCAGAGCCGGTGCTAACGACCATCGGCTGATTTTGGATTCGGCAAGTGAATGATGGACGATCCCAAAGCACCGTACGCTACCCGAGTATGGCACGATACCTGCTCAAGGCTGATGCAGCGCGTTCGGTGTGATGTGCATGCCACGCGAAAGGGTTTCTCAAGAGGATTCGGTCATGTTGTATTGGGCGCTTATCGCATTGGTCATCGCCATCATTGCTGGTGTTTTCGGTTTTGGAGTCATCTCAGGAACCGCCGCCACGATTGCTAAGGTGTTGTTTGTTCTGTTTCTGATCCTGTTCATTGTCGGCCTAATTACCGGTCGCCGGACTGCGGTGTAGTCATGCCCTCTTGGAGCGACAAAGACGAACGCCAATACGAGCAAGTGAAGGACTCGGTGCTCGACCAGGGCAAGTCAGAGGACACAGCCAAAGAGATCGCGGCGAGGACGGTAAACAAACAACGTCGTAAGGAAGGTCGGACACCGAACACGACAACACAGGGCACTGGCAATCCGCAATCATCACTGGGCGAACGGACCGTCAAAGAGCTACGCAATTTGGCAAGTGAGCTAAACATTGATGGCCGCAGCAAAATGGCCAAAGATGAATTGATCGAGGCTATCCGAGAGAAGCGTTGAGCGACTCGGTGCTCACCGGGTACCGGCGGCTAGCGACTCGCCGCTCACTGGTACCGGCGGCTGGCGACTCGGTGCTCACTGGTACCGGCGGCGAGCGCCTTGGTGCTGACTGGTACTGGCGGCTAGCGCCTCGGTGCTGACTGGTACCGGCGGCTAGCGCCTCGCCGCTCACTGGGTACCGGCGGCTGGCGACTCGGTGGTCACTGTTCGACAGTCTTCCGTGGTCTGGCGAACAACGGCTACGCCGTGCTCAAGTTGAACAGAGTGTTAGGGAGCTTCGCTGGCCAGTCCTACGAAGGCCTCGATCGTGCGGGCCGCCTGCGCATCAGTACAATCTAAAACTCGCACCTTCCCACCGGGATCGGGCTTGAACGTCGTGTATCCCTTCTCATCCAAGACCACTCGGCCCCATTCCGTCTCGTTAAAGTAGCCTCGGTTCGGCCGGGCCGCGTGCAAGACGCTGATGAGGTCAAAACTTGGACGGTCATACGGCATGCGGTCCCAATGACGGTACGTGTGGGCGACCGGGTGCGGCGGACGGTTGGGCCGATCAAAATCACGTTCGACGCTGAAACCGGGATACATCAACCGACGCCCCAATTCCCAGGGGGCGACGACAATCTCGACCGGCCACTTTTCGAAAACCGTCTTGGCGGATTCGACATCGACGCGAATGTTCCATTCCGGTTTCCCATCAAAGCGTACGGGGCCTTGGTCGGGCCGGTTGAAGGCGCCCGCCATCACCGACAAGCAGCGAACTTTTTGCTTGACCAGATCCATTCCCGATAAATTCGAATGCTGATCCGGTGCAGACTGTAGTAACCGCGCGACGTTGGTTTGTTGGCCGACCAGAATCAAGACCACCGAATCATCGTCTGCATTGGCGAGCGTTTTTCGGATCAACGAAACCGCTTCGGGTGCGGCCGATTCAGGCGTCAAGTCGTGCGGAAATAGCGGCTGGCCATCGGCAGTTTTTGCGGACGCCGTTGGGATCAAGTACTTCCCGTCGTCCTGTTGAAAACCATCAACGACGCGACCAATCGGAATGTCTCCGCGACCGTACCAGGTATTGATCATGTCGATCACGGTCGCGCTGGCCGGATGATCTTTGCTGGACGTGATCGCCAGCATGTCGACCTCCCCGCGGCTTTGAAGTCCGTGCAGCACGGCCAGTGCGAGGGCGTCGTCGATGTCCGCACCCATGTCGGTGTCGAAGATAACGGGCACCGGCCGTTGCGATTTCAAAAGAGGTGGCTTGGCCATCATCCGATCGATCAACGCGGTCACGCCCGCGGGTCGGTAACGAAAATTGACGAAGCGATGTGGCCCATCTTCCTCGGCCGTCCACGAAGTCCGACCCGCGTCGTCCACTTCAACCCGGCCCGGCGGCGACGCGCGCCAGTACCGATCCTCCACCCCGCGAACGGCGATCAATACCGCTGTTTGGTCAAATGCCGGCTTGCCACCGCGTAGGCTGGGTCGCCCGTCAAACATTCGCAACTGATAAGCCCGTCGAACGGGGTTCCGAGTCGTCGTATCGACCAGGCCTCCGCCCGCGATAACCTTTTGCCCCACCGCGAAACCGCTCCAGATCATCTCGGTGGGCCAGTGTCGACAAACCGTT
>JBCCRW010000009.1:0-33299 GCA_039201055.1 Planctomycetota bacterium | reverse complement strand
GTGTCGGCGTGTTTGACCACTTCGCCCAGGCGTTTGCCGACGGTGCCGCGGATGTTGCTTTGCGCGGCATCGAAGAAACACGGCTTGCCGGTGCGATCGGTGGTGCCCGCGTTGTCTTGGTGGGTGCCGCTGTAGATACCGCCACCCACGGCGAAGGAACCATATTCGCCAGACGCCAGGTCATCCTTGGCGATCACGGCCAGATCGCCGACGGCGACGACTTGGCCGCGTTCGACGGCCGAAGGTGCGGCCAGATTGACGACGGCTTCACGGCCACCGATGAGTTTCAGTTTCAACATGGTCTTGCGTTTTGCGAACCGTCGTCGCGTTTACGAGTTTCAAAAAAGGGATCGAGTGGTTGGCTAGGTCGCGGATGCGATGATTTCATCGATTCGCGATGCACGGCTCTTGGTGATGCCGTTGATTTGCGATAGGTCGCCGCCGAGTTCGTCGCGTTTGGCTTTGGCGTCGGCGATGGTGACCACGCCGAGACGTTCCAGCACGCCGGCGGCGCGTTTGTCCAGGCCGGCGGCTTCCAGTGTGGTTAGGGCCCCGGATGGTTCGGACTTGCTTTCCGGTTCCGTGTCCGATGACGACGACGCGTTCACATCTTGCGAAGCGTCGCCGTCATCCGAAGTTGGGACAGCATCTTGGTCGGTTTCCGGTTCGGTCGGTTCCGGCTCGGAATCGTTGTTGCCTTCGTCGTCGGGTTCATCGTCGGACGAATGAAAAATCGTGTCGGCTTTGATCCATCCGTTGGCGATCGCCGACGCGCGGCAACGCTCGGGAATCTTTTCGATGGGAGTCCCGCGGACGATCAATTGCCCGTGGGTCCAAAATGCGACGACGGCTTGCATCGGAGACCAGAAAAAAAGGGAAAATTCAGTGCGGGGGCGGCCGGCGAAACGAATCCACCGGCCGACCCCTTCTCAGGGTTAGTCTTTTGTTGGCCTACTCGGGCGTTCCGTCGACCATCACGATCGACTTTTCGCCGACCGCGGCGGCACCGGCAAAGTGCTTCACCACCACACAAACGCCGAATTCGCCATCGCCCGAAAGCGGTTCGACCATCACAACAGGCATCCGACCGGTACCGGCCAAAAATTGCACTTCGATGCCTTTGCCGTTGGCGGATGCCAAATACCAAGCCGCCGCGTTGCCGGTCAGGTTCGTCGGGTTTTCCGGGTCCGACGTCGGGTCGATCATGCCCAAATCCAAGCGGGCTTCTTCAACCGGCGTGATGTCGCGGCGGAAGATTGGGTTTTGCGAACCGCCGCCGCCGTCCTGGGTCAGCACCGCGGATTGGGTTAGCTGGATCGCGGTGTCGGCCAATTCCGATCCGGTGATCAAGTGCGTGGCCGGCAAGTTCAAAACGGCGTCGCCGTCCTTCATTTGGGCCAGCTTGGCTCGCGCCGTCGACAAGCCGGCTCGCGTCAACGGTTCGTTGTTGATTAACGTTCCGCCGGCGGTGTTGAACAGTGCTGCCCCGGTTCGCTTTAGCGTCGGGTTCTTTAGCAAGATCGAAGCGACCAAAGCGGGCCTCAATCGAGCCGCCGCGAAACCGAAGTCACGCGGGGTATCGGCCAACAAACCGAATTGGTCGTTGATGAAATCGTTTTCATCCATCTTGGCTTGTCGGCTAAACCGATCCACCTTGACCGTTTCGCTGTTGGCGGTTCGGTGTGCGTGGTCGGCTTGGCCACCGGTGGGATGGATGGTCAGGTCTTGCGCGGCGATCAATCGCGGCCGTTCATGCGGCAACAAGTTCAACGCGTCGGCCTCGGACGTCCAGCCCTGGGTGAAGTCTTGGGCTTCGCGGTAGGCCGTCAAAGCGATCGATCCGATGGATTGATCGAACACCGCCGCGATGGCTCCGGTGGAAAAGCCGGCACGCAGGATCGCGTGGCGATGCGAGACGCCGTATCCGCTGGGCACGTCGTGGCCGCTTGCACGAAGCGCCAGCTCCACGAATTCCATCGTGGTTGCGTTTCGCATGTCTTGCGCGGCCGTCATGATTTGGTCGCGGCCGTTGTCGTTGACCGGTCGCGTCATCCAAACCGGAACGCTGGGCGATTGCGGCAAGACCATGTCGATGGGGCGACCGGCACGCAGCATCATCGCGGCTTGGATCGCGCCGACGGATTCGCGATCGCTTCGGCTGCTGGTGTGGATCGCGGGTGCCGATGGGCGTCGGGCTTGCTGGGCGAACAGTCGAGTTTGTTCGACAGTCCATTCGCCGCGGATGGCGTGTGCGACGAGACGTCCGCCGCCCTCCATTTCCGGGTTGGCAATGCTGTTACCAATCTCGCGGATCGCCTCGATGCGTTCTTCTTCGGCCGCGGCGGCTTCACGACGCGCGGCCAAACTGGCCAATCCGTCCGGGACAACGTGATGGGATTGTTGGCCGGACCGTGCTTGGACGCTGACGCCGGTTCCGGTGTCGCCGGCCGGTGACGCGCTGGGCGTCGTCGGGGTCGGGTCGCCCGTCGGCGTGTTGGGATCTGGGGTCGTGGTGCCTGGATCAACAGCCGCGGGTGTCGGGTCAACGGCCGGGGGCGAAGTCACGGTTCCGGCACCGCATCCGGTCAAAGCGGCGTCGGTGGCTGCCGCCGTCGCTTTGCTTTGCGTCGCGGTGTGGGTCCGAGTCCAAGCGCGGTACTCGGCAAAGAGGATTTGGGCACGGCCGGCTTGCAGGGTGGCCTCATCGTGGTTGTTGGCTGCCAGCCATTGCGAGAACGTCACGGCGGTTCCGTCGGAAGTTTGTGTGATCGGATGGGTGCCGCCGCCGCGATTGGCCAGGAAAGCCGCCGTATCCATGTCACCGGGAACGGTGACGAACGACGATTCGTCCAGGTGCGACGAACGGATGACCAAGATTGGGCCGTCAAAGTCGCGGCCATTTACACGAACACTCCGGCCGGCGGCGACGCGCTCGAGCCCCATCCGCGATAGGCCAATCGATGCACGCCATGGAAATCCGCGACGCAGGCCGGAAATGATCTCGCGCGAATCGTCGTTTTCGATGCTGAACATGCCGTCGATCACGATGTCGCGGCCGGCTTCCGCGTAGCCGTGTCCGACGGGTCGGTCTTGATCGTGCGACCGATGGATGGGCGTTTCAAATTCGACATCCATCCCCGAAATATCGACCACGACGGGGCCGTTCCAGTCGACGCCGGATAACAGCGGGTACATGATGCCGCCGCTGTAAGCAAACATCCGAAACGGGATGGGTTCGTCCGGCTCCGGTTCAATTCCCGGAATGCCGTTTGCGATTAACTCGCACCGGCCGGCGGCGGTCAGTTGAATTCGGACATCGTCGTCGGTGGCTTCGAACGTCGGGATGGGCGGGGCCGCCGCGGACAATCGCGGTTTGAAGATTTGCAACATGCCGCGAACGTAGTTTTTCGCGGCGGTGGTGAATTACACAGCGCCGTCCGCATTGGTGCCCGCGAATTCCAAAAGCCGCCGCCGAGCCATCGCGAAGTAGTCGCGGCTGGTTTCACATCCGATAAAGGAATGACCGGCGTCCATCGCGGCAATTCCGGTGGTGCCCGATCCCATAAAGGGATCCAGGACCGCCGATTTTGGCGGCGCGATTTGCAACAGGTCGGACATCAACGCGAGCGGCTTTTCGGTCGCGTGGATCTTCTTGGTTTTCGTCGCGTGGCGAAACACTCCGTCCAGGTAGATCGGTTGGTCTCGATCGATGGCCTTTGTGCCCTTGCGAAACCACAGGATAAATTCGCTCTGATTTCGGAACCCGTTTGCCTGGGGCCGTGACCTTCGGCCCTTGTCCCAAACCAAGATCGAGCGCGATCGGAAGCCGGCGGCGGCGATCGTCGACATCATCATCGGCAGCGATCGCCAATCGCAAAACGCCAACACGTCGGCACCATCCTTGGCGATTCGAAAGCACTCCGCCCAAACGCCACGCATCATCGCCTGCCACGCTTCGGGCAACATGGCGTCCCGATCCAGTTCCGGCAATTTCGCCGATTCGGTGTTTCGATATTTGGCGTGGCTGGACCGGGACCGACCTAGCAGTCCATTCGATCCGCTGGCATACGGTGGATCGGTCGCGATCAATTCGACCGAATCCGAAGCAATGCACGAAAGAGCGATTTCGGCCGGGGCGTTGTAGATTTCGAATTGGTCACCGATGAATCGATCGGCTTGTTTGCGTTTGCAGGCGGTACAGATCATCGCGGCGGGATCACGGGTAAACGTATTGAGACCCGCCAATCCGATCCCAAACCGACCGATTCCCATTACATGACGATGACTTGCGAACTAGACCGCGACGGCCGGCGTTGCCGGCAAGTCCGAAACGTCGGGCCGTGGTTGCTGCCGTTGCATTTCGCCGCGGCGGCGGGCTTCTTCGAGTTGCCGCTCATGGAACCGATCCGGATCGATTTGGTTTTCGATCAGGTAGTCTTCGCGAAGCTTTAACCCGGCTTCGATCAAGTGCGTTTCCGTCTTGGCATCTTGCAACGGATTGGCCGACGCGGGCGGCTTCCAAGACCAACGACGCGGAACGTAGTCCATCGTCGGCATGTCGATCAAACCCGGGACCAACAACGCTTCGTCCAACCACCATTCAAAGATTCGATCGAGGACATCGATTTCCCAATCATCGCGTTCGCATTCGATCGCGTGGTAGTAGACTTGGTGATCCATCCGCGACGATGAAAAGTTGTAGCCGCTGCTATCGCCCAGGACTTTGTTTCGCGGCATGTTGATTGGGCGGGCGATCTCACAGAGCAGCGCGTCGCGAAATTCCACATACCGTGTCGCCGGGTTCTCGGATCGCAATTGCTGCAATTCGTATCCGTATGGCAACGCGGCCATCATGCCGCGTTCGATTTCGATCGCCGTGAACGGTTTGAAGACTTCGCCATCATCGGTATCAAAGGCGCCCTCTTGAGTTTTGAGGACCGCCGCGTAGCTGGCGGCGATTTCGGCCGCCGCCAACGTCGCCAGCGTGTACCGGCGAAGGAACGCGAATAGCGGAAGCGAAGCCGTCAATTCTGGGATGCCGCGAACTTGGCCGGGACGGTCTTCATTGAAAACATGAATCACGTCGACGGCATCGATCGTGCGATGATCGGCAGGGTTCGGCAAGATCGATCCGCGGTCACCGGGATGCTGCCGAAGCATGTGGTATTCGATTGGCTCGCCGGTGCTTGGGTCAAATTTAATACCGTCGACCGCATCGCCGGCGATACCGTCAATCCATCCCGGCGTCGACATTTGATCCGCTTCGATGACCCGAACGTCCAGCTTTACCGGACCGCGAATTCGTCGGTTCGTGATTGCCAAAAGGAACGATTCGCCGTCGACGCATTTTGCACGCCGAGCCACCCGTAGTTTCTTGTTCAGCTTTGTGGCTTTGCACCAGCGCGCCCACTCGCGTTCGATGCGCTTGGCCAACTCGCGATCTTCCAATTCGATGCGGATCTTCGGACCCACGGAAACGAAGTCCGTGGCCAGCGTCTTGGTCATCCCAACGCCAAACCCGTTGGACTGGACGCATTCGTAACGCGAGCGTTTCCGCAGCACCGAACGCACGGCCAACGAATTGGCCGTCGCCGCGGACAGATCATCCGCGAACCGCCAATGCCGAACGTTCTCGTTCGTCGTTTGAGCGGCGTCGTACATCGCCGACAGTTCGGCGGTCGCGCTGTTACGCAAATGGGCGATGGCCTTGCGTTTGCTTTCCGATAGCAGCGGCCGCCCATGTTGATCGAGTATCGTCATTCGCCGACCGATGATCCGGGGTACATTCGGCCCAGCCCGATCCCGAATCCAGGTTTGCCGCGTCGCTTTTTTCGCTGCAGGTATTGATCGGCCTTGATCAGATCGTCCACGGCGCGATTGGTCACCGATTGCCCGTCAATCGTCGCCGCCTGGGGCTCGCCGACGGCTTCGGCGATCGCTTCACACGGTTCGATGGGCGGTTGGGATTTTGAATTCGGATCTTCGGGGCATGGGGCACTCATGCCGCCGATCGTCGCCGCGGCGACGCTTGCCGCTTTACACGCGCAAAAAGCCTTTGCACGCGCAAAAAGCATGGAACGGTGCAAAATCAGGCCGCTTTTTTGGCTTCGTCCAGGCCGCGACGTTGTTTCGGGCGGCGGTAGGACCGATCGGCCGCCGCCGTGCCGTTGGGCGAACAGCCGGCCATCAACGCCGCCGTCGCGATCATCACGGCACAATCAAGCCAGTGATTGTCCCGGCCGGGCCGCAACATCCATTCATGAAGCACCCGCCCCCGGCCGTGGGTTTCGATCGGAAATTCGGCGGAAAGATGATCCGCCAACATGCGGTGTTGCGACGCCGGGGCCTGGAACAATTGCCACGCTCCCGATTCACCGATCGGTTGGGTCAATCGATCGGACAAATTGGATTTGATTAGGTTGACGTCCGCGATGACGTGCCGCGGTGTCTTGGTGCCTTTCACCTTGGGCACGAACCATTCGATGCCCGCCTGTTCGCCGGCCTTCTTCTTCCGAGCCGCGAATGGATTTTGTTTCGCCGTCACGCCGCGGCCGTGAAACGGTAGCACGCTGGGGGCGTTTACTTGCCGAACGAACGAATAGACCGACTTGGTCGACGGGCCCCAGTTGGCGTCGATGACCAATCGTTCCACGTTCATCGTCGCGCCATCGTCGCGGGTGAAGCTCCGAATAAGTAGCCGCGGAATCAGCGCTTCGTAGGCCGCGGACAGCGATCCTTCCAACGATGAAATACCCGTCACCGAGGCAATGGTGCGATCGCATTGGCGAAGAGTCCAATACACTTTGTGTTGATCGGGCCACGAACCATAGTCGACGATCCATCCGGAAAACGATTCGTCGACCGCGGCGACCATCCAGAACAACGCGTGCTGTTGCACGTCAACGCCAGCGAACAACCGGGTCGCCGATTCCGGCACTTCGCCGCGAGCATATCCGCCCACGCGTCGAACGATCGAATCGGAATCCGGCGAAGCGATTTGCCCCTCGGCGGATATCGCGACGGCCGGATCGTTCTGATACTCGGCATCGAACGTGTCCGGGTTTTCCAATCGCAAGTTGTACGCGCTTTGCAGTGCCGACAATTCATGCGGCTTTTTGCGTTCGGGCCAAGTGACCACGGCGCCGGCGTCCATGGCGATTCGATTGCGTCGATAGTGCTCGGTCGCTGTCGAAAGCTTCGGATCACCATTGGCCAAATCAAAATCACGTTTTTCCGCGTAGTCGGCCCACAGCTTTTCGTTGTCGGGCCACCGGTCGACCAAGCGAAAGCGTTTGCCGTTCCACTCGTTGTGCAACGTGCGATTAAGCAAACGATCGGCAAGATCACCCTTTCGCTGAACGGTGATGATTGCCACGCCGGCGATTGTTTTGTCCGGCCCCGCCATCCCCATCACGTCGGCTTTCAAAATGCCTTCGTATTTCTTCACCTGTTCGACGTTGCGGGCGACCGCCGCGGTTTGAAGATCGTCACCAATAAAGCAGTCGGGGCGCAAGACCTCGCCCGACGGCAACGTAATTTGTGTGCCGCGAATGTCGCTGTTGTTCATGCCGACGGCCGCCATCACCCCGCCGCATTGTCCGGCGACCGTTGGCAACACGATCTGTTCGTGTCCTGACCAAAACATGTCGGTGTGATGCCCCTCGGTGGTTTGGCCGTTTGCCCGAGCCGGCATCCGTTCCAGGCATCGCACCGGATAGCAAACTTCCGGGAAATCGGCGAGCAGCAAATCGTTGGATTCGATTTCGGTTTTCACACCACGCAACAGTCGCTTCGCGTGCTTTTGACTTGAACCCAAAAGCACGATCGAGAACCGCCACCGGTAAAGGATCGCAAGCAATGCGATACGGATTACGGTAGTCGACTTTCCGTCACCGCGACCCATCGCCAGCGCTAACAAGACGCCGGATTCCATCACCTGCCGAGTGGTCGCGATCACTTCCAAGTGCCGCGGTGCAAAGGGACGAGGGAACGCGTTCGGAAAATACGTTTTGAGCGCGCGCGGTGTATCTTCGCCGCATTGCTTTCGACGCCTGGGATTGACGACGGCCGGGATTTTGCCGATCTCGCGTTCCAGTTGCGATTGCCGCCGCGATCGCTCGGCCGCCCGTTCACGGTTGGACTTCTTCGCCGCCGCGGCCTTTTGGCTTCGCGTTGGCTTTCGCCGGCCGCGATCCTTGCCCTTAGCGGTCGGACGTTTGGGCGATGGCTTAGCCGCTTCGGCGCTTCGCCGGGTTCGCTTCGGTGCGGGCTTCTTCTTCGGCATCCCGCGAATTGATCCGGCGGCCGCGTGCCGCCTTTCCACGCCGTAAGCCCGTCACGCGGACCAAACCGGCCCGCTCGGATTCAATCAATTGGTCACGCTCGCGGAGAGCGGATCGGTACTCGGCTTCGGTCCGCAGACCGGTTTCGCGTTGCAGCCATTCCAGATCGATTTGCCGAGTGACCTTGGTTAGCCCGGGCCGGACGCGTCCACAATTGCGGCATTTCACCGGCCCGTACCAAGTCATCCACGGCTGCGACGTGACGGCACGATCGGGGTAGTCGCAAAATTTGCATCGCGTCCCTTCGGCCCGCGATTTCGGTAAGAACTTTGCCCGCTCTGGCGACGGCAGCGACAGCAGCCAATCACGCCGCCGCGCCGTGATCTCGATTCGGTTGGGCCGCGAATTTCGAGACATGGCCAGCCGCAAAAAGGACATCGGAAAGGGATTGCCAATCGCCCCGATTCCAGATGAACAGGAACCCGTCCACGACTGTGCCAGGCATCAACCGCTCAAGGAAACCACGACCAGCGACCGGGATGATAACACGGCAATCCCGCGATCCGATGGCTTTTTCGGCGGCGTCGCGTGCCGCGGCACAGGGGGCCCAATCTTCGGAATCTCGATCTTTGCCATCAAATATCCGTCGTCCGGTCGGCGGTTCGCCGCCGCGGCGGCGAACGGTCTTGGTGCGAACGTCGATCAATCGCACCGTGAGGTCATCGTGCGTCGATCTAGCGTTTGCATCGCGAAGCACGACGGAATACAAATCTGCGGCGTACACCGCGCGGACAATCACACCACCTTCCAGGCGGCAGGGTTCGCAAGCCATCGGGGTCTCCAGTCTTTGGGACGAATCGGCGTGGGCTCGCTCTTGGCCCACGCAGCGCATCGTAATGCACCGGTGGCCGATATCCGCTTGAAGATTTGGCCAGCGTGTAAAGGTCAGACGGCCCTAGAATTGGCGAAGAACCACCTGGAATGATTCGCCGGCGTGCAGAATATCCGGCGCCTGCGCCGGATAAGAACTTGTTACGACGACGACGCTTGCGGATTTTTCGCAGCGTCATCGACTGGTTTGTACTCGTCGCGTCCAGCCATTCCGTTCCGCCACGTCAGGTGGCCGGATTCGATCTTGCCGCGTGCCTCACGCAACACGGCTTTTAGTTTTTCGTTTTGCACCGTTCGTTCGGCGACCGCCAGTGCTTCGGCGTACCTTTGCAGCTTGCTCATTATGTCGCTTCGTAATGATAGCGTTACACGGACGGAAAAAGCGGCAACGCAAGTTCCGACCGTTTCCAATGTCTCGGCCCCATTCGGCGACCCGTGAGGCCCTCATACATCAACGCGACTTCCTCGGCGTATCGGAGCATTCGCGTGTGAATCCAGCTTGTGGGATGCCTGTTGTAATGCTCGGCCTTCGTGACCCAGCAATGCCACTGCACTTCGCTGTCGTCACTAGGGCAAAGATCCAGACACAAATCCTCTTCCGCGACCATGAACTTTTCGCCGAGCGTTTCCATGCGGATGCACCGACGCATGAAATCATGCGGCTGGCGTTCGCCTTTCTCAATTCGATGGAAACCGTTTGCCGACAACCAGTCGTAGCTCAGCGCCGTGTAACAACGATCATGCACCGGAGCGGCAGCGTCTTTGATTTCGTCGGCTGTATTTGGTTGGCTCACTATTTCACCTTTGGTTGATTTTCTGGATTAGCCGCCCGGTGATGACGGACGTTCACTGGACCTTGTCGGGCGATGGCAACCCCAAAAATCCGCCGGGTCCATTCAGCAATTGATGTCCAACGGTTGTCGTACCGTCACCGGCCAAAGCCCACGGAAGCATGACTTCTTCGACCGTCGCCGCACCCGCTTCGATCAGCGTCAATTGAGCACGGAGCCAATCGCGGACAACACGCCAAGACACTCGCCGGGCTTAATCCTCATTGCACAATCGACGCGGCACGGTTCGGTCTTTCTTCATCGCCGCCAGCAGCCCTTGCCAGTTCGACGGCAAACGAAACGAGATCGGCCGGTCGTTGCGAACGATTTTGAATGACACAGCGTCCGGTCGCCCTTGGTCATAGTCGATCATCATGGAAGTTGCGTTGACGCTCGCCAACATTTTCTGGATTTCGGCGACGGTTTTATCCGCCGATACGGTCGTCGCTTTGTTGGCGATCATGCAAGCGGCCAATTAAAGATTGGGTGATGCGGATGGCCCGCAGAGTCTTTTGATACGGAAACAAGGCCTATACCCGCTGAAACGCAACGACCCAAAGCCACGGGTTCACGTTCCACGATCCAGGCCCGTTGATCGATTCCCAGAGTTCAGACCACAACTGACGCATAGTCGAATAGCGATCACCAAGCTTTCCGGCCTGTGCCGTTTGCCCGTCATTTCCGACCGGCCGTTCTTCGCCGATCGGTTGTATTCCTTCGGCCGCGATGTCTTGGTTGGTGATCGACTGCAACTGCTCGATCCGTACGTCGGTGATTTCCAGCGTGATCCGGCTGTGCCGCCGAGGCATGTGTATCGATGGACGCCAACGGAACGGATGCCACGTATGCGTCTCCCACGAAAACACTTCTCCGCGATCGTTTCGTTCGTATTCGAACGCGCGTTGAGCACGGTACACGACTGGATGGTACGGATAAAAGCTCGCGTGATCCGGTGACCAAGTTTCACGCACCCAAAGCCGATCACCAACTTGGCCGTATGGGCATCGGCTGATGACTTCCTCATGTTTCATGTCCTGCCACAATCCACGCTGGCACCTGAAATGCCAGTCGTAGCCCTTCGTGGTTGAAGGACCGAATTGTTGGCATCGAAAACCTTTCATCCGGGCGATTGCTCGCCTGGTTTGCGTCTTTCGATTCGCGAGTATTGCACGCACCATATCGCCAGCGAAAAGAATCGGTTTTTCATTCACACCTTGAACGCGAACGTTTGATCCGCAACGTGATGCCGAACCTGCTTTTATGACACTGTGACTCATGGGCTCAAGTTCTCACTGTCGACGCCTCGCAACGCTTCCAGCATCGCGGCACGTTCCGGATCCGGCATCGCCTCCAATTGCGACACCCAATTTCGTTGTCGCCGCCGTATTCGTTCGCGGCTTCGACGGCACTCTCCGACGTATCGATAATCGTGCAAAGTCCGCGGCCGCGGATAGTTCATCCAGATCCGTTCGTCCTGTAGACCCCCACGCGTTGGAACGCGATGGTCGATGGATCGCCATTCGCGATCGACCGCCGAATAGATCGGCGACGCGTACCCACACAACATGATCCGGGCCCGCGACGCCGGCAGCCGACAAAGAATCGACAACAACCGTTGGTGATCTGAATCTGTCAACTCGCAACGGTACTGCTTGCCGTGCGAACGTTCGGCAAGCACATAGGGTGGGTCCGCGAAAATGAAGTACTCCGCCGAGTCATGCAGCGGCGATCGACCGCCGCCGTATTGATCGGCACCGGCCGAAGTCGCGGAATTGGGCGACGTGCGATCGCGATCTCTGCCGTCGTCCCAAGCGGCAACGGATCCGGCGTACTGCGACAGACCAAAGCGAAACCGCAACCAATCCATGCTATCGCAATGGTGTATTTCGACTGCCCGCCCTGCTTTGGATCGTCGCCAGCTGTCCCACCAATCGCAAACGTCCGGATCGGCGTCGATCACGACCGTGTGTTCCGCGGGCTTAATGTTCCGCGTGACCCCGCATTGACCGGCGAAAGCACTAACCAGGATCCGGTGCCGCGGGATTCGGTTGATCAACCTTTGATAGATACCCGACCCCGACTTGCCGCCGGGATAGCTGCTCAAGCCGTCCGGTACCGTGACGCGGCCGGCGGCGATGGTGCTGTTCGCAATCATCGCACCACCGCCGGCGATGGAAAGTCATCGACCAAACCCGATCGGTTGCCCACATCGATCAAGCGGTGAAGTTCGTCATTTTGGACCGAAGTATTGACGGCCCAGGCAGTCGACAAAATCGCGTAGCCGGCGATGAAGTAGACCAAGCACAGCACACGCGTTGATGTTCGGGCGCGATAGCGGATCACGATTTGGGGCGTCTCTTGTGACGTGTAGGGGTTGATGGATTCGCTGGACATCACGCGATCGCCTCATCGGCCGTCATCAATTCCACGGCTTCCTGGAACAGTTCGAAACCATCGCCGCAGTCATCCGATGCAATGCGTTGTCGAATCTGAAACGGCAAAGAGTAATAGCAGCGTGCACAAAGCGGCTTGCCGCGTTGTTTGCGTTTTTCGCAGCCGCGGCACCAATCCGACGCGACGTCAGCGCGGTAGTTGGCTCGCTTGGCTTCGATCCGCGATTGCTCGGCCGCGGTGATGCGAGCGGGTTGCTGGGTGGCTTGATTCATGATTCTTGAATGAGGGGTTTGATATCGATTCTGGAACGTCCAAAATCAGGGCTGTTTCATCGTCGCAGCGAGTTCACGCACCAACTCAATTTGCGATTTCCCGGCCTCTCGCGTTGGCGGTGGCTTCGCGTGTAGCTCGCCGACTTCGCGGGGCACCAATAGCCGCGGCGGGGCCTCTTTCGGGAAACCACCACGGCAGCCGTAGCGCCCGAACAGGCCGCGAAATTCGACCGCCTGGATGCCGAGCCGTTCGGCGATGATGGATCGGAAAACGCCGATGCGGGTCCGCGTGGCCGTCGCGTTGGCCCCGCGGCAAGCCCCGGATACTTCAGCCTTGCTCAATTGGCCATCGACGTACAACGCCGCCACGACCCACACGGTGGACCAATCGGATTCGTCGGGCCATTTGAGTGCGACGGCGATCTGTGTGGCCGTGCGTTCCAGGTCCACCCGATAAAAGATTTTTTTCCGGTCCACCGTGTCCACCGATCGCCGCTCACAAGCTGGATCGCCATCCCCAATCGCCGGGGAAGGGGGACCGGGTATGGGAATGGGATTGGGGGAAGGGGGACATAAGGAAGGGATGCCCAAATTTCGCCCAGATTTCTCCCCGATTTCGCCCAGATTTCCCCCGGATTTGGCGTCGATTTCTCCCCGATTTGGCGTCGATTTCTCCCCGATTTCGTTAATTCTTTCGCCCGGCAGACCCTCCGATTTGGCGGCATTTTCCTCGGCATCATTCGCCACTGGATTGATCCCGGAAATCCACTTTCCGCATCCTTCGCGATCAATCTTGACGGCGAGCGAATGCGATGGCCGGCCGCGGCGGCCGTTGCTAATTCTCGACTTCGAAACCGGCATCAAAATACGCCATCGCAACAGTTCCTTGACGGCGTTTCTTGCGTGTTCGCGAGTGCATTCGATTTCTGCATCATCCGCCAAACGCGATGCCGTCCAATCAAAACGATCAGCGCCCGCGACCTTCGCGATCAAAACCGCGATTCGATAATAGGCGGTCGACGGATGGAATTCGGCGGCTTCCAAAGCCCGTTCAACCGTTTGAATCAGTGCCGCGCGTTCGGCCTTGGCTTCACGCTCGGACGCCCGGCGTTCGGCCTCCCGAGCCTCCGCAGCTTGCATATCAATCGGCAGTTGTCGCTTTGCCGAATCGGTCATGATTCAGCCCCCAGCGAATCGGTAACGTAGGCGACGGTCGCTTGCTGGATGGTTTGCCAAAGTTCGCGAAACGAAGCGTACCGATTGCCGGTATCCAGCCGTTCTTCAATCTTGGGCCGCCATTGATCGGCACCGTATTGGTTCAAGACTTCGGCCCAATAGTTGATCACTTCGCGTGCCTGGGCTTCCGTGGGCGGACCGAATTCCAATTGCATTTCAATGCGGGACTTCAACGCATCATCAAGTGCCGCCGGCATGTTCGTGGCCATCACGAACAAATGCTGCGTTTCCCATCGGTCCAAGTGTTGCCAATAGACCGTCATGGCGGAATTAAGTTCCCGCGAACAGGAATCGCCGCCGGCCCTTCGTGCCGGAAATAGCGTTTCGACTTCATCGAATAGCACGATCGCGGGCGGTTGTTCTTTCACCCAGGTAAGAACCGCACCGATGTTGCTGGTCGTTTGGCCAAGCAACGAACCGACCACCTGTTCGCATCGCACTCGATACAGCGGCACCCGTAGCTGTTGTGCGATCCACTGACAAGCAAAGGTTTTGCCGTTGCCCGGCGGTCCGTGGAACAACAATTGCCGAATGGGATAGATTCCGTGCCGCGCGAGCGGTCGGAATTGCTTCACCGCGGACCACTGCCGCACAATCACATCGGCGATCTGTCGCATTGCCGGCGTCATCGACAACGCGGCAAGGTTTGTGCCTTCGCTTTCGACTGACAGCCCAAGCGGTGGCGGATTTTGAATCGGCGTCATTTCGCGCCCTCATCAAAAATGAATTCATTCAACCGATCGACGATGGCGGCGGCCATGCCGGCCGTGACGCCTTCCAGCTTTTCGTACCAGCTTTCGGCATCATCTAAAACGCGATCTTGCAATTGGCCGACCATCAAAATGCCGACGTCGGTCAAAGCGACTTGAGCCGGCAGCGATAGCTTCAACGCCGCGACGGGACGGGATCGCCATTCGTCGGAATTCACGCCGTGGCGTTCTTCGGACGCGGGTTCCATTCGATCGAACAACGGCAAGACTTCACTTCCGTCGGCTGGTCGCAGATAGCGAAACAAACCACGTTCGGCACCGTCGCGAAGTTCCTTGATCTCTCGAACGCGATCACGCGCGGCATCGTATTTGGACTTGAGGTCAACGACGTCGCGCTGGGCGTCCGCAAGTTCGGTTTCGCTTTCTTCGATGACTTCGACGAACCGCATTAGTTCGCCGAACAGGGTTTCGTAGCGCTGCAACGCTTCGACGTCTGGAACTTTCCTTGTCGTCGCGCGTTTCTTCTTCGCGGCCTTCTTCATTGAAATCGGCAACCGTGGTTTGATGGGGGATTCGAAACAAAGTTGGGAATCTGGCAACGTGCGGTGCCAATCGCTTATCCCGGCAAGATGTCGGGAATGCCTGCGATTTCGCGGATATCGGCGCTGATAAACGCGACGTCCAACCAAGTCAGTGGATCAGCCGCATCATTCGCACGGCTGGCAAGGGAACGCAGCAAGCGATCGGCGTTCCGCGAAGTGAATTGGAAAACGAACGTTTCGGCACCCTTTACAAACTTCGTTTCCAAGATCGGCAGCGGTTTGGGTTGAACCGCTTCGGTCATCTGATTGAGCCTCATTTCCTTAACTCCTTGGCAATGACTAGAAACCAAACGTCGGCTCGGGAATCGAACCCGAAAGTCGCCATGGTGCAAACGACCAACCATTCCGACGTGGTGCCGGGTCTTTTTGCCCTACACTGAACCGACCACAAGTGGCTCCGGCTTTCACGGTCCAAGGATTCGCCGCGCAAGGAAGACGGCGTCGGGTATCGCCCTACGGCGATAGCGCTACAAAACTCGCTACGGCCAAAACGGATCGTTCACAAAATCGGCGACCATTCGCCGAAACGATCTATCGCCCCGTGCTGCCACTTCGATGGCGTCGAATGGCACCATGCGCGCGTCGACGTCGTGGGCCGGCTCGCCGGTGTAGACGTACACCGCAAACGACGCCGCCATCCGTTCCATCGGGCTTTTCCCGCCGTTGATTCCCATATCGATCAACTGCTTGAAGGTGTCCGAATCGCGATCGCAGACTTGGATATCGCGCAAGGCGGAAATCGTCGCGATCATGAGCCGCCACCGTTGCATGGCGGACAGGTTTTCGCGTTGCGCTCGACGTTCTGAAGCGAGCCGTTCTTGTTGCGTGGTAACCATAGGTGTGTCCGTGGTAAAGAAAAACGCCGGACGCTTTGCCAGCGTCCGGCGCAAGTGAAGAAAAATTGACCAGCGTGAACGTCACGCCGGCAGAAGTTCGGTAAACGAAGCCGGCAGCGGCATCGTTGAAAGGGCATCCAACACTGCCCGTTCGCTCGATAGATAGTTGGTCGCGAACACGTCCGAACGCATCGCATCCGGTCGTCTCTCGGCGTCCGAAGCGTGCCCCGTGATCAATCGCCCCACGCCGGCGTGATGCTCGATCGCCGAAGCCGCGGTGGATCGAAAGTTTTTCAGTTGATAAACCCGATCGGTCATCACCGGGCGACCGTCGACCATTTTCATCGCCGCCTTCGGCCGAACGCCGGACGCCTCGGCGATCTTCCGCCAAGTCGAATAAAACGATTTGCCGTTCCGCGGCACGCTCAAAATCAAATCGTCGACCGTCCGATCGGGAACGGTCGCCGCGATTAAATCCATCCAATGCGCGGCGACCTGGGGAATCGGCAAAACCAAATCCTTGGACGTTTTTGATTGCGTGAACGCGAGCCAACCGGATTCGTTCGTCGCCGATCCGTTGGGGTGCGGGTTTTCGGCCTGGTGGATCACATTCGCCCAAGCCAAGGGGCGGTTGTCGGACTTCATCCCGACCATGTCGCCGCGACGTTGCCCAAACGTCCACAGCCAAACGATCTGGACCCGCCAAAACAACGCGGGCGAAAACGGCTTTCCGAATCGTTCGCCGTGTTTGCCCTTGGCCGGCGAAGTTCGCCGCCAGTGGTTGGGCCAATCCGCTTGATCGCACGCCGCCATCAACGCGTCGACGTGTTCGGCCGGAATCTCGATCCGATGATCGCCCTTGGCGACCGCCAACCGCGGAGTACGTCCGAGCGGAGACGTAAGCCCACGGTCGGCGGCCATGCCCAGCCAAGACCGCACATAAACCATCGACTTGTTCGCCGAGCCGGCGGTCGCCTTGCCGCGTTTGCCCAGACGATTCAGGTGCGCGGTAGCGGTCATCCAGTCGCGAAAAGCCGCGACCATCGCCGTATCGATCTGGCCCAGCATGGGAACCTCCGGACATATTGTCCGTAGGTTCCCGACCTTCCCGGCGGTCAAATCCTGGGCGAATTGGTCCCACCGGTGGATGGCTTGCAGGTGTTCGTTTCGCGTCGATTGCTTGGGGGCAATCGGCACCACATCGTCGAAGAATTGCCGAAGCGTTTGCGAACCGTCGGCCGGTTCGAATAGACGGATACCCGGCAGGTTGGGCGTCGTCGTAGCAGGTTGCGGATTCATAGCGGGGGCCCCAAAAGATTGCCATCGCGCCGGTCCTATCGTCCACTCGGCGATCGCAGAAAGTGGTTAAAGCTTCGGCCCTCGCGACGATTCCACGTCGGTTCCGTGCCGGCCCTTCCGAGTACGCCCCCGCGCTCCCGAAAAAGATTCCCAAGAAGCCAACCAGCGAAATCAAAAGCCGCCGGCTAACACAATTCAGCTTGGTCATGCCAGTATGATCCACCCGCGCAGCCACGAACGAACGCGGAACAGCGGGCGGAATTTGGTTCAGAGTGAACCCAAGATCGGGACGGCAGAGGGCTGCTACACCTTGGCCGAATGGCCGCCGTCAATCACTTAGGTGTTGACTACACGGGGACGATAGCATGTCGTCCGGCGGTGTCAACAGGATTCCGACGTTTCGGAAATTTCCATCGATCGCGCATCTGATAAAGCCGATGCGACAAGTCCGGCGGGTATCGCGACGATGCCGAGACCTACCACCAAGACCACGAACGTAAAGATTCGACCGCCCAGCGTGATTGGGTAGACGTCGCCGTACCCGACCGTGGTAAGAGTTGCGACCGCCCACCAAAGAGAATCGAAAACGGAACCGAATGCTTCCGGTTGGGCTTCGTGTTCAAAGTGGTAAATACCGACGGCGGCAATGAAAAGAATGATCGATGACACAGCTCCGAACAGCGTTAACTCCTCGCTAATGTTCTGGAACGCGACGCGGAAGCGTCGCACGGCTTTGCTGTACCTAGCAAGCTTGAAAAGTCGAAACAGCCGAAGCATCCGAAAGGCGCGAACGCTTCGAAGATCGATTCCGGTACCGATCCAGAACGGCAAGATCGCGAGCAAATCAACGACGCCGAAGAAGCTAAACAAAAACGACCGCCGATCATCGGCCGCCCAAATCCGCCATAGGTATTCGACGGTAAAGATCACGACGGAAAACGTCTCAAACCAAGTCAGATAGCGCCTAAGTGACGGTGTGATGTCGGGCAGCGTCTCAATTGAGAACGCGACCAGCGAAAGCACGATCAGCACTTGTACGGCTAGTTCTATTTGACGTGGCATGGCATAAAAAAACCGGCCCCCGTGTAGTCAACACCAATAGATGTTCGGGGGCCGGCGATTCGGTCATTCGACCGACACGAAATCGTACAGGGAAGGTGTAGCAGCACCAGCCCTAGAATTCGTGATACAACTGAAAGCGACGCGGACGGGACTCGAACCCGCAACCTCCGGATCGACAGTCCGGGGCTCTAACCAATTGAGCTACCGCGCCGGCGGTGCTGAGGCGAGATTATACGGCCACCGATTGCGGCCGCAAGAGCGTTGACGGACGTTTTGTACCCACGCGGCAGCGCTTTCGTGCGGCCGGCTACGGCTTATCCAACTCCAGTGGCTTGTACCGGTTGTGCCGCCATTTTCGATCGTTTGGACGCGATCCCAAACCGAATCGGCGGTCACGAAAGTCGCCGGCCGACGCGCCGCTGTTTTGACCTAGCTTTCAGTGCTTTTGAGATATCCCTTCGTGGTGTTGAGATCGCGTTCAGTCAAAACCGACTCGCCCCTCGCCCCAACCGCCCCACACTCTCACCGCAGTCATCCGATGCTTCTTGCCGACATCCTGCGTTGGTTCCTCGATTCCTGGGGCGACCTGACTCGCTATTTCAGCACGATGACCACGTGGCAATGGGGCATCGCCTCGGGCTGCGTGATGATCTTCAGTTTCCTGTGCCTCCGCGGCTACAGGATCGAACACTAAACCCTGGCTGGCGTGCTGACCCCCGTTCGACTTCCTGACCCCCGTTCGACTTCTCGCGGGGAAGTCGAGTATGCTGCAGACAGAGAAATTGTTGTCCTCAGATTCATTATCCTCGGGGCCCAGTCGCTTCCCAGACCGTTTCTGGGCCTTCCGCTAGGACTCAGGAGACCGCCGCGGTGCCGCTGTTTGAAATCGAAACTGAATCCCACATCATCATCACCTGGGCCGACGACGAAGAGGGGGCCCGCGATGTCGTCTCGGATGCCTATCCGGGCGACGAGGTGGTCCGGCTGACCCGTCGGCCTCGTGACACTTGGGTGATCAGCAAGGGCGTTCTGGGCCTGAATAAACGTTCGGTCGATCCCGACGTGATCGCCCGCGAATGCTTGAGCCGTTCGGCCGGCGACAAGGTCAATGCCATTCGGCTGTACCGCATGGAAACCGGAAGCGATCTGGAACAGGCGCGGCGGGCGATCGAATCCAATATGGTATTGGGCTGGTAGCTTCCCTTCGGCGGACACCCGCTGTATCGGGTCGCCACGATCGTCCGTGAGCAAGTTCCAGCACCACCGGCGCTAATGCGCACCTTAAGTCTCTGAGTCCAAGCATGCAGCCTCGTCGCGATTCTGGATCCTCGGCCGCAAGGGTTCGTCATCGATCGCATCGTCAGTGTTTGCTTTGGTTGATGTGTTTGACGCCGTTGCTGAGTGGCTGCAACGGCTGCCGCCCCAGCGGCGAGGACGATCCGGCCGCACAAACGGCCGCCCGCAGACCCTTTGAAGTCGAAGAAGTCCGCCCGTTGCCGCATTCCGAGGAACCGGCGAGCGACCGTATCAAACCGGGGCACTGGAGTGCGGCGTCGGCCCGCATGCGAAGCAACTTGGATGATGCCCGAGGGACGCTTAACACTCGAGTCGAATTGCGGGCCGGTCGGGATTTTAGGGCCAGCCCGTATCGTGATGAGCCGCCCACGCCCGAACGGAGCGTTTCCGAAGTGGAATCATCACGTCCGGTAACCTTGCCCAAAGGCCAGCGACGTCGTTTCGACTTTCGCATCATGCCCGGTGATCTGGAGCGGCCGCGGAAGGGACGTGCGTTGATCCAATCCCGCTTGTCCGGCGACACCGGCGGCTACGAACCCTTTACGGCGACAACGGTCCGTCTGCTGGGCCGCGCCGAATACTTTTTCGTCGCGTTGACGACCCAGCCCAATCGCTTCAACCGCCTGCGTGATGCCGACTGGGTGCGTCCGCCTCGGCGAAACGATGACGATTCGATTCAAATTCCCGGCGCGTTCCACTTTGTGATCCCGCCGTCGCAAGGCATCCTGCCACTTGCCGACACGTTTCTGGATTGGACGTCAACGGCGGTGGTCTACTGGGACGATTTGTCGCCGGAAGCTTTGACGTCGACACAGATCGATGCACTGGAGGACTGGTTGTACTTCGGCGGTCGGCTGATCGTCGGTTCACCGGCGGCCGCCGAAAGTCTTGACGATACGCTGCTGGCGGACTTGCTGCCGATCACGCCAACGGGCGTCGACGAATTGGCCAACGACGAAGCCGCAAGCCTGCTTCGGCAATGGTCGATCGAGGGTGACGCGAGCACGCCGACACAAATCGCGCTGCTTGAAAACGAAACATCGCGTTTGTCGTTGGTCGGCACCCCGCATCCGGATGCCCAAGAGGTAACCGATACCTTCGGGCTGCTGTATCGCCGCCAAATCGGACGCGGTTGCATCGTCCAGTCGCGGATCGACCTGACGCAGTCGTGGTTGGCCAAGTGGCGTTCCTACGATGGCTTCATCAAC
Organism: Planctomycetota bacterium; assembly: GCA_039201055.1. Classification (GTDB taxonomy): domain Bacteria; phylum Planctomycetota; class Planctomycetia; order Pirellulales; family Pirellulaceae; genus Rubripirellula. The sequence goes on along the minus strand of JBCCRW010000009.1, from coordinate 12,381 downwards.
GGTGCGGTGCTGGGCAAGCCGGGCCGTCGCTATGTTTCCAGCAGCGACGCGATCGATATGGGCGGCGATGAAATCAATTACACCAATTTGTTTTATCGCTCCGGTGCTCGCCCTGGTAACGAACCGGCCGACAGCACCGACGTGCGTTTGCTAAGCCGCGACGGCGCGTTGCCGGCCGACGTCGACCCAACACAATCTTCCGGCCGCTTGGTCCGGTACCGCAACGTGGCCGGAAGCGTCGCGGCCTGGAACGATCGTAGCGACGTCGTCACGCTCAGTTCCAAGTTGCTGCGGCAATCGTCGGGAATCGAGATCCCGGGTTTGAAGTTGGTCCTGCAAACATTGGGCTTCTATCTGCTGATTTTGGTGCCCCTGAACTACATCGTGTTCCGAGTCGTGGGGCGCGTCGAATATGCCTGGTTGGCGATCCCGCTGATTGCGATCGGCGGAGCGGTTTACGTCGCCCGGGCGGCACGGCTGGATATTGGTTTCGCCCGCAGTTTGAATGAGATTGCGGTGGTCGAATTGCCCAGCGGCGCACGCCGCGGTCACGTCTGCCGCACCTTGGCGATTTATAATTCGCTGTCGACCAATTACACCGTCCAGTTTCAGACCCAGGACGCGGCCGCGCGGGCCATTGGTGAAGTCGCCGGTCCGCTGGAGTTTGTCACCAACACGGGTGACGGGCCGGCACTGCGAGGTTTCCAGGTCGCCAGCAACCAGGCGCGTCTTTTGCACACCGAGGAAATGCTGGATCTTGGCGGGACGATCCGTTGGGACGATGGCGGCGATCCGGAAGGCGGCGGCCGGGTCGTCAACGAGTCGGGTGAGGATTTGAGCGATGCGATTCTGGCTCGGCGCCGCCGGGGCCGGATTGAAATGGCGTACCTGGGAGAGCTTGCCGCCGAATCCGCCGCCGCCGTCGAATTTGGTACCCAGGAGATTCGCGTCCCCAGTGATCTGCCCATGCAAATTGGTCAGCTGATGGCTCCGCTGGCATCCGGGGCAACCCTGGACGAAGGCGAGTGCAAGTTGGTTGCCCGGATTGCCGCGGAAACCGAGAGCATGGTGTGTGTGCCGACGCCCCCCCAGGGCGAACGGGAATGGCTGCTAGTCGCCACGCTGCAGTCGCCGCCGCTACGGGCGGTCGAAAAGGACGAAAATCTGATGCCCGAGGATCCGTTGGCGGCCGTCGACGACGAATAGCCGCTGACGCAATGCTGGTATTCAAAATGCACAATGCTGGCATAAACGCGACACTGTCCCGCCGACACGGCGGGCGATTGCCATTGGGGATGATTTTTTAACTTGTTCCCGAGGAAGGCTTTAAGGTGCAAATGGTGGTCTCCGCGAGGCGTCGGCAAGGCAAAAGCAGTTGACCGGAAAAACCGTCGACGTACTATCAAAGCACCCCGAGAGGAACCCACTCCGGCACCTGAATCCCACCGCCGAAACGTCCGTGCACGTTTTTCAGGCACAGCTGCTGGTTGAGATTGCACTGGAGTGCAAGATGCTTCGGCGAAGATCGCCAATCCGGGGGTTTTTATCGATTTCCGCGAGTTCGCCTTGCGTGGGGTCTGAATTCGCCAGCTTGCGGCCACGGGCTGACGTTTTCCGACCTAACATCGGCAGGAGCCGTAATTTGGGTCACCGGTCCCACGGGCCGGGTTCCGGAGCAATCCGTGAACCCGGTCGCGAACGCTTTTTCGATACGCATTCTTGCGGATCGACATCGGCGTAGCCGATGTTCGCCCGAACACGGCGTAGCCGTTGTTCGCCCGAACACGGAAAGCGGCGGGGTCGTCCGGCTTCTGGCGAAGACCGGCTACTTTGCGGGACAAATGCAGTAGCCGTTGTTCGCCAGAACATGGATCGCGGGCGGGTTGTCCGGCTTCTGGCGAAGGCCAGCTACTTGGCGTGATGAATGCAGTAGCCGTTGTTCGCCAGAACACGGAATGCGGCCGGATTGTCCGGCTTCTGGCGAAGGCCAGCTACGTGCCGGCGGGTCGTCCGGCTTCTGGCGAAGGCCGGCTACTTGCCGGTGATCGACTCAGCAATTCGACCACTACACCGCGATGGTCTGAACCCACGTGGGGGCCGATTTGGTGGTCCAGCAAGCTTATCGTCGGGTCGATCAGCACATGGTCCAGTGGCAGCCCCAGGGGCAATCCACCGCCCAGCGGAAGCCTCGGAAAGCGGTACCAGGTCGGCGTGCCACCCCAGCCGCTGGTGCACCGCTGCAAAGCGCTGCGGGATTGCAGATCCGCAAGCAGCGGTGACCAGGGCGTCAGGTTCAGGTCGCCCATGACAACGCCGGGGCGGCCGCCGGAGGCCACTTGGTCGGCGATGTTGCGAAGCTGCGTATTTCGCTGGCGAAAACCACGCGCGCCCATCGGCGGCACCGGGTGCGTCGCGATCAACCGAAATCCCCAGGCCGAATCGGGCCAATCGAAGCTGGGGACCCCGCACCCAAAGTCACGCATTTGGGCACCGCCGAGCGGCACTTTGGAATAAACCGCCATGCCGAAATTACCCCGATCGCTGGGTTCGGCAAGCGTGTGCGGAAAATCGGCCAGCCCGTCGCGAAGTTGTTGATACCACCAAGAATCGACCTCCAAGACCGCAACCCAATCCACGTCGATCGAGCGAATCCAGGCGATGACTTGGTCCGACGAGCGATTGCTCGTTCGTACATTGACGAATGCCAGCCGAACGGCCGACCGAGAATCTTCGGTCGCCGAGCCTTCGGGGTTAACGGTCTTGGTGGCATTCGGCCGGCGGGTCGTTTCTGAATTGACGCTCCCGATCACGACGGCCAGCGGCAGGATCGTGACGACGAGTGCCGCCGCGATCAGCCGCCGGTGCCGCAGAATGCACGCCAGTAAAAGCACCGCGATGCCCGCGATCAGCCATTGGACGCGGAGGTTGGCGACCAAATCGGCGAGCCAATAGGATTCGGCGGCAAGCCAAGATAATCCGTGCAGGAAACCCAGAAACGTGGTCGCGGCGGTGCCACCGTAAACGAAAAACCGGAACCACAGCGAACGCGGTCTGGTGGGTGGCGGCGCGCCGGGTTGTTCGCCGGTTTCCAAGTCTATGTGTTCCGTTTATCGAACGTCTAAGCATCGCGCGAATCAGAGTCACTCGCCTCTCCGAGGCGATCCGTGCGTTTCCCACGGGAGGCCTCGCATCGCCCACGACGCGTTTCTATCGTTTGCGTTGGTCGCCACCGTGGGATTCGCCTTGGAAAGGCGAGCTACTTATTTTCAGCGGCGTTCCTTAGCGTTGGCTGATCATCGCCGGGCCGGCGAGGGATCGGATCGCGGCGTTGAGTGTGGCGTCGGCCGGTTGGGCTTGCAAGCTTTTCTTCAAATTGACCTTTGCCGCGCGGACCGGGCCGGACACCACAACGCTGGGCTGCACCCCCCGGTGATGAATGGGCCGGCCGCTGGGCGGAAAGAATTCCGAGGTCGTCAGTAGCAGGCCAAAGTTTGCCGTCTGCAAGGGGAAGACCCCTTGGACGCGGCCCTTGCCATAGCTCTTTTGTCCAACAATCTGTCCGCGTCGATGGTCGGCAATGGCACCGGCGAACACCTCGCTGGCCGACGCGCTTTCGCCGTCAATCAGGACCGCGATGGGCAGATCCCAAGTGTTGGGTGCATGAGCGATAAAGTCCATGTTTTCGCGCGGGTTGCGGCCGCGAGTCGAAACGATGCGGCCATCGCGAATGAAACGGTCGACGGTATCCACGGCCGCCGGCAACAATCCGCCGGGGTTTCCCCGCAGGTCGATGATCAGGGCCCGCATCTTTTCACGATGCAGCTTCCACAAAACTTGGTCCACATCACGCGGTGTCGACTTTTGAAAGTTGGTGAGCTTCAAATAACCGATGCCGTTTTCCGCATCGACCATCCGAGCGTCGCGGACACATGGCACTTCAACGCGTCGGCGTGTCGCGGAAACTTCATGGGTGCCGCCATCGGCGTTTTGCACAATCAGCTTGACGATCGAATGCTCGGGACCACGAAGTAAGTCGCCGATGTGGTTGGCCCCGGCGTCTTCACTGCGGACGCCGTCGACCGCGATGATTTGTTGCCCGGCGGTCAAACCGACGTCCTCGGCCGGGCCGCCCGGAATAACGGAAACAATTTCCAGTGCGTTTTCCAGCGCTTTGACTTCGACGCCCAGGCCGACAAAATTCCCATCGATGTCCGAATACATGTCCTTGAGTTGGTCGGGCGAAAGCAAACGGGTGTACGTCCCCAGCGTGGCGACCGCACCGCTTAAAAATTCAAGGATGGTTGCCGTCTGCGAAAGGCCCAATTCGTCCTCGGCGATTTGTGCGGCATAGGACGCGTTGGCACGCAAATCGAATCGCGTCGCGGTGCTACGTCCGGCCAGCCGCCCGTGAATCGTTTTTGAAAATGCGATCGCCCGTTCACGGGGCACGCTGGGCAGCAGTCGCTGGAGGAAATCGTCCTCGGTCAACGCGACCTCCAAAGACGCAGTTCCAAACAGTTGCACTCGAGACCATTGCAAGTCTTCGACAAAGTGCGCCTTGAGGTTCGCCAGGACTTCGCTGTACAAGTCCAGGGCTTGTGATCGTTCCATCCGCCGGATCGACGCCAGATAGGATCGGTCATTCATGCGGCGGATGACATCGTGATGCAGCCGAGCGACGCTTAGGCGTTGGTAAAGCAGTGCGTCGGTGGGGAATTCGCGATTGGCCTTGTCGTAGTGCCCGATGGCCTCGCCCCAGCGATGTTCGAGTTCCAGATCGCGGCCGCGATCGATGAATTGCTGACGCCGCTGGGCGGCGCTTTGTTCGTCCGAACCGGTAACAATCGGTGCCGCCGGGTCCACATGCGAATGATCCCGATGCGAGTGGGCCGTTTCGTCGGAGCCGGGACCGGCGACCGACGATGCAGGCCAAAGCGTTTGCATCAGCAACGCGGCCAAAACCCAACAGGCAAAGGGACGCGTTTCGGTTCCGAACAGCTTCATGCGGGTGTCCTGTAGGAGGGCTTTCGACGACCATTGGCGAATCAAAAGCCGCTCTCGAAATTCCCAAAATTGGGAACCCGCTGGGCCCGACCACCGTGCGATTGGTTTCAGGCCCGACACCGCTTGGGTGGATGCGACGACGCGATTTCCAGATCACTGAAGACTTGGTTTGGAAACGGCGAAGACGCTGGGCCACGGAAACGTAGGTCACGATCCGTCTCCGGTCAAAAAACCGGCGTCCGAATCATCCGGACGATTGAACCAATCAGCCCCTCCCTTGGCCCATCGAATCGATCGTGGCGACGATGCGGGTTGCATTGCACGTCAACGAGCGCTCGACACGTCATTGATACGCGGTGTCCATGATCAAAAACCAACGGATTCGAGTTTCACGATTCAGGTTTTCCGTTTCACGATTTGGCTTTTTCCGTTTCAAGGTGGCCCGGTGACGGTTTGGATTGACAGCCCCCCGGCGGGCTTGGTAACGCCCGTCCATGCCGCCAGCGCCGGGTTCCCGTTTCGCAAGCACGCCAAGCCACTCGGGTACCGGGTGGGCGATGCCGTCGTGCCCGCGCGGGATCGGGCACGTGAGCATGATGCTGAGCCTTTTGCTGAGCCTGCTGGTGTCCGCCGGCGGGTGCTCGGGGACCACGTACCTGGTCAACCGTTCGACCCGCGACAACCCGCTGGCAACGCAGTTAAACCTGTTGTCCTTCAAGGGGCCGCGGCTGAGCGAACGGACCGAGACGGTGCTGCGACGGTACGACCTGAGCGACCAGTACCGGCAAGATTGTTCGGTGTGCTTTGAGCATCTTCGCACGCGGATCGCCGAAGATCCCAACGAAGAACTCATTCACGCGTTTTCCGAAATCGCCTATGTGCAGGGGAAAAAGGCGGAAAAGGCCGGCCGCGTCGCCGACGCGTTGAACTATTTCGGGATCACGCTGACCAGCAGCTACGATTATTTGTTTGGCGAACAACTGCAGCTTCGCCAAAACGCCTTCGATCCCCAATTTCGATCGATGTGCGATTTGTACAACCAATCGCTCGAGGACACGCTGCGTTTGTTGTGCTCGGAAAATCGCATCAAGCCCGGACAAACCTATACCATCGAAACGCCGGAAAAGACGTTTGTCGTCCGCACGGAAATGCGGGGCAGTTGGGCACCGGATGAATTCGACCATTATGAATTTGTCAGCGATTACGAAATTCAAACGCTTCGCAATCGACACAAAACGTATGGCTTGGGTGTGCCGCTGATTGCGGTTCGCAAGACACCCGCAGTCACCGATGATCGCGAAAATTATTATCCCGAAGGTTTGTCCTACGGCGTCACGGCACTGATGCGCTGCGTTACACCGGAGGTGGCACGTGGCGGCGGTTTGGATGAAAAAGGCAAAAAAAATCGCATCTGCGTTTTGGAATTCTTTGACCCCTTGGTGGCCAACGAAGTCCAACTGGCCAACCAATGGGTGCCACTGGAAACGGATCTGACGACACCGCTGGCGTACTTTTTGGACAGCCCCGAATTTCGTCGCCGCAACGCGGCAACTGAGGGCTTATTGGACCCGAACGAAACGCAGTCCAACCGCGGCTTGTACATGCTGGAACCGTATGACCCCAAACGGATTCCCGTGTTGATGGTGCACGGGTTGTGGTCCAGTCCGCTGACGTGGATGGACATGTTCAATGACCTGAGAAGCTTTCCCGAAATTCGCGATCGGTACCAGTTTTGGTTTTATCTTTATCCCAGCGGCCAACCGTTTTGGAACAGCGCGACCCAGTTGCGCAGCGACCTCAAGGCGATGCGTCAGGCGTTTGATCCGTCCCAGCAAGTCCGTGCCTTGGACGAAATGGTGTTGGTCGGCCACAGCATGGGCGGTCTGGTCAGCCGCATGCAAACGATCGATAGCGGCGACGACTTTTGGCGGATCGTCAGCGACAAACCGGTCGCCGATCCCAAGGGTGCCATCGAATTGATCAATGGGCCCGACGACGATCGCTACAAGTTGGTCAGCACCTTGTTTTTTCGGCCCAATCGATCGGTTCGCCGGGTCATCACGATCGGCACCCCGCATCGCGGCAGTGAATTTGCCAACGACTACACCCGTTGGTTGGCTCGGCGCTTCATCAAACTTCCCCAAATGGCCATTTCGACCGGCAACCGTTTGTTACGCGGCAACCCGGACCTATTCAAGGACACCGAATTGCTGACGATGGCCAACGCGATCGATTCGCTGGCGCCCGAATCACCGATCTTTCCGGTGATGTTGCGAGCCCAGCGTTCGCCTCAAGTGAAGTACCACAACATCATCGGCGTGCTCGAAAATCCATCGCTGATTACCGGCCGGGTCGATCGAGGCGATGGGGTGGTTGAATACGCGAGCGCCAGGATGGACGACGTCGAAAGCGAATTGGTCGTCGACGCTCCGCACACGACCATTCACATGACGCCCAAATCGATTTTCGAAGTGCGTCGAATCTTGCTGGAGCATCTTCGGGAAGTGGATTCCCAGGACCGCGTGGCGCGAATTCCGGTCCACCAAAAAGCGGCCCTTAAACAAAGCGCGCAGCAGCGGACCCGACGCTGAATCGGGACGGGTGCTTGCGTTCAGGCGCGACGATCATCGGCGGTGATTCCGCGTTCGGGCGAACATCGGCTACCCGGCGTTGATTCCGTGTTCTGGCAAACATCGGCTACGCCGGCGGTGAATAGGAATCACACACCTCTGGGAAATTGGATTTTATTTGGAATTTGGGTTCCGTTTTCGAGTTCGCTTGGCACCTGACAGGGTGGGGATTTTCCCCGATTTAGCTCCCCCACCCCAACGCTCCGAATCGGTCCACGCTTGCTTGGGACCGTCGAGCGGCCATTCGACTGCCCTTAAAAAGCATGAACGCTTGGATCAAACGACGACGCCGGAACCGCCCTTTTTCCGCCAATTTTCAAGCACATTCAGAAACAGGCGGCGCCCCGGCACGTCGTCGCCGCGACCGTTCCGCGCTTCGCTCGATGCGGATCGAATCGCTCGAATCGCGTCGCGTTTTGGCCACCTTTTTGGTCACCAACACCGATCCGGCGGGCCCGGGATCGCTGGCCGACGCCATCGCCGCGGCCAGCGGAAATCCCGGTGCGGACCAAGTCCATTTCGACATCCCGGGACCGGTCGGGACGGTCCACACGATCGAGCCGACCGGCGGGCTGATTCTCGATGATGCCACGACACTCGACGCGACGACCCAGCCCGGCTATTCCGGGTCGCCGCTGATCGAAATCAGCGGCATCGCGGCGGGAGCGACATCGGGGTTGATCGTTCAGGGCGATTCGAACGTCGTGGCCGGGTTGTCAATTCACGGATTCTCAGGGGCGGGAATTTTGATCGACGGCGGGTCGGATAACTCCGTCGTGTCGAACTATTTGGGCCTGCGTGCCGATGGGGTCACCGCGTCGAGCAACACCGACGGCGTTCGCGTGATTGGGGATGGCAACGTCATCGGCGGTGCCGGCCCGGCGACGCGAAACGTGATTTCAGGCAACGGACGCGGGATTCGCATCAGCGCCGACAGCAACCGTGTTTCGGGCAACACTATCGGTCTGGCCGCGGACGGGCTAACGGCGGTGTCCAACGATTCGCAGGGAATCCTCGTCGAGGGCGGTGCGATCGGCAACGTCATCGGCACCGACGGGGACGGGATCGGTGATGCCTTCGAAGGCAATGTGATTTCGGGCAACGGACTGGCCAACACCGAAGAACAGATCGCGATCACGGGTGATCAAAATGTCGTCGCCGGCAACATCATCGGTTTGGCCGCCGATGGGCAAACGCCATTGACCAACGTCAGCTTCGGCATCCAGATCAACGGCGACGACAACGTGATCGGTTCCAACGGCGATGGAATCAGCGATGATCTGGAGCGCAACGTGATCGCGGCGATGACCCAACAAGCGGTGTATGTGTTTGGCGGGACGTCGACCTTCATCGCGGGTAATTTCATCGGCGTCGACGTCACCGGCGAGCTTGACCGAGGAGGCGACAGTTTCGGGATCGACATTTCGGGCACCGCCAGCGGTGCCCGGATCGGCCGCACGCCCGCCGGCATTGTGATCGGCAACGTGGTCAGTGGTCACGCCGGTTTCAACATCAATTCGGGACCCGGCGCCGAAGTCGTCGGCAACCGCATCGGCACCAACGCCGCGGGGACGTCCGCGATCTCGGCGACCGCACCCGCGTTCGGAATTTCCGCTGGTGATGGCGCTGTCATCGGCGGAAGTCTGCTTGGCGAAGGCAATTTGATTTCCGGACACGATAACGATGGCATCGTGCTCAACGGGACCGACAACGTCACCATCCTGGGCAACTTGATCGGCACCGATGTCACCGGCACGATGGCGATTCCGAACCGAAACGGCATCGGCACCAATGCCGGGACGACCAATCTGACCATCGGCGGTTTGGAATCAGGAGCGAGGAATCTGATCAGCGACAATGATTCGCATGGCATCGAAATAGGCAGCGCTAGCGATAGCATTATCGTCGGCAACTTCATCGGCACCAACCGAACGGGCACGGCCGCGCTGCCCAACCAAAATGGTGTATACGTCACCAACGGATCACAGCGGACAACGATTGGCGGTCGTTCGATCGCGGCTCGGAACGTTATCAGCGGGAATACCGCCAGAGGTATCGATTTATTCAACAGCGGATCGTCGAATGTTCGAGATGTCGTCATCCAAGGCAATTTCATCGGTACGGATGCGAGCGGGCGTGCGGCGGTGCCCAATGCGAGTGGTATCCGGTCAGTTGTGGCCATCACGAACGTGCAAATTGGTGGGGGCTACGATCCTGCGGTGGATGATTTTCTGACGGGTCCCGGCAATGTCATCTCGGGTAACGCTCTCGACGGCATTTCACTGACCGGCAATCAGGGTGACCTAACGATTCAAGGCAATCGTGTCGGCACGGATGTTTCGGGGACCTTCGGACTGGGCAACGGGTTCGGCGCCGTCGCTTTCGGTTGGGGCGTTCGCTTGGGCAGCATTGCAATGGCTCCGGCGATCATTGGGGTCGACGGCGACGGAATTACAGATGCCACTGAAGGCAACCTGATTTCCGGCAACAGCAACTTCGGTATTCGCGTTGATTCGCGCACCGGCGGCCATGTCATCGCGGGCAATCTGATTGGGACCGATGTCAGCGGCACGGCCGAGATCGACAGCGACACCGGTATTGTCCTGCTTTCGCCGGGCAATTTGATCGGCACGAATCTGGACGGCGTCAGTGACGAACTGGAAGCCAACATCATCGGTGGCAGCAACCGACCGGGGACCTCGGGCATCGGTATCGTTGATTTCGAAACGGCCGACGGAATGTCACACGCGGGCAACCGAATACAGGGCAACTTCATTGGCACCGATCGCAGCGGGACCGCGGACCTGGGAGCGGATTTCAACGCCGGCGTGAACATCCAGCGGGTTGCCGGAACGATTGTTGGCGGACTTGGACCGGCCGGCAACGTCATCGCAAATAACCGGCTGGGAATTTTTGCCTTCTCCAACGACGAATTCGGCGATGCCCCAGAGGCCACGACGACAATCCTGGGCAACCGCTACTTCAACAACGAATTGCAAGCGATTCGATTGGGCAATTCGTTCCCTGAAAACGATCCGTTGGATGGCGAAACGAATTTTCCCATCATCGAATCTGCAGGCTTGGAGGCGGGAGTTTTGAACGTTTCCGGCTTTGCGCCCGCCGGCACCACGTTGGAGTTTTTTGTGGCCACTCCCGAAGCGGGTGCGAACAGTGATTTTGGAGAGGGTCGCTTTTCGATCGGCGCCGCCGTCGAAGGTTCGGCCAGCGACACGGATGCGGGTGTCGGAAGCTATGGCCCGATCGTGGACGGAGTCACGGTATCGGCTGCGGCGGTGACCGAGAATCGATTCGCTTTTGGATTGCCCATTCCCGTATCGTTGCAAAACCGACTCAACGACGGATCGCTGATCACGGCCGCAGTCGTCGGTTTGCCCGCGTCGGAATTCAGCCCGGTCAAACAGGTCGGACAACAACTTTCGTCCTTGCCGCCCGCGATTACGTTATCGGAATCCGCGATCACGCTGCAGCCGGGCGATCGGTTGCAAGTCGACGGTTCGTTCTACGATCCCGACAGCACCTCTTGGACGGCGACGGTCGATTACGGCGACGGCAGCGAACCCGCAACCCTGACGATCGCGGCGGACAATTCGTTTGTGCTGGATCACGTCTATTCGAACAGTGGCGACTTCGATGTCGTGGTCAGCGTGACCGACAACTCGCTGGCCGCCTCCACGATCACACTGCCGGTGTCGGTCGGTAACGCCGCACCGGAAGTCAACTACAACCGCTTCACGCTGACCACGCCCGCCGACGAAGGCCAAACGGTGACGCTGGTCGGCGACTTTTCCGATTTGGAAGTCGCCGACGTGCACTCGATCGACATTGATTGGGGCGACGGCACGGTCGACACCAACCTGCCGATCCCCACTGGCGATCGGACGTTCACGGCCAGTCACGTTTATTTGGACGACACCAATTCCGACAACGGCCCCTCGGCGGTCGACGTCTACCGCATCGTGGTCACGGTCAGCGATCAAAGCGGCGGCCGGGACGCGACGCCGCTGGGGTATTTCCTGGAAGAAATTCGCAACGTCCTACCGAACGATCTCGACGTGCAATTGTCATCGACCTCGATCACCGAAGGCGACAGCGTTTCTCTCTCGGGCAGCTTCGTCGATCCGGGAATTTTGGACACCCATCGTGTGCGAATCGATTGGGGCGACGGTTCTCCGGTGCAGATTGTTGATCTTGCCGCCGGCGTGACGGACTTTTCCGGTCTGTCGCACACCTACGTCGATGACCCCGATGACGCCGCCGGCTTCACCGTCACCGTTGAAGTCACCGACGACGACCAACCGCTGCGGCCGACGGTGTTCACGCAAGTCGTGGGTGTGGCCAACGATGTGGCCAGCGGATTGAATTTTTCGCTGTCGCCGGGAACGATCGACGAGGCGAGCACGGTGACGCTCGACGGCAACTTTAGCGATGCCGGGGCGCAGGACGCGCACCGCGTCGAAATCGATTGGGGCGACGGCAGCTCTCGACGCGTGATCGATTTGGCGGCGGGTATCACAACGATTCCGTCCCTCACGCACGTTTACGATTCCGATTCGCCCGCCGGCGACTACACCGTCACCGTGCGCGTGTACGACTTGGACACGCCGGATCTTTTCGGCCAGCAGACGCTTGCCGTCGCCGTCAACAATGTCGCTCCGGTCGCCGGGCCGATCGCGATCAGTGGTGTTGGCACCGATTTCGTCGAAGGCGACACGATCACGATCACCGG
>JBCCRW010000008.1:0-36611 GCA_039201055.1 Planctomycetota bacterium | reverse complement strand
GTTTTTTGGGGCCGCTGACTTCCGGAGGTGGCGTTTGACTCGCTTCGGGCTCGCCAAACTTACCACCGGCTAATGGCTGTGATGCCTTCGGCATCGATTACGCGCTTGGGATCAGCCACAACCCCAGCCTTTTGACAGTCCAGCGCCAGCCACCGGTATCGACACCGGTATCGACACTGGAGACCGACGGCCAGCGCCCTGTCGCTCACCTATTTGGCTTCCTTGCTCTGGCGAACACTACTTACAGCTTGGGGAGCGGGCGTTTGGGTTTCTTTTTCAACATCCGCTTTTTGTCGTCCTGTGCCGGTCGCGGATTGTTGTTGTTATTGCCGGGGCCGCGTTGCCGCGGCGGATCCAACTCGGTGTATTCCTCTTTCCATCGCCAGCCCATCGGCACCGACAACTCTTTTTCGGCAAGCAAGGACCACGGCGTTCCCGCGTGATTGTTGACGACGTTTTGGAGTAACTCGCGAGCTTGGTCGGCCTGGCGTTGATAGCGACTACCGACAGAAATCTCATCCGCGGCTTCCAGGATCCAAGTGTTGTTCTTGGGATCTTTGAAAGGCTTTCCCCGTTTGACTTCGGCCAACATCGAGTTGTAGGCATCGGTCCGCACGCTCTGTGCAATGACGCGTCCCATCGCCAGGTCATAACCGGCCTGCCAGCGAGGTTCGGTTTCTTGCTCGCGACCATCCATACCGCTGGCCAAAATGCTGAGCAAGCTATTCAAACGTGGGGCAAGTTTTGCGGCATCCTTTTGGGCTTCGTTGAGAAGCTGGACCAGCTGTGCCTCGTCGCCGCGTTTGACAAAACGGGTCTTGGGTCGGTCGATGCCGCCGGCGGCGCGAAGCGAGTTGGCTTGTGCGGCAGCCGCTTGAACGAGAGCCCGACGCAAGGGACTCTGTTGAACCTGCTGTTGGTATTCGCGAGCGGAAATGTATTGCGGTTGGTATCGCCGCATCACCGATGGGTCAAAGAAATGCTTCAACTCCGATGCATAATCCTCGACCTCATAACGGCGAACCTCACGCCCCACGCGACGATTGGGATGGTTGGCAAAGTAGAGACCGCCGGTATCGATCGCCAATCGTGTCAAGCCGTAGGGACCGAAGCCGCTGTCGATGGGCGGTTCCTCTTGAAAGTTTCCGCTCAACCCCAAATGGACGTGTTCCAGCACAAGGCTTTCGGGGCCTTGGTCGACCTGGGCCCACTGCGCCGATTGGTCGAACTTGGGATCGGGATCGACATAGCGAACCAAAGTGTGTTGCCGACCGAACGGCGCGGGCACTCCGATGACGTGCACCGGAATGGTATTCTTGCGACACAAGTTGACGGCTTCTTCCATGCGGGCCACATCGTCACCGCGTTCATCGGTAACGACAACAAACGTCACGTTACGCTCGGGGCCTCGTTTGCCCCGCGATCGGCGTAAGTCCCGGTACTTGGTGGCGGCGGCAATCACGGCGGAAAACACTTTTTCCTCGCCGCTGGAATCCGTTTCAATTCGATCGACGATGGATTTGATTTCGTCGATGTCAGCGGTGGGTTCTTCGGTATACAGATTGACCGTTTGACCAAAGCCGATGATCGATGTCAGCAACGGCGCGTCATCCGGATCGGCTGCCTCGGTGATGCCGGATTCGCGAGCCAGCAGGATGCCCAGTTGGTCGTAGACCCGATCAAATTGGTCACGAATTTGCCGGCGTTGGCGGTGCAGTGATCCCGATTGATCAAACAACCAGACGACCAGGGTGGGCCGTTCCTCGATCGACTCCAAAAGTTCGGCGGTGATGCGATCGACCGAGCCCTTGGCACCCTCGGTACCGACGCCGATCTTGCCGCGCTGGGTGTCCAGCTTGTCCAGCGGTGCAACGGCTTGTTCGAAACGATTGTTGACCGCGATCGTGCCAAGTTCGGCGATGGGAACTTCGACGGGATTGGGAATTTCGGAAACTTCGGCAAAGACCGCCGCCGACGCTTCGGCCATCGATGTTTCCGCCAAGCTGTTGGCGCCGATGTCCTCCTGGGGAATGTCGCTGTAGGTGATCTCGTCGATCGCCTCGAGCTCCTGGTCCTGATACTCGGGCGGGTCGGCGACCAAGACCACCGCCTCGGCATCCAATTCGACTCGCAGCGGAATCATGGCCAGGGCCAGAATGACGATCACATTGAGCAGCGTGCTGCCCAGCATGGCGGTGGTTTCGTCGCGAGCCCAAACCGGATCGTCTTCCCACACATATTCGACATCGCCAGCGTCAGCCTGCAGGTCACCCGTGTCAGCCTGCGGGTCACCCGCATCCGCCGGGGACGCAAGGTCCTCGGCCATTTCGGCATCGGAGACCGGTTTGGCAGCGGTTCCGGCGGGAATGGGATCGATCGGTTTCGACATTCAGCTTGCTCATTAAAACGGCGGGTCGTCGTCGCCGGCCTCGGCCAGGGCATCGTTGGCGTCGGTTACACGCTGGGTCCCCGATGGGCTGGACGCCCCATCGCCAACGATCCGGAAGGATAACGCCTCGGCACTCAAAAAGTACTTTGGATCGCTATCGGCGTCGCGTTGCCAGCGACGCCCCGACAGGCGATAGGACACCTCGACTTGATCGCCCTCGTTCATTTCGTCAACGGAATCGCAACCGTCTTTGATAAAATCGACGGGGATATAATTCGTGAAGCTGCCCTTTTCCTGCTCCAGAACCACCAGGCGTTTGCGGAATCCGCGTGTGCCATATTCCTTGGTTTCTTCGATCAGGTGGACGGTGCCGGTGACAGTCGGATCGCTCATGGACGAAAACAGGTTTAGAGATAGAACGGGTCGAGAGGGATGTAAGGGATGCGGTCACCCGACCGATCCCATCCGTACCCGCCGGGGTTTCATTGTAAACCGTCGCCGTCAGCGTCGAGGAGGTCGCACGTGCCCGGCGGCGTGATTTTCTAAGCGTGTGGCCGACGTGTTATCGTTGAAGAGTTTTCAATTTTCCCCGCCGACACGATCGGAGTCGAATCCATGAACGGCAAAGTTTGGAACGGCAAAGTTTCCCCCACCACCCGCATTGACGACCTGGGTTCTTGCGACGCAAGCGAGATGGCCCGGTTGGATCGCCGGCGACTGTTCAGTCTGGGGATCGGATCGGCGGCCTTCGCGGGGCTGACGCTTGGAGGCGCCGGCATGGCGGAGGCCTGGTGGGCAAAGCCGGGAGCCTTCGCCGAGGCCCTCGCGGCCACTGTGCCGCTTACCGAGGGCCCCTTTTACCCTGACAAATTGCCTTTGGACACCGACAATGACCTGCTGCGGATGAATGATTCCACCCGGCCCGCGATTGGCGAAATCACTCACTTCAGCGGCCGAGTGCTGACCCGATCCGGCCAACCGCTGCGGGGGGTCACGGTTGAAATCTGGCAATGCGACGCGGACGGTTCGTACATCCACAGCCGCGGCAAGGGACCGAAGGATCGCGATCCACATTTTCAAGGCTTCGGTCGCTTTTTGACGGATTCCAGTGGCCGTTATTATTTCCGCACGATCAAGCCGGTTGCCTACGGCAGTCGTACCCCGCACATTCACTTGGTCGTCAATCGCGGCGACAAACGGCTGCTGACCACCCAGGCCCTTGTCCGCGGCGAGCCGATGAACCAGCGGGATGGCGTGTTTCGACGCGTCAAAGACAAGGCCGCCCGCGAAACGCTATTGGTGGACTTCAAAAAAATCGAAGATTCGAAGGTGCCCCAATATGACGCGACGTTTGATGTGGTGCTCAACCAAACGGCCTTCGAGGGTGATGACGGGATCATGCGGGCCGCCAAAACAGATTGATCGTCTGTTCGGATTCGTTTCCGGGCGAGAAATCAGGAATTCGGAGCCGTCCGCGGCACCGTGATGCCGACTCGTTTTTCGATGATTTCGAAGTGATGCAGCAGGTGCCCCGCGGCGACCCAGGCGATCGCTCGAAACGACATCGCATCGCCGTCCACCATCGCCAGATGATCCCAACATGCCGGCTTGATTCGACGCGCGAGCAGAATATTGGATTGGCGAACGAGCCCCAATTCGGTCACCAACATCGAAAAATTTCCTAGGCCGAATTTCCGTTCGACGTAGCCATCGTGGTCATACGTCGCCAGTGGACTGGTGTCACCGGCGGCCGTCCGCAACATGCGATAACCGAACACGCGTTCGGCATCGACGCAGTGTTCAAAAACCTGCCGGATCGTCCAACGATAGGGCCGGTGGACCGTGTCGACGAAAACCGGTGACAGGTGGCCGGCCAATTCGCAAATCCAATGCAGTTGCGATTCCAACGCTTCGATCGCGCATTCACCTTCCACCCGCCGGATCAATTCGGCGTGGTACTCGAGCGTCCATTCGGACGCGGCGGGGCGGCGGCTGGCGATACGATTCATTCCGCAAATCGTAGCCAAATCCGCTCGCGCGACCAGACGTTCACCCAGTTGCGAGCACTGCGTCGTCACCCCGCACAGGCAGGTCCCTGCGACCTGCCGACCGACCATCCTCGGGTGCATCGTGGTGTGTCATCGCCGCTGAAGCGTTAGCGATGCGAATCGACCCAGCGGCGCCAGGCCAGGATTTCGGCTTCGTCCAAGTTTGGCGGCGGCAGCGTCGGCAGTCGGCGACTGCCGGGCCCACCGCTCTCCTGGATCCGCAGCGACAACAGACCGTTGATATCCAGTTCAAAGCTGACCGTTCGGCTGACCGAACCACTGGGATCCTCGGCCATTTCGACTTGATTCTTACCCAACGTTTGCCACGACTTTTGATCCACCGCGGACGATTCGGCAACGGTGATCGACATCGATGGCTTTTCACGCGGCGCGGTGACTCGCCGATTCACACGCGCCGGCAGCGTCGTGCCGCGTTGGATGACCGGCAGGATGCGACGGCGATTGCGTTTGTCCATGATGACCAAGCCCAATGTTTGTGACGCGACCGAACGGGGCGGCGTGGGATGACCGCTGCGACCGGGAAGCTGCGCCGACAGGCACAACGCGGCACCTCGCGCGGCCTGGTCGCGACTGACCGGCGTGATGGGAATGTTCGCATCGAAACCCTTCAGTACGGCTTCGCGAACGGCGCTGATTCGCAGGATGGGGCCAAAAGTCAACACGTCGTCGATGTCGCGGAAACTCAAGTTGGCCGCCCGCAGCGTCGACAGCACCGTCGAACGCAACTTGCGAAGCAAATCGTCACAGCGGTCCAGCCAGGCTTGGCGATCCACTTGAACGCGGTATTGTCCCACGGTCACCGTGGCAACCGGCAGCACGGCCATCGGAAGCAGTGCTTTTTCGCAAGCGATTTGCAACAGCGTCGCCTGGGCCAGATTGCGCTTGAGGTCGATTCCGTGTTCGGCCAAAAATCGCTCGGCGACCAGGTCGACTAAGCGGTGCAACCAGTTGAGCGCGTTGTTTTTCCAATGGCCGCCCGTCATTTCCTGACGCAGTCGACCGTCGCGAATCACCAACGTCGCCACCTCGGTGCCCTGGCCGCTCATGCCGATAAACAGCATGCGGCGTCGAGCGGCGGGTTTGGGCTGGGCCAAACCCACAAGCGAGGATTCGCCACCCAGTTTGACATCCGCGGTCGCGACCGCCAAACCCGCGATGACCGCGGTTCCACAGGCCAGTGAGCGGTCGATCAATCGAACGCTGGTCAGGCCCGCGATTTGTGCCGCCGTCATCAAGCAACGCCGGTGCATTTGATCGTAGGTTGCCAGCGTCGTCATCGCGATCGCTTGCGGAATTTCCTCGTGCGGCCACGCGCTTCGCAGGATGTGCGAAAGCGTCAAGCCCAGCAACGCCTCGGGCGGACACTTGACGCCCTCGATTTCGCGTGGCACCGTCCGCCGACCCAGGTACATCGGCAGGCAATGGATCACCGACGATGGGTCGATCGCGCGACGACGCATCGCGGCATCGCCAAAACAAATCCCCGACTGATCCCACGCAATCACACATCGCAACGTGCTGCGCGAAAGCGCCGATCCACCCACGCTTGATTGCGGCAAAATCGAAAGCGTATCGGTCATGCCCGCCGGATCGCATCGCGCCGCCGCGGCGTGCATCATCCCCATTTCGATACCCATCACGGCATCGATCGTGTGCTCGCTGGACACGCTGGAAAAGGCACTCGAAAACGCGCTGTTTTCGCCAAACGGTTGCTTCGATGTAAATTCAGTCAACCAAGCCGGTGCGTCGGCGTTGGTCGCATAGGGCGCCAGGTCCTCGATCACTTCGTCAAGCGACGCGTAGCGGGCGTCGGGCGACTTGGCCATCATCCGTTCAAAGATGTTGGCGAAATTTAAATCGATGTCGTCGCGGGCGGACATCAAGTCGGGAATTTCACCGTGCCGGTGCCCGTAAACTTGATCCAGGTATTCGCCGGTGTAGGGCGATTGACCGGTCAACAGGTAATGCAGTGTCGCGCCAAGGGAGTAGATATCACTGCGTGGATCCGCGCCTTCGGCGTTTTCCAGTTGCTCGGGTGCCATGTAGGGAAGCGTGCCGATCAAATGCCGCCGCTTATCCGGTGCATCGCTTGGTTTGGGATCATTGAATCGATGGATTCTCGCGAGCCCCAAATCCAAGACTTTGATGGTACTGTCCGAGGATCGCATCAAGTTGCCGGGTTTGACGTCGCGATGCACCAGCCCGGCTCGGTGGGCGTGCAACAAGCCCATTGCCGCTTGGCGAATCACCGAAGCGGCCGAACCAACCGACAACGGACCGCCACGGCCGACCCACTGGGCCAAGGTAACCCCGTCGATGTATTCCATCACCAAATAATGAATGCCCTCCTGCTCGCCCGCGTCCAGCGCGGTGACGATGTTGGGGTGCATTAGCTTTGCCGCCGCGCGAACTTCCGCGTAAAAACGATCGATCGACGCGCGATCGCCGATCGATTCGGCCGGCAGCACCTTGACCGCGACGACACGTTGCATCCGCACATGTTCGGCTCGATAAACATGCCCCATGCCACCCGAACCGATCACCGTGCCGATTCGGTAATCGCCGATCTGTTCGGGCAACTTGGGTGGACTGCTACGGGTCCGCGGGTTTTCGCCAGAGCGGCTGGATGCGATGGCGAGTGAGAACTCCGCCGATCCGGAACCCTCGGCACCCGCCCGAGTCCCATCAAGATCTTGATGGACGCCCTTGGTCAAATGCTCGGCACCTTCTTGAATCGTCTCACTATCGTCGGGAAGCGTCATCGGCAGGGGCGTTTTGCGACGAGTGATGGGGGGACGAAGTTAGCCGCTGAGACAGGGGTAGCCGCTAAGACAGTTTTAGCACGCGTATCGCGGGTCGCATCTCCGCCGGCTTTCATCCCGCACCGGTTTCCAAACGCGTCGCTATAGTACGGCGATGAATCGAATTCTACGCATCGCGACACGCAATAGTCCGCTGGCCCTATGGCAAGCCCGCGATGTCCAGGCACGACTCAAAGGGCACGGCGTGGACACCGAATTGGTGCCCATGACCTCGGCGGGCGATCAAAACCAACAAGCGATCGCCGGAATGCGGCAAGTCGGCGTGTTTACCAAACGCATCCAGGAAGCGGTGTTGGCCGACCAGGCCGACCTTGCCGTCCATTCGATGAAGGATTTGCCAACGCTGCCACATCCCGATCTGGTCATCGCGGCGGTTCCGCCTCGCCAAGACGTTCGGGACGCGGTGATTCATCCGGCCGGTTTGCCCTTGGCCGACCTGCCCGATGGTGCTGTGATTGGGACCGGTTCCCTGCGGCGTCAGGCACAAATCCGCAACCGACATCCGCATTTGCAGGTCAAAGCGATTCGCGGCAATGTGCAAAGACGACTGCAGAAACTTCACGATCGCGAAGTCGACGCGTTGATGTTGGCCAATATCGGGCTGCTGCGTTTGGAAATGCACGAAATCCAGCGGGCGATCTTGTCGCTGGACGAAATGCTGCCGGCGGTGGGCCAAGGGGCGTTGGCGGTGGAAGTGCGTGCGGGCGATCAGCTTGCAAAAGACGCGGTCGGGCAAATCGACGATACCGATTCGCGGCTGGCCGTCACGGCCGAACGAGCGTTTTTGCGGACGCTTGAGGGCGGCTGCCTGGCCCCCATCGCCGCCCACGCCACGCGGATCGGCGACCAGATCCGAATGACCGCCGTGGTGCTGTCCCCCGACGGCGGGCGGCGGCGTGACGGGCACTCCCAAGCCGACTTTCGTGGCGTCCACGGTTCCGACCCCGCATCGTGGGATGCCGCCGCCGAGGACTTTGGCCGGTCCCTGGCCCAGGAATTTATCGCGGAAAACGTGGTCCAGTGGTTTCGTTAATTTTCCCAGACGGGGACAAGTTCCCACCGGTTTGCTTCCGATCAACCTTTTCGGACCGCTGCCCGCGTGTCTACACTGAACGTGTTGCGAGGTTTGAACAGAACCCGCAGCCGCTTTGATCGTTGTTTTCGGCAGAGGTATCATTTTTTCGGGTTCGCCTGGACCATCCAGGGCTTGTGCAGTAGCACGTCCGGTTCACGCGTTTCTCCCAGCGGCTCCAACTTGCCGCCGAACGGTCATAGCATTTAAGCCGGACGTCTGGTTCTTCGCGAATCGGCGGACGGTTTTTTTATGCGCCGATGTTTTGCCGCTCGCGCCGCGTTGTCGCCGGCCCGCCGCGTTGGATGACGACTCGCCGCGATCGATGACTACTCGCCGTTTGTCCGCCTCGCTACACTGACATGCCCACCGAAAGCCGCACGCAATTTCTCCAATTCGCAACGAATGTCTCCATCTGCCACGCTTGAAGTCCAAAAAGTTGACACCGTCCGAGTCAAGCACGGCGATCAAGAAGTCGACCTGCCCATTGTCGAGGGCACCGAGGGCGAGCGGGGCATCGACATCAGCAAACTACGTGCAAAGACCGGGTTGGTGACACTGGACGAGGGCTACGTCAATACGGGCTCGACCCGCAGCGCGATCACCTACCTGAACGGCGAACAGGGAATCCTGCATTATCGCGGTTACCCGATCGAGCAATTGGCTAAGCAAAGCGATTTCATCGAAACCGCATTTTTGCTGATCTATGGCGAATTGCCGACCTCAGCCCAGGCGGCTGAATTTCACAAGGGCATTCACGAGCACACCATGATTCACGAGGACATGAAGTCGTTCTACAACGGCTTCCCTCGTGATGCCCATCCGATGGCGATCTTGGCCAGTGTGGTCGGCGCCCTGTCAACGTTTTATCAAGACAAGATCGACGTGCAAAACGACGAGCACGTTGAAATTTGCATCTATCGACTGCTGGCCAAGCTGCCAACGATTGCCGCTTACAGCTACAAAAAGTCGATGGGCCAACCGTTCATCTATCCCAATAACGATCTGGATTATTGCGAGAACTTTCTGCACATGATGTTCGCCACACCGGCGAGCGATTATTTGGTGGACCCGGATTTCGCCGAAGCCCTGAATCTGTTGTTCATCGTCCATGCCGATCACGAACAAAACTGCAGCACATCAACGGTGCGTTTAGTCGGCAGCAGCAACGCCAATCTTTATGCTTCCATCAGTGCCGGCATCAATGCTTTGTGGGGACCACTGCACGGTGGTGCCAACGAGGCTGTCGTCAAAATGTTGACCGAGATCGCCCAGGATGGTGGCAACGTCGCCAAGTATGTTGACATGGCAAAAGATAAATCCAACAACTTCCGGCTGATGGGTTTTGGGCATCGTGTGTACAAGAACTTTGACCCCCGGGCGACCATCATCAAGGCGTCGTGTGACAAGCTGCTCAAAAAGTTAAGCCTGGACGATCCTTTGTTCGAGGTCGCTCAAAAGCTTGAAGAAGTTGCACTGCAGGATGAATACTTTGTCGAACGCAAGCTGTATCCCAACGTCGACTTTTACAGTGGTGTGATTTATCGTGCGATGGGGATTCCGGTCCAAATGTTTACGGTGCTCTTCGCCCTCGGTCGGCTGCCTGGCTGGATCGCCCATTGGCGGGAAATGCACGCCAATCCGAACTTCCGGATCAACCGACCGCGTCAAATTTACACCGGGTCCAACGAGCGGAATTACGCTTCGATTTCCGACCGATCCTAAACCTTGAATTATTGGCTTCTATGCCGTTTTCTGGGCATCATTTGCCTATTGATCGGCGCCTCGATGACCATCTCGCTGCCCGCCGCCTTCCCGGGCTGGGCGAAGCGAACATATCTACCGGCGGCCACCGAGTTTGAATCCGCTGGCGCCTTCGGGCTGCTCGCATCGATGGCGATCAGCATCGTCATTGGAGCGGTCCTGTTCCTGGTCGGGCGGCAAGGCCGTCGCGGCCAGTTGTTTCGCAAAGAAGCGATGGCCATTGTCGGCCTGTCCTGGGTCATGGCCACGATCTTGGGCGCATTGCCGTTCTATCTTGCCGGCGTCAAAACGGGTGACCCCGCGCGTCCCATCAGCTTTGCCGAAGCGTTGTTCGAATCCCAGTCGGGATTCTCGACCACCGGTGCCACGATTTTGACCGACTTGGAAACGCCCTCGTCGGTGCCCCACTGCATCTTGTTTTGGCGTTCGCTGACACACTTTCTCGGCGGTTTGGGGATCGTCGTTCTGTTTGTCGCGATTCTTGGCCAGGGGTCGGCGGGAAAAGCCATGATGCGGGTGGAGATGCCCGGCCCGTCGAAGGAGGGCGGGATGGCCCGGATGCAACACACGGCGCTGCGTTTTGCCGCCATCTATTTGCTGCTGAATGTCGTCCTGACGGTTGTGTACATCGCCGAAGGGATGTCGGTGTTCGACGGCATCTGCCATGCCTTTGGCACCATGGCGACGGGCGGGTTCAGCACCTACAACGCCAGCCACGGACAATTTGATAGTGCGTTGATTGACAGCACCACGGTGCTGTTCATGATTCTGGCCGGAACCAATTTTACGTTGTTGTATTTGGCCCTGCTCGATTCGCCCAAGGTCTTGTTCCGCGACGTCGAATTTCGAACCTATGTCGGGATCATCGTTGGGGTGACCGCGGCGGTCGTGTTCTTTGGCTTCCGCAGCGGTGATGAAGGGTTTGACACGCTGCCGAGCGCCCTCCGCTATGGCCTGTTCCAGGTCGTTTCGGTACTGACGACGACTGGTTACGGCACCGCTGATTTTGATCGCTGGAATAATTTTGGCCGCGGGATGCTCTTGCTGCTGATGTTTGTCGGCGGGTGTGCGGGCAGCACCGGCGGGGGCTTGAAGGTGATCCGGCACGTTTTGTTCTACAAAATTCTTCAGCACGAAGTCGAAAAGTCCCACCGGCCTCGCATGGTCCGTCAAATTCGCGTCGGCGGCCAGATTGTCGAAGACCCATCGGTGGTCCAGGGCATCGTGATTTACTTCTGTTTGATCCTCGCGATTTTCATTGTGTCGTGGATGCTGCTGGTCACCTTTGAACCCAATTCCACATGGGGCGGCGAGGGTTTCGAATCGGCTTCGACGGCGGACGAAAAATTATTGGATTCCGCCAGTGCCGTGGCCGCGACGCTGAACAACATCGGTCCGGGCTTGGGAGTCGTCGGCGCGACGCAAAACTACGCGGGCTTCTCGACCGGTGCGAAACTTTTGTTCACGCTCTTGATGATGCTCGGCCGAGTGGAACTATTCAGTGTCTTGGTCCTGTTTTCGCCTCATTTTTGGCGACGCGTTTAGGTGGCAATTGAGCCTAAACTGGAGGCCATTGTGCCGCTTTGCAGCATTTGGCCGCTTTGCACCATTTGGCCGCTTCGCAATATTTGGTCGTTCGATGATTCCCGAAATCCGATCCTCCTTTCCATTCAGCGACTCGATCCGCGCCATCGCGATCACGCTGACCGTCATGCTGGGGATCTTGCTGACGCCGTCATCCGCCCGGACGCAGATTTTTCGCGGTGACGAAGATCCGGATCGGCCACGAAAGGCGGCCAAGATCGTGCTGCACGAAACGATCTCCGGCTTCGTGGCGTTGATGATCGAGCGAAAGTTTGACCAGGCCATCGCCGACGGCGCCAAGGTCATCATCCTGGACATCCATTCGCCCGGCGGCGAGGTGCCCGCAACATTTCATCTGGTCGACATGGTGTTGGAAGCCAAAGATGTCGAAACGGTCGCGCTGATTGAAAAGGATGCCATCAGCGGTGCGGCCATTTTGTCCCTGGCGTGCGACCGCATTCTGATTCGCAAAGACGCTCGGATCGGTGACGCCGGTGAAATCGTCAAAGGCGCCGATGGCGCCTATCGATACACCGAAGCCAAAAGCCGCAGCGTCCTGGCTCAGAAAGTCCGCGACGTTGCCCAGGCAACGGGCCGCCCGCTGGCCCTGGCCGAAAAGCTGGTCGACAAGGATCTGGTCGTCTTCACGATCAAGAATAAGGCCGACGGCACCGAGCGATTTGTGACCGATCGGGAATGGGAATCGATGCCTGACCAGGCCGCTTGGCAGCGCGGGCTGCCCGTTCGCGAGGGTGGCAAGGAAATGTTTTTCACCGTCAATGGTGCCCGCGCGGTCGAATTGGGATTTGCCAATAACAACTTTACGGACCCTGACGATGCGGCGGAAATCTTGAATGTCCAAACGCCGATTCCCGTTTACCAGCGGACAACGCAGGACACCGTCATTTGGGTATTGAATACCGATGTGATGGCGTTCGTATTGATCGTGCTGGGGTTGGGTGCGTTGCTGTTCGAGGCCAGTGCGCCGGGCATCGGCATCGGCGGATTGACCAGCACGCTTTGTTTTAGCCTGTTCTTTTGGAGCCGCTTTCTGGGCGGAACCTCGGGCTGGTTCGAGGTCACCTTGTTTGTGGTCGGCCTGATCTTTATCGCTTTGGAAGTCTTTGTGATCCCCGGCTTTGGCATTCCAGGCATCTCGGGCGCGTGCCTGTTGATCGCGTCGTTGGTGATGGCGTCACGAAGAGGCTTCTTGGGCGAGGGCGCCGATCGCTGGACGAATCTGGGTTGGGACATCGCAACCGTTTTGGCGGCGATGATCGTCTTCATTATTGCCTTTGCGTCGCTGGCGACCTATTTGGGGCGTGTACCCGGCTTCGGCCGCTTGGCGTTAAGTCCACCCAGTGGTGGATCCACAATCGTGATCGAAGACGGGGCGCAGCCGGCCGGTGTTTTCGGGTCGACCGGTATGACGGGGCCCAATAACGCCGTCCCGTTATGGGAACGTGTCCAAGTGGGCGAAGTGGGAAGAACTGAATCCCCGTTGCGACCGGTGGGCCGGATTTGGATCCAAGACGAATTATTAGACGTGACCACCGAAGGCAACTATGTCGACTCCGAGACCGATGTCAAAGTCGTTGCCAAACGCGGCAACCAAATCATCGTCCGGCCGATCCATTCGTGATGCTCGGCAACGCTGCATTTGTTGCGTCAAAAAAGTAGCTGAGTAGCTCGCCTCTCCGAGGCGAATCCCACTCGCTTGAGTGCCGAAGGCACGGCACCCAGCAGCCTGTTCCTGTCGTCGCTCCGCGACTTGAGATTCGTTTTGACTCATGACCCCGGACTTGCGTCCGGGGCTACAACCTGCCATCGCTTCGCGATTGATGTGCAATACCATCGCTTCGCGATTGACGTGCGGCACGCCAAGCGCACAAGTCGCGATCGATCAGCGTGGTAGCAACTGGATTGCCAGCAGCGTTTCTTCGGCAACGCCATCAGCACGCGTGGCTTGGAACAGCAAGTCGGCCAGCGGTGCGTTGTCGGGTGTTCGACCCAGGATGAGCACCTCGCCTTCGACGGCACGCCAGCGGAGCGTTAGTTCGTCCAGCGACCACCGTTCGCGTTTGGAATCGATTCGAATCGCCGATTCACTGGCAACGTAATTTGGCCTGGCATCGCCATGGTCAATATCTGGGCGGATCGTCAACAGCACCGATTCGTCGCTGGTTGATCGTTTTGCAAACAGCGTCAAACATGGCTGCGGATTGACCAAGGTCCGGCCCAGGACTTCGCCATCGTGTTTGACCAACACGGTGCGATTGCCGCTGATCGGATGTCGTGTTGGCCACTCATGAGCTTTCCCAACACGAAGTGGAATACGCTGGCCACGACGACTCAATTCACCCACAACATCGGCGCTGGCCAAGAAGCCTTCGACCCCATCGGTATCCAAGGCCGTCGCCTTGCGAACGTTTGCCAGCATTTCCGCATTCCGCAGCACTCCCATGCGGATTCCGTTGGCACCCAACTGCGAGCGGCCCTGGTAATCCAACGATGCGGTGTCGACGCTTTGCCAGAGAACTCGCAACGCTTCGCTGGTGGCGACGTCGCCGACCAAATTGAACACCTCAATCTCGACCCGGACCGGTGCACGTTCGGATTTGGCAGCACGTTCGGATAAAGTGGGGGGCCGCCGTGCCGACACCAACGAGTCTTCCGGGGCAGCATCGTTTTTCCACTGCGCACACCCACCCAAAGCCACAATGCCGGGAGCACCCAGGCAGGCGGCGGACAGCAATTTCAGCAGACGACGGCGCGGGACGACCATGGTGAGGACGCTAGAAAATGCCATCGCACCGCGTCAATCGCATCTCGAACCGAACAAGTTCCGCATTCCGAGAAATCAAACGATGGATTTGTCGGACGTCGATAAATGGCTTGATCACTCGTTCCACGCCGAGCTAAGGGAGGCCGTTGAGTTCGCATCCGTCTGCCAAATTGGGCACTTGGATTAATCAAGGAGACGATCGGGGACATCGAGGCCATTGATGTTGGCGAGATCGCCTACGAACGAGGACACCGCTACTTCCCCCTGGTGTAACGGATTGAACTACGTAGTCTTCGCCGATGGTACATCGCTCGAGATCCAACCGAGGAAATTTTCCGCGGCTTCCTCAAGACCATCCGCGAGTTGCCTTTGGAAAGCTTGAAGGTTATCTGCACCGATATGTGGCGTCAGTACATAAACGTCAAAGCGAAACTCGCGATCAAAAAGGACTTGAGTTTCAAATCGCGTGAAACCATTGAAATCGCCCTTTATCACCAGCTCGAAAGGCTTCCTGAGCCAAATCAAACCCACGAATTCTGCTGACTCGGCCAGTTTTTAACCACCAAATTTTATTACCCTCTTTCACTGGAGTGCGATCCGGGACATCACATTTCTGCTTTCGCGGGAATGCACCCGGACCAAGTTGACCTGAGCGTGGTCGATAGCTTTTTTGCGAGTTTTACGCGTGTTGGCAGCATGATCATGCCCGGGTTTTGCAATCGCTTACCGGACATCATTCTCGCGTGCATGGTGGACAGAAGTCCCGACGCGCTGATCGAGCATATCGAAACCGGACAATCGCTTGATTCGAGGAAAAACGGGGATAATAAGCCGCTCAATCTGCTGGTATGCCTCCAGCCTCCCCGAGTAAGTGCATTGCCCCTAAGTGCACCAAGTGCAAGATGATGCTTTCGCATGCAGCGAGACAGAGGTATCCAGATCTGCTAACCTCTACGGGGTGCCTGTTTCGGGTGAACTTGGTTCGGATGCGTTCTAGAATCGGAAACTGATAGTGACCGCGATGCCCAAGAAGGTTCTAACATTCCGCCTTCTTCTAAAACACTTCATTTCTGTCTCCGGTCTGTCGCTTTGGTTTGTGAACTGTGGTTGTGGGACCATCGGGTTCTTGTTTTGTTCTGGAGAAACAGATCAGCGAATCATTCAGTTAAAACAAAATGATTGAACGTTTAGCAAGACAATTCGAGTCTGAGTACCGCGATGGAAGAGAACCAAGTCTGCGCGATTATTTGGTGAGATACGGTGCCAACCAAAGACTCTTCGCGGCGCTCCTGCGGATCGAAATATCCCTGAAGAAGGAAGACGAACAGAATCCCAAAAAAGAAGAATATCTCGAGGGATTTCCCGATTTTGCAGAAGCCATCAAAGCGGAATTTGATGTGGACCAGTTGAAACCTACAAAAGCTAACGAGCCAGGCATCTTCGGAGAAGCTTTCGCTGATCACCCAGTGCAAATTGGCCCCTACAAAATCCTGCAGCCGATAGGGGAGGGTGGAATGGGGCAAGTGTTTATGGCCGAACAGACTACGCCTGTAAAGCGACGCGTTGCTCTTAAGATAATCAAGAACGATACTCCGTCCAAAGAGATCCTGGCTCGATTCGAAGCTGAGAGGCAGGCCCTCGCGATGATGGACCATCAGAACATCGCAAAAGTTTTGGACGCGGCGCTCACCGACGAAGGTCGACCGTTCTTTGCGATGGAATTGGTCAAGGGTGTTCCAATTACCGAATACTGCGACAGGAACAAACTCAATCCGAACGATCGGTTAGAGCTTTTTGTGCAAACCTGCCGGGCTATCCAGCATGCTCACATGAAAGGCATTGTTCACCGAGACCTCAAGCCATCCAACATTCTTGTGACGCTCTATGATGGAAAACCGGTGGCCAAGGTGATCGACTTTGGTCTTGCTAAAGCTTTGCAGGATAACAACCGGCTAACGGATCGGACTTTGTTCACCCAATACGGTCAGGTCGTAGGCACGTTAGCTTACATGAGTCCCGAGCAGGCCGAAATGAACGCCCTGGATGTGGATACTCGGACAGATGTGTATTCTCTGGGAATTATCCTTTACGAGTTGCTGACTGGCTCAACACCGATTACCAAGGAAAGGCTACGCAGCGAGGCCTTCGATCGGGTTCTGGCCATTATCCGCGAAGAAGAGGCGGTCCGTCCGAGCCAAAGATTGAGTGATTCCGGCGAACAAATCGCCGGAATTTCGGACCAGCGAAAGATGGACCCACGTCGGCTTGAGCTTATCTTGAAGGGTGATCTAGACTGGATCGTCGTGAAGGCACTGGAGAAAGACCGAACACGAAGGTACGAAACGCCCGCTGCTTTGGCCGATGATGTCCAGCGCTTCCTGAATCTGGAATCCGTCGAGGCAAGACCACCGAGTCTCGGTTATCGCTTCGGCAAGGCATTTCGAAAACATCGCACGTTATTTGTGGCAGGTGGACTTACGGCCCTCGTGCTTGTGGGAGGACTAATCGTCACCAGCGGGCTGTATCTTTATGCTAACCGGCTCGCTGGTGAGAATGGAGAGCTCGCGCAGAAAAATGGGAGACTTGCGAATGAGTACCGCGAAGAGTCGCGGAAAGCCAAGACTGCCGAAGCCGACGCACGTGAGGCGAAGAAATCGATCGAGTTGCAGCAGGACGAACTTCGTTCGAACCTGGCTCGCTCTGACTACTTTCTGGCAATGGCTCGCTGGCAGGCTGGTCGTACCGCAGATGCATACGAGTTTCTAGAACGCATTGATCCCGAGTTCCAAGGTTTTGAGTATCACTTGGCCAAGAGGGAATTTGAAGGTAGTCAGCTGACCCTGTACGGTCACAATGCGTCCCCAAATTGTATCGCCTACTGCCCCGATGGGCGCACACTTGCCTCGGGGGAAGGCAACGGGTCCATCATTCTCTGGGACGCTGTGTTGGGGACGCTCAAGTCGCGGATTCAGGCGAGGAACTCGATTAACAGCATCCACTTCAGTCCGGACGGGCGTCTACTTTTGACCGCTAGTCGCACCGGAACAGTCGACGTCTTTGATGTCGATTTGGGAACTTGTGTACAGTCGCTGAAGCATGATAAGGCGTCCAACGCGAGATTTAGCTCAGATGGATCGCTCATCGCAAGTTTGGGAAACGGTGAAATCAAGGTTTGGCGAGACGGTTCTGAGCCCCGAATGACCTTCGAAGCTGGGAACTACCAATCCTGTCTCTGTTTTAGTCCGGATGGTAAGCAACTCGCCTACGGCAGTGGAACAAGGCTGAGGATCAGCGACTTAATCAGTGGTGAAGTTGAAAGAGTCCTCACTGACCATGACGACAATGTGCAAAGCGTCTGCTACAGTCCCGAGGGCGATCTTATCGCCACCGGAGACCGGGCCTCAGTGCGGATTTGGCGCGCAGCGACAGGAGAACTCGTTCAAAAGTTGGAAGGAAACGAGAAGCCTGTGAATTGCCTCCTATTTAGCCCTGATGGAACCCAACTTGCCTCAGGGAGCGACGATGGATCTTTGAGAACTTGGTCCGTCACCGACGGCCGACAGACAAAAACTCTACGTGGACATCGAGGTCAGATTCGCGATCTTGCCTTTAGCCCCGATGGAAGTCGAATAGCCTCGGTCGGCCGATCGGAAAAGACTGTACGGCTTTGGGATGTAACCGATCCACCGGAGTTTCGATGGTTGCCCAAGGGAAAAGGCGAGAAACGTGCCCGTTGGTTTTATCTGGCGAACCGCGATCACATCCTTGTCTCACACGCGCTGCCACCCCATGCCTATGGTGCAAAACAATCGATTCAAATCATCAAAACAACCACGGGCGAGACCGCTACGGAGTTGTTCGGACTTGTTGTTGCGATCGATCCGCATGGCAGAAAGCTGGCAATACTTCAGGACAATCAACTTCAAGTCCTCGACGGCAACGGCAAGAACTTGTGTACGTTGACCTCGGACAGACCGAAACGCCGGCGAGGCCTATTTGACAGGGTGTATATCAGTCCGTCAGGAAAATATCTGATTTGGTTCTTCAGTTGGGGAGGAGCTAACAAGTCTATCCTGGGTAGCTTATGGGACCTAACAACGGGAGAGCAAATACGTGAGCTCGACACCGATGGTTTGTCCGGGTCCGTTTGGTCTGCAGATTTTGGATCAGGCGATCGATTCGCTTGCTCTGGCGAATTAGGGGCCATCGCGTGCTGGGATCTGTCAACAGGGAACCGGCTCTTTCTACTGGATCAGCAAGACGAAGAGGTCGCGGCGATTCGCTTTGGACCTCGAGGGGCACTATTGGCTGTCGGCAGGTCAACTGGACCAATCGAGCTCCGGGATGCTACCAGCGGACGCTTGAGGCGAACGTTTCGCGAACATAAGGATCGGGTATCTGGCCTTTGCTTCAATCGCGATGGACAGCGACTTGCATCAGGAAGTTGGGATGGTTCGGTTCGGATTTGGAGCTGCAGTGGAAGCAGCAGCTCGATACAAGTGATTAATAGTGGTGCTGATGATTTGGTCTTTGGCGAAGATGATTTGCGCATAGTCACGTTACGGGCGTACGATTTGGACAACACGGTTCAACTGTGGGACACAGCGACGGGGGAAGAACTGCGATCTGCACCAGTCGAACGAAATGGCTGGGATCGCCCGAGATTCACGGACGATTACGATCGCGTTTTATTCGGAATAGATGGGTGGGATGCGAGGCCTTTTGAGCAATTCAAGCTTCTTGGGGACCACTCCGACCGCGTCAGCGGAAACGTCTGTTTCTCCCCCAGCGGTCGACAAGTTGCGGCGGGATTTGTCGACGGTACGGTGAAGATTTTCGACATTGAGAATCTAAGCTCACGCGTCTTGGGCCTTCACAAACGGTCGGTGGTGACGGTCAACTTCAGCCCCGACGGTTCGCAACTCGCGTCGGCCGGGAACGAAGGCACTTACATTGTCTGGGACGTAAGAACAGGCCGCGAGATCGTGAGAATCAAAGAACCAGAGGGTCACCAAAACTATGCCGTTAAATTCAATATCAGCGGAGACAGACTACTCACCATGGCGGCCCAGAGGAGAGCGGGATACCGCTATAGCAGTCACGCATGGGACATTTCGTCAGGGAGAAGGCTAGCGCCGCAAGAAACCTCCGAGCCACCGTGGACTTACAAAGGAAGCCCCCGCACGGTTTCTCCGAAC
Source organism: Planctomycetota bacterium (assembly GCA_039201055.1). Taxonomy (GTDB): domain Bacteria; phylum Planctomycetota; class Planctomycetia; order Pirellulales; family Pirellulaceae; genus Rubripirellula. Next base: position 16,928 of record JBCCRW010000008.1, on the reverse strand, counting down.
GGCCGCTGGCAAGCCTTCTCGGACGGGCGAAACGTGGTCCTCGCCGATCTTGAATTTCCTAACAGGCCCACCGAAAGAGTGCGACGTCAACGCTTGACCTGGCGAAAAATGATGTGGCACCTAGATCAAGCTGTTGCCGCCGAGGAAGCAGAAAATTGGTTTGCTGCGACAGTCCATCGCGGTTTCTACTTCTACGGTGTCGATCATTCAAGCAAGGCTTACCAAAAGCTACAAAGTGCCCATTCCCAGCTTGCTCCCGATCTTGCGAACCTCCTTCCACAAGCAGTGAAAGCTGCGTTAAAGAAGCCCGTAACTGCCCACTAATGATGTGTCGTCCACATACAATATGACTGAGGGTATTTGATTGCAGATTCTTTTAATGGAAGATCGGGGACGGATATCAAGGGAAGTGCACTTCGAGATTTGGTCATCCGTGAAAGCGGTTGCTTTTTGATGGTACATTCCGGAGAGCCTTGCGCGTCTTTCAATGCCATGATTGGCGATCGATGCGCGGTCGCGCCGGATCGCCGCCGCCACAACCGCGCCCTGGCTGCCAAACCGCCCGTAACGGGCGTGATCGAGCTACGAGTGTGAGTGTTCCGATTTCGATCTGCCGACAGAAGTTCGGCGACGACTTCATTCTTAAGCTGAGTGAATAACCTAGCTCTACGTCAAACGCATCCTGAATTGCACAAGTTCCGCGTTCCGAGAAATCAACCTGGTGTCGGTAACTTGGTGGAACCCACCCTGCGGACCCTGTCGCCTCTGCGGGTCTTTGTGGACGGGTGGAAATCATGCTCCATGGGCTGACGACCACGGCGATATCTTTTCGCCACTTCGCGGCGGGTTGTTGGTCCCGAAGGGAGGCCCTGGGCGGTCGAGATTCGGCAGAAAGACAGAGGGCAGAAAAATACAAAGCAAAGCTCATCTGGCTGCTTACTCTGTCTGCCCGACAGGTTTCTCGAGCGGGAAGGATGAAGCACGCTTCTTAGGTACATGTACCCAAGTCCCGTTCTAATTTTTTAACCCCCTAATCTTTTAACCCCCTTTGACCGTCCGTTACCACCTAACCAGTATACATGCACGACGCTCCGTGTACCCCGGACGAACTGCGAATCGTGCACCTTCGCGATTGAACGCGGCGGGTTCATTCATTCGTCAGGAACTTCCACGCCCAATTGTCGGCGAATTGCTTCGAGGCGAATCTTGAGTTCCGCTTCGTTCCCGCGATCGACGGGAAAGTAGTACGGAGACGCGAGCCCCAAGAAGTCCGCCGCCACAAATCCATCTTCACTGTGATGCGCCGATCGATAGCCTTCGCCGTGCCCCCGCGATTTGCCACCCGCGTTGTGTGCATCTTTGAGGGCCTTGGGCACGGGGATGGTTCGTTGGTTTCGGACGTCGGTGCGGGCCGCCCCGATTGCCCGGGTGGCGGCGTTGGATTTCGGTGCAAGCGCTAGATACGCGACGGTTTGCGAAAGCGTCAATTGGCACTCCGGCAAACCCACAAATTCGCACGCCTGCATGGCCGCAACGGCAATTTGCAACGCTTGCGGGTCCGCATTGCCAATGTCCTCGCTTGCCAAAATCACCAACCGACGACAAAGAAACCGAATGTCCTCGCCACCCTCAAGCATCCGCGCCAACCAATAGATCGCACCATCGACGTCGCTACCGCGAATGGTTTTGATCAATGCGCTGGCCAAATCATAGTGGTCGTCTCCGGTGGCATCGTAGCCCGCCAAACGTGACCCGAGCGAAGCGCAAACCGTTTGTTTCGAAACGGTCTGGCCGACCGGGGTGCTCCCACAAGCGATCTCGAGCGTCGTCAATGCTCGTCTCGCGTCGCCCTCGCACGCGGTGGCGAGAAATTCAATCGCTTTATCGCTGATTCGCTCGGGTGCTTCGCCAAGTCCGTGTGGGTGCGACAGGGCGCGGTGCAGTAGCGATGCGATGTCCGCGGCTGAAAGCGATTCCAGGTAGAAAACCTGACTGCGTGAAAGCAACGCCGCGTTGATTGCAAAATGCGGGTTGGCCGTCGTCGCGCCGACCAGCGAAATCGTGCCACTTTCAACGTCGGGCAGCAAAGCGTCTTGCTGTGAACGACTGAAACGATGAATTTCATCAATGAACAAAATCGGCCGCTTTCCGCCTGCCGCGATTTCATCACTCGCCCAACGCAGGACCTCGCGGACGTCCTTGACGCCGCTGCTGGTCGCCGAAAGCGTTTGCATCGTGCACCCGGTTTCCTTGGCAATCAACCGTGCCAAGGTTGTTTTGCCCGTGCCCGGCGGGCCCGCCAAAATCAAACTACCCAGTGTTCCCGACTGCATCATCCGGCGAAGCAAAGCACCATCGCCAAGAATGTGCTGCTGCCCGACGTAATCGGCCAGCGATTGCGGCCGCATTCGTGATGCCAGCGGTTCATGGGAACGCTGGTTTGCGGCTTCCACTTCACCAAAGAGGGATTCCTCCATGTTCGCTCGATTCGTCTAGGAGTTCACCGGATCGTTGCACCGGAGTGCCTGTTCCATTTGCTTGGCGACCTTGGTGAGTCGCTGCAGTTTGCCGCCACCGACTTCGGCCGCGACCCAGCCACGGAAGCCGATCTCACGCAGGGCCTCGCGGACTTCGTCCCAGCGAATATCGCCCTCGGTGATATCCGTAAATTTGTTTTTTTGACGCGAGAAACCTTTGATGTCCAGCTTGACGATCCGTGAACCCAAGGTCCGAATCCACTTCGCCGGGTCGCCGTACTTCCAGTGATTGCCGATGTCGAATTGAATCGCGACATAAGGCGATTCAAACGAATCGATATAGTCGGCAAGTGGCTTTGCCGATTGATCGTCGGGCCCGTCGTGAACGTACAGAAAGCGATTCCAAACATTTTCGATCAGGATCTTGACGTCCAATTCCTTGGCCACCGGCAGCGCCGCGCGGATCGCTTCGCTGGACCGCTTGATGACCTCCGCCTCGGTGCCATCCTGGCCGTGGCCGGGAACCAACAACATCGTGTCCCCGCCCATCGCGCGCGTTTCGCGCAGACCGCGAATCAATTTTTGCTGGGCCACTTCGCGTACCTTTGGGTCCGGGTCCGAATGTCGCTGCGACCAGTGGTAGCCGCCGACGGTGCCGTCGACGGGGATGCCGGTTTGCTTGATCGCGCGATTGACTTCTTGAATGGTCACGTTTTCCAACAGCGGACCTTTGAAATCACCGGAGACGGGGACGTTGGGTTCGATGCCCGCGAAGCCGGCCGCTTTGGCCATTTCAAAACGCTCAGCCATCGTCCCCTGCTGGATCATGCCCAGTTTGACGCTTTTGCGAAGCCATGGCGCCGGCCCGCCCGCGGCGTCTGAATCTTCATCGGCCCAGGCAAGATTTGTCGACGACACGGCCGCGACGGCACTCGCGATCGCCGCAGCCGATGTGAAGCGGCGTCGATTGACGGCGGGATTGACAGCAGCATTGACTGTGGGACTGGCGGGAACACATTGGGAGTGCGGAATGGGATGGGGGGTGATCGATTTCATGAGATCGGTGTCGTCAGCTGGATTTGAAACAGGATGCGAAAGGCGGACCGATTTTAACGAATCCTCGGGTTGTCCAGCACATTGGGCCCCGCGGACAAAACTGTTGTCGCGAGTGGGCCAATTCAGCGTTTCCGTTTTCGCAAGGCCCGCAGGGTGACCTAGTCATTCATTGTCCCCGATTCTCTCAGCCTTCGTTGGGTTTCGCCCAGGACCCAACCGCTCATCCCATGCGTACCTTCTTTCAAGACTCGTTGTGGTGGAAATCACTGCTGGTCGCTGTCGTCACACCGCTGGCCTTTTACCTTTGCATCGTCGTCATCGAAGCCATGTTTGCGCTGCCGGCGGCAATGGCATGGACGGCTTTGGGCATCTTCTTGCTGGTGCTGGGAACGATTCTCGGGGTGACTTATTTTGCCAACGCCCCGGCTCGCCGCCAAGCGAAACAAGAGAGCGAAATCGGCACGCCCATTGAAGCGATCCTGGCGAACATTCCACAGGCGGTCTATTGGCGCGATCGCTACGGTAAATTGATCGGATGCAACAACCAGTTCGCGCGACTGCTGGGTCGCGAAATGCCATCCGAAGTCATTGGCGTGGACGCCCGGGAGCGCGCCTGTTGGCCCAAGCCCATGAAAATGCTGATGGAAGAAGACCGGGCGGTCATCAACACGGGCACGGCCAAACGCAACGAACGCGCCGTCATGCGGGTAGGCAATCGAAGCGTGCAACTGCAATACAGCAAACTCCCGGTCGCCGATGCAAACGGCCAAACGCAACTCATCCTTTCGGTCGTCAACGACGTCACCGACAATCACCAAGTTCACGAACAAGTTCGCCGGGAGGCGGAAGCGTTTGATGTGGTCTTCCAAAGCGTCGACGACGGCATCGCGGTGCTGAACACCCAGGGTATCATCCAATCGGGTAATCCCGGGATGGCAGCGATTCTGGGTTGTGATGCGGACCAACTGAAAGGCAAATCATTACTTCAGTGGTGTCCCGCGGCGGGGCAAGACGACGCCGCATCCCTGGTGCCCGCACCCGGCGAGCCAGCGCGTGCTTATGAGCTTCGCTGGTCGCGTCACGGTGGTGAAATGGTTTGGGTTCGATGCCGAATTCATCGTTTTGGCCCCGTCGGGACAAACGACGAACGCGTGATCGCCAACGTGAGCGACATTTCGACCTTACGTGGGGTCGCCCAACCGGAGTCACCGCAGCATTGCGGGGATGGATCCGAAGAGTACGCGGGCATGTCCGAAGAAAACGCGGAGCCCGTGAACGCCTGAGGACGATTCGCCTCGGAGAGGCAGGGCTACTGAGTGTTTCTGCGATGCTAAACTGTGGGTTCCGCACTCCGCCCTGCTACAGCCGCGCCCATGTTCGCTTTTGGAAAGCCCACAAAAGATCAGTTTGCAAATCAGATGATCCGTGTTGTGGCGGACACGTACGGAATCGAATTCGAGTACGACAGCGAAGCCTTCAATTTGCGGCAAGTCGATGGCGGCGGGATCGTGAATCTCGCGAACCTGTATACCGAACACTGCAAAATGAAAAAGGCGGATCGGCAGGACCACCTGAAGATCCTTGCCGCCGTCTTTGGTGAACGCAATGCGGAATTGCCCCATGATTTCGAGGACGCGAAACTGAATCTTCGGGCCAAGATCTGGAATCGCTCGATCATCGAGTTTTCGCAGCTCAAGAGCCAGGTTTCCGGCGAAAGTGCGATCGACATTCCTCACCTGCCCGTTGGGTCGCACTTGATCGCCAGCATCGTCTTCGACACCGAACACGCGATGCGAAGCCTGACACCCGATTGCCTCGCCGAATGGGGTGTGTCATTTGAGGACGCAATGAAAATCGCCATCCAAAATGTCGACGATGCAACGACCGCGTTTGGCAAGATTGGCGACAACATGTTCTCGTCGATGACCGGCGACGCTTATGACTCATCGCGCGTGCTTGCATCCAAACGCATCGAATCATTCGATTTACAGGGTGACGCGATCGCGATGGTTCCCAATCGCGAGACGTTTATGGTTGCCGGCAGCAAGGACGCGACCGCTTTGAAAATCCTTTTTGAATTAAGTGCAAAAGCGGTGGAAGACGACACCCAACGTCCGCTTTGTCCCCTGCCCATGATCAGGCGCGACGGCGTCTGGCATGACTGGGTGCCGCCAAAGAATCATGCCCTTCGTGAAGACTTCGAAGTGCGACAAACGTATTTCTTGGCGGAACTCTATGACGAACAAAAGACACTGCTCGAACAACGTGTCCTGGCAGGCGTCGTTGATGAGACCGCGTTTATCGCATCGTTTTCAGGTATTCAACGAGATGAAAATGACCCCATGCAATCCTACTGCGTTTGGGGCCGGGGAGTCGAAACGCTTCTTCCGCAAACGCAATATGTCTTTTTTGCCGACGGGGACAATGCGGTTGCGTCGGCCGAGTGGGACCATGTCCTGCAAGTTGCCGGCGAGCTCATGGAAAAAGACGAAAGCTATTACCCGGCACGCTTTCGCGTCACACAATTCCCCAGCGATGAACAAATCCAATCGCTCGGAAACGTGTTGGGTTAGCCGCACGCGCTACTTCCCGGCGTACCAAACACCGCGGCGCCAGTGGTGCTTTTTCAATTCCTCCAATAAGGATTCTGGCAGATCGGGCTTGCCGATTGCGGCGACATTTTGCTGCACACGCCGCGGTGATCGCATTCCAACTAAAACGGATGAAACCTCGGGCCGCGCGGCGGCAAATTTGATTGCAACGTCGGCCAACGAGTAATCTTCACCAAGCCCGGCCTGGTCAATCAAACTTTGCACCGCCTCGACCCGCGTCAGCGTTCGCTGTAGTCGGTCGCCCGCGAAAAACTGATGGCGAAAATCATCCTCGGGGAAGCTTGTTTCCGAATTGAAATTGCCGCCGAGCGAACCCTCGTCCAACACGACTCGCACAACGACACCGGTACCCGTCTCCAGTGCGACGGGAAGTATTTGTGCCGCCGACTCCTGTTCAAAAATGTTGAAGACAATCTGCACGACGTCGACCAGACCATCCCGCATCAATTGAATGACACAGCCCTGATCCTGCTCGGGTGTGCTGACCCCGATCAAATCCACTTTGCCTTCCTCACGCAATTGCCGCAGCACCAACAGGGGTTGTGGGTCATCGTTCCAGGCAGGCGTCCAAGTGTGCAGTTGCAGCAGGTCAATTTTGTCGACGCCAAGCAATTCCATCCGTCGGTGAATGTTGTCACGCAAATACGCAGCTGGATAGCGATCCTGCCAACGGCAATACGGTGACGGGGGCCACGGGCCGGGTGCTGGCGGCGTCTTGGTCGCGATCATGGGCCGCTGCGACATGCCGCTAAGGGCCCGCGCGATGACGCGTTCGCTGTGCCCATCACCGTACCCGGCGGCGGTGTCGATCAGCGTGATTCCATGGTCGATGGCCGCATGGATCGCGCGGATCGATTGTTCATCATCGGTCGGCCCCCAGCCGCCGCCGATACCCCAAGTTCCCATACCCAGCAAGCTGACCTGGGTTCCGCTTTGGCCGAGAGGACGCGTTTGCATGAATTTGTGATGACCCGCGAAACTTTGACGATTGGAACGGCGGCGGATAAGGGCGCGCCACCGGAAGTTGCCAATCGACCGCTTGGTCGATCGAATCACCTCAACTGCCCCGACGCGCAGGTCCGAAATAAACGTTCGAACGCACGGCCACCCGCCTAGATGGAACTTATGCGGTGAAAACAACGGTTGCCACCCCGCGTCTTTCGATTGTCTTGCCCGTTTTGGCGGCGACGGAAGTCTTCGAGGAAACCCTGCTTAGCGTCTTGGAAAACCAGCCGCCCGCGTGTGAGGTGTTGGTGGTCCACGACGGACGGTATCAGGACCCCTTCGATTTGGCGGACGAGGTTCGCTTTGTGCATTCGGATTCCGGCGGATTAATCGATGGGATCGCCGCCGGCTGCGATGCCGCCTGGGGCCGCTACGTCCATGTGCTTGCCGGCGGTGCCAAAGCCACCGAAGGCTGGACCATCGATGCCTTGCGACGTTTCGAAGATTTTGACGTCGCATCGGTCACTCCGGTGCTCCGCACGGATCGCGACGGGGAGATTGTTGCGGCGGGTTGGCGAGACACGGCCGCGGGCTTGATGCGTCCGTTGGATGCCGGCCAGCGGGCCGCCAGCGGCGAGGACCGACGTCTGGGCGTGTATTTGAACGCGTCGTTTTGGCGTCGCGAGGTGCTGCGAAGCTTGACGCGCGCGTGCGCGACCACCGATCCGCTTATCGCGACCTATGCCTATCGCCACCTGCAAGCCACCGCCGGTTGGCGGTCAACGCTGGCCCCGCGAAGCGAAGTTCACGTGGCAGACCTGGGCGACGTCGGCAAGCCAAGTTGGCGACGCGGACGAATTCTGCGTAGTTTGAAGCAACACTTTGGACAATCCGCTGGAGTTGCCGGCGTGATCGCGGCGCTTCAATCGGTCCTCCGAGGCGGCGACATTGGCGAAGCGACGGGACAGATTGCCGGGGTCATTTCCCCGATCAAAACGAAGGGGAATTTTGAAGCCAGCGAAGTCTATTCGTCGGCAATCTACGAACAGTCCCGTCGCGCAGCTTGAAGGTTCGCTCGCAGGCGTGTTGAACGCCCGATAGCATTTTGACGCCAGCTTTTCTATTGCGCACTGCGGCTACCCATTCCGATCGAAACGTCAACGTGCGGCTGGTCATTGTGAACCCACAGTTGATAGTACACGCGTTCGGCCTTTAGCGTTTCGCGGACGCTGGGGAACCACTTGTAGCTGTCCGGCCACACCACAATGATGATGGGTGACCGTTGGCCCCGCAGCCGCCGAGCGACCTCTTTGAACGCGGCCGCCGCCCGCTTGCTGTCCAAGCGGATGCCTTTGGCCGGCCTTGGCGTCAATTCATAGCTCGTGGGACTCGTTTTTTTCACCTTGACGAATCCTTCTTGGAACCGATCGGCGGGGTCTTCGGGCAAGCTTCCCAGATAGACTTTTTCGTGTTTAAGTAAAAGTATGCCACGGGCCGCGTTGAGGAAGCGTTCTCGCGGCACGCTGAGCGATTCGATTTTCGCTTCCTTGGTTTGATCCCACTTGGACTTTGCGGCGATCAGTTCTTTTTCGGCCGCTTCGACAACGTCGCCGACGGCTTCTCTTGCCTTAACTTGCTCCGCGATTTCTTCTCGGGTGTCGGCAATCCTTGCCGTGGTTGCCGCACGCTCTTTTTGTGCATCAACCCGATCATCTTCGGCCGATTCGATCTGTGAAACCAACTCGGCGAGTCGCGGATCGACCTCGACACCGGGCGCGACCCGAAGGGCGCGGACAGACGCGGTAAGCGTATCGAAGCGAGCGGCGGCCGCGTCGAGTTCCAATTGAGCGGCGCGAAACTGATCTGTCGAAGGCGCGGGCGGGGGACTCGCGTCGTCTTGGTTCTCGCGAAACATCGACATCAACACCGTCAAAATCGCAATGAAGATGATGCCACCGAACGTGTTGCAGATCGCATCCAAGAACAGATCCAATCCGTCATCCTTATCCTCTTTTTGACGCCGGCTCATGCGGGGTCTCCGGTCGAATTTCCATCGGCACCGGTTGGCGGTGCTTCATCGAGTTGAAAGTCGATCGTCAAATCGTCCTCGCTTCCGATCACCTCGAACCCAAAACTGAGTCGCTTCATTTGCGGACGCAGCCGATCAAAGTCATCCGCACCGCCGGGGGCGACCAGCAGGATAAAGTGGCGGCCGGAGTGGTTGCGGCCGCGAACCCAGGCGATGACCTCGTCGACCGATTTCATTTCCATGACACTTGCTGTCGCTGAATCGCGAATCGAGTGTTTGGTGGATGATTTTGGATGATCGCCCAGACGGATCACGCACAGGCTTTTGCCGTTGCCAAGCTTGCTGCCAAAAATCGGAAACGACGATGATTCGATACGGGCAATTTTTTTCTTGATCGAATCGATCTCCTCCTGAGTTTGTGCCGCGTCCCCCTCCGCCTCGCGTCTGGCCAGCTCCGTTTCTTTCTGCAGGTCGGCCAATTCCTGGTCGGCCCGTTTGGCCCGTTCCTGCGTATTTTCGAGTTGACGCTGGGCTGTCGACAACGCCGCGAGAGCATTTTTGAGCTCGTCCTGTAGCGATTCCGGACTGCGGCCAATTGTTTGTGCCATGCCCTTGTCGGCGTCGGCGGCCTGCTGTCGCGCCGCGGCGAGCTTCTGTTCTAACGCCGCGTTGGATTGCTTGATTTCGGCCAGTGTGTCCAGAATCGCCTGGTAGTCACCCGTGGGCCCGTCACTGATTGAATCCGCACTCGAAATTTGCAGGATCATCAACAGCGTGATTAGCACAAAGATGCCAACAACCGTGGTGATGATGTCCTGGAACGCGAAGAACGAAAGCGCGACACGCGAGGATCGACGACTCATTGCACGGACGCCGAACCGGTCGCCGCGGCCGTGCGGCGGGGGTCGACGGCGGCGGCGCGGCGGGGGTCGACGGCGGCATCGCGAACCGAGTTTCCGCGTGAATCACCGCCAATGGCGGCGGGCGGCACCGGCGGTTCCAAATCCTTCCCCGAACGCATGCGGCTCAAGATCTGCTTCAAGCAGTATTCCTGGCAATCATCCAAAAACTCCTCCTCGCTTTTGCGTTGTGACGAGATCCAAAGCTGCAGCACCAATGCGATCAACAAGGCCACCAAAGTGGTTTCAAAAGCCGTGGACAAACCGCCGGTGACCTCTTTCAATCGCTGGACAATTTGATCGATATCCTTTTCGGCCTCGAGCACCGCGCCGAAGTTGCCGATCGCGGCAGCGAGTCCCAAAACGGTTCCAATAAAACCGAGGACCGGGATCGCCCACAAAAAACCACTGAGCATTCCGAATGATGTCGATTGGGCGGATTCGTCGCGGTCCGCGATCGACCGCAGCACCTTGTCGACCTCTTCCATGCGTCCCAGGTTTTCCAGGCTTCGCATGGCCACCAAGATTCGGTTCAGAACCAAGAATTGATCGGGATCATCGGCCAACTCGTGGACCCGTCGTGAAATCACCGTCGCCGTCTCGGGCGTCAACTTAAATTCATGATTATCGGGGATCACAGCGTGCTTGAGTGCTTGCCGCTGGATCGCCAGTTTGCGGCGTTTGGCCAACAGAATCACAACGCACCAAAAGCCAAGGAACACCGCGGCATATTGTGTGGGGCCGCGATTGAGCAACATATCGCCAACTGTCGTCGGTGGCGTGAATGCCAGCGACACAAAAAAGATCGTGGTCAGGATTGCGGCGACCAATCCGGCCAGCGATGTATTGACGGATGTCCCCCGGCTGACCCGGGCCCCCAACCATCGTTCGGGATCACGTCGCCACGCCGCCAAGGGGCGATCGTTCGGGTCGGAAAACGCGTTTTGATCGACAGGGTTCGACGTCGGCCCAAAATTCGGTGATGGATTTGAAACAGTGGTCATATGCGTTTTTGCGAAGCGGTGAATTTTAATAAACAGGCGGCGGGATATAAAACTCGATGGGTTGATTCATCAGGCCGATTCGTCGCCCAGGTACATTTTCAATCCGACCAAGAACATGAGCGCGAGCGCGGCGGCGACGACCACGCAAAACACATAAAATGAGCGGACGGCTCGAGCGACCTGTATCAGCGACGCGGTATTGGCCTGATACTGGACCGCCCCAATGGCTCCGGTGATTTTGGCGGCACGATTGCCCAGAACCAGACTCATGCCAAAGCCGAAGAACAAAAACGCGGTTTGCATCACCCAAAGGGGTCGTTTCGTATCATCACCGGCACCGACCGATTCCCAAAAGGACAGCCCGCACAGGCCCAGGAGAGCGGCGGAAAGAAGATAGAAGAAAACACTTAGCGTGAGCGTCCACGACCGCGTTGCGGTAACCACTTCTTGCAAGATGGGATCGATCATCGCGCCGCCGGTTTGGCCAGGGCCGCCGGGTGCCGCGGCTGCTGCCGATGCCAATTCAGGAAATAACTCGGCGGCTTCGGTCCATTCGGTGATCCCTTCATGCCACAGCCGCGTGTTCCATGGGATCGTGCCGGCGGAAAGTTGTCGGCGCAGATCCGCTTCGTTGATCGGCGCGCTGGGCTTTCCGTCAACGTCCATGTACCACTTGGTGCTGGACACGCCGGCATCGCCATTCGGGTCCCCGTTACCCGCGATGCTGTCGCCGGCGACGCCGTTGGAACTTGGATTGGCTGGGGCAACATCCGTGGCTTGCCCGTCGCTCGCAAAGAACTCTTGAAAGTTTTCGGCACGTTGCCAAGACGATCCGTCCCGAGAAAGTTCGTGGCGACGGGTCAGCTGTCCGCGACGCACCATCGAAACGATCTTCTCGGCTTCCAGGGGGCCAATGCGTTTCCCCTTGAAACGAACGTAATATCGGCTAGCGGATTCGATCGAATTCATATTCGTCAAAGCGGATTCAAGTCGGGATGATCACGACGGATTAAGGGAAACGGGAAAAGAGGGTCAGGTACGTTGTGTGCGAAGCACCCACGTTCTTTTTGTGCAAAGCGACCAGGTACCTTTTGTGTGAAGCAACCGAAGGGCCGGGCCGGTTTCCTGCAAACGGTACCTGACTCTTTTTTCTCGCGTCCGCGGAGGCCTTGGCTTTGCCGGCCGATGCGGATTGAAAATATAAGATTCCGCCAGTGCCCACTTGATCGGCCTGGGGTGACCAGCGAAGCGTGGGGCCTTCTTTTTTCGCGACGACCACCCAGGCGGCGAGGTTCGGATCTTTCTGGTCGCGTTTGACGGACAGGACAAATCCGTCGACGTTGCTGGCATCTTGCCACCAAATGGCCGCATGTTTTCCTTGTTCGCTTTTTAGCCAGCCGGCCGGAACCACTCTCATCTTCTTGAGTTGGTTGACGCCGCCCGCAATGTCGCGTCGCTCTTTGTAGGCCTGTTGCAGCGGGGGATAGACGGCTTGGACCAAGACGTTATTGGCCATTTCGACATTTGGATCCCTGGGTTCATACCACACCTGGTGCTTGGAACTTTCGCGTTCAAGGGCATCGATGGCGGTTTTGACTCGGTTGCTGAGTCTTTTGTCTGCCTTCGCAGCCGCGGCAAGCAGGCGTTGCGTTAGGATTTCCCGGATGGCCGGTTCCAGACGCGATCGCTTGCGGAGCGCGATGATCGCGCGGGAAAAACGGTCTTCCCAATCCACCAGAAATTTGTCGCGGTTTGCCTTGATATAGGCCAGCGTGACGTCCACCGACTCTCTTGGTTCGCGTGTCATTCGGAACGGACCGCGCAGACTTTTTCTTTCAACCGCTCCATCGGTCTTATGAACCACATCGCCGCGGACGATGCGGGCGGAGCCGTTCGGATCGAGTGGGAAGTCTCCCTTTTTTCGTTGAAAAAAAGTTTCGTACATGAAGTATCGATTGCCCGCTTTTTCAAACAACGAAATCAATTGACCCATCGGCATCGCCTGTATGCCTTTGATGCATTCGTTTAAGGTTTCTTCGCGAAGCTTGTAATCGCGCAAAACATCGGCGACCGGCGGCGGGATGCTGCCGGGGAAACTGGCACACTTTTCACGAAGACGCGAGTGCAGCTGCCGCGCTTTGTCGAATTCTTCGGGCGGATAGGGTGGTGATAAAAGGTTGGCGGTGGAGTCGACGAATTCGTTCCACAATTCGGCCGTCTCTTGCAGCGGCCTGGCTTGCAACGCTTCGCGAAACGCGATGGACGTTGCGTTCCGCTCGTCGGTGTTGATGTACTGCTGCATGGCCAAATACAGCGCATCTCGATCTTTTGCCCCCATCACCTCCGCCATCGCCCTATCAAGGACGGATTGGCCGGCGGCGGCGTTTCTCAAATTCATGGCCAGGTCGCGGGCCCGCCGGATTTGAGATTCGACGGTTTGTTTGGCATCCGTGCCCGCTTGATCGTTTGTGCGAATCAGGCCCTTCATGTCGGTCACCAAAGATTCGGATTCATCGGCCAAGGTGGTGTACTGAGCGGCTTGGAGCGCGGTGCCGGTGGTGGACTTGCGGATGGCATCCAAGCGTTTTTGTAAGGGCGAAAGTCCGCTTAGTAGCCGTTCGTTATGGGCCCGCATTTGTTTGGATTGATAGGCACCCAAACGCCGCTGAATCGCATACACCGCCGACTTTTCCGATTCCAATCTTGCAGCCGATTCCAGCGCGGCAACGTCACCGGGGTCCAGTTCGGAATCGGCTTGGATTTTTAGAGCCTGTAGGTCGACCTGAAACCGCTCGGCCCGCAGCGTCTCGGTTTCCAACATCGCCGCGTGACGGCTGACCAACGACGCCACGTCGGGGTGGCCCAGAGTATCGGGATCCTTGTCGCGGACATCCTTGATAAAGTTGGCGGCGGTCTCGAGTTGCTCCGCGTCAAGCATGGATGTGAGCTTTGTTTTTACCAGGTCGATCCGAGCGTTTCGATTGACCGAACGTCGCCAAAAGAACGTGCCCACGGCGATCAAAAGCGCAAACAGCACCGCCGATGTAAGCCCCAGCACGTACCGCCGGGTGGCCACCAGTCGCAATTCGCGAGTGCTGGTCCGATAACGGCTGAGCAATTCGTCGGGGATCGGATCGCCGAACGCGGCCGCTTTTTGGTAGGCCGTTTCCAGCGGTGCGATGCGGCGTTCTTGATACGCGGTTTCGATGGCGGTTTCTAAACCGGCCCAGGCCGCGCCGCGCTGTTGCACACGCTCGGCCTCTGCATCAAGATCGTTGACCCATTGAAGACCTGCTTGCGCTAAATCAGCGATGTCGCTGGGCAGCGGCGGTGGAGGTGCGGGGGCGGCGATGGAGACCAGCTTGGCATTGGCGGCGCGATAACGGCCGGCCGCGTCGCGGGTGGCGGATTCATCGAAACGCTCATAGGCCTGTGATATCTGCGTCGCGGCCTTGCCCAGATCTGCGAAGACGCCACGGAATTGAATCTCCCGCTCGGCCGCTTGAATCGATTCGATCAAGCTTGGGGGTGGAGGCGTATCCCAACGATCCGCTTGCACCTCGGCGGCCAAACGGCGGATTTCGTCGGCATTGCCGCTCGAGATCGCGGCCGGAATCTCTTGCTGCAATTGTTGGCAGCGAACCTTTTCCCATGCGTCTAGATCCTCACTCCATTGGGCCGATGCGGGGTCGCGGTCACGAATCGCCCGCAAGATGGGCAATCGAGCCGCCAGCGAGGCGTGGGCCAAAACCATTTGTCGCTGGCGCTTGAGCAGGTCTTCGATGGGCTGAACTTCGACCATCGCGTCGCTGACCGCATCGACCGCATCCTGGTCGATCGCCGGTGGCGCGGGGATGCCCAGAAACAACAGGACTTCGGTCCATTCCTCGAATCGCGGCGTGTCGAGCAGAACGGCGGCATCGATCAACGAAGGTGGCCCCTCGGCCAAGCGAATCGCCTCGCTGCGCAAGCCCTGTCGCAGCAGTGACGTCGTGTCCTCCAAACGCCGATTCAATCGACGCACTTGATCATCGTATTCCTCGGCCAGCAAACGCATTGCCGATTCATCAATGCCCGCGGCTTGATCCAGCGAGTTGGCGATGCGTTGGTGAAAAGGAGTCGTCACGGGTGCTCTATCAAAATTGAATTTCAAACAACAGGTCCAGGGGAAAGGCCCCCAACACTTCGGCTTGATCGGCGTCCGATGTGGCGTCCAAAATTTGCAGGGTTTCCGCTTCGCCGCTGGGGCGCGGAGACGATTCCAACATCGACCGCTGATGTTCGTTCAATTGGATCCATTGAACCAGAAAATCGACCATTGAATCCGCGTAGGCCGCGTAGGCATCGACCAACTTATTCATCGATTCCGTCTCGATTGCGGACTTGCGTCTCCCGGCGGTCCTGTCGACTTGTTGCCGCAAATTCTGGATTTCGACAAGCATGTTTTCGTGCCGCTCGCGATACCGTTGGGCTTGTTCAAGAGACAAGCCACTTCGCGAAAACGAATCGGCTTGCAGCAGATCAAACAGCAGCTTGAAATCGGCCGGTGGCTGCCCGGCGACCGCATCCGCACCGCTGGTGGACAGCCCCGCCGGATCAAGAAACAACGCCAAATCTCCGTCGGGTTTGGCTTGTTCAAGGAGCTTATAAAAAACGGTCTTGGCCGCCTTTTTGATCATCGTCGGGCCAGGTCCGAATTTCTGCCGCTTGGCCCATTTCCCAAAGCTTTCAAGTTGGTTGGAAAATTCCCGTGCCTTGACTTGGCTATCGGCGCGTTTGCGTGACGTTTCGGATAGCAACGAGAGGTACTGCCGGAGTGGCTGCAGCGCGACCAGATCCCCGGGTCGCGGACGGCCCGACGGCGTCAGGACCGTCGCATGGCAATACAGGATCGTTCTGTCGTCGGTCTTCGTCAAAAAAAACTTGAGGGCACTGCCCGATTCATCCGCTTCGCGATCGTTGTTGACGCGCCGTGGTGTTCCGCCGATCTGAAGCTTGATGAAGTGACGCCCTTCATACCTGTCGAGGGCTGCATCTGGGATTTCCAGTGGGATTGGAAAATCGTCAATCCTTGCCTCATAAAGATGCTCGCCCTGATTGGGGCGGATGCGAACTTTCACCGTTCGTTCCAGATCCCAGCGTTGCCGCAAACGAGCACGCAGCTTGGCCAAACTTTCACGCGCGGAAAAATCGATGCTCAACTTCGATCGCGTTTGCGTTAACCGTGTGCGGGTCGCCTGCAACAAGTCCTGCGTGTCCATGTCCTGCGTATCGGGGGCTTTGGTCGCGGACACGTCTTGGCTCAGCCGGTCACCGAGTTTTTCCAGCGACTTCAAGTCGTCGTCCAATTGTTCGAAAAGACGTTCGACGGAATCAAGTTCGGTGAAACTCCGCACGACCTCGCCGGCAAACGAGACGCCGTTCTCGGCCGCGGCGACCAAATCACTCACCCGCTGGTTCACTTGATGACTTTGCGCGAGAAGTTTTTGGCACGACTGCTGAAAATCCTCGACACGCTCGGCGAGCGATTGAAGTTTTTGCAGCCCATCATCCGGCGACGACGTTTCGGCCGGCTTCGAGTCGGCTTCGGATCTTGGCATCGAATCGGCCGGCTTGGCCGGGGCATCGATCGCGGCGGTGCTCGCTGGCGTGGGAATGGGGTCCATCTCCGCGTCGCCGCCCGGCGCTGCATCGCCCGGCGCTGCATCGCCCGGCGCTGCATCGCCCGGCGCTGCATCGCCCGGCGCTGCATCGTCGGGCGGGATGAGATCATTTGCCGGCGATACTGAATCGCTTGGCGGCGCGACCTGTTCGTTTGTTGGCGGGTCGGGCGTGCCCGATGCCGACGCCTGAAGATCGCTCATCAATGCCCCATCGGACTGCAACGTCCGAAAGATCACCCCGCC
>JBCCRW010000007.1:0-39451 GCA_039201055.1 Planctomycetota bacterium | reverse complement strand
TTTTGTTTGGCCGGCTTTCCTTTGACTACAGCGGACTTGGGCTGGGCAGCGGAGACCAAGTCACCTTCAACATCGGTGGTCGTGATGACAGGCCGGGCCAAAGCACGACGGCGGCGACTGTCTTTGGTGCTGGAAGTTCGTCGCTGGTAAACATCACTCCCAAGAGCGACGCGTCCGCGCTTTCCGCGTCCTTCACCTTTGGCGGCAACCCGCCGCCACCGCCACCGGCCATTCCCGAACCAGCCACGATGACGATTTGGATGCTTGGCACGAGCACGTTGATGTTGCGGCGTCGACGCAAGTGGATTCGCAAGTCGCATCACCGCCTGTAGCCTGGTGTTCGTAGCCGGTCTTCACGAGAAGCAGGAAGCACCCGTCCGATCCGACTCCTCACCAGTGATGGCTACCCAATCGGCTTTCGAGCCGATGCCGGTCTCTTCGCTGAACCTTTACATGATTCGAACAATCCTCGGCCTTTTCGTTCTTCTGCTGTTTGGCCATCCGCTTGCGAGCGCACAGGCTTCGAAACGCCCCAATGTTCTGATCATCTATGCCGACGACCTGGGCACGATGGACCTGGGCTGTTTGGGCCAAGACAATTTGCAAACGCCGAACCTGGATCGCCTTGCCGCCGGCGGCTTGCTGCTGACCCAGATGTATGCGCCCGCGCCGGTTTGTTCGGCCAGCCGTGTCGGGCTCTTGACCGGGCGTTTTCCCGTCCGTGCGGGTCAACCCGGCAACGGCGCATTGAATGCTGAAGAGGTCACGATCGCGGAGACTTTTGCCGCGGCCGGCTATCGAACCGGACAGGTCGGCAAGTGGCACTTGGGCCACAGCGATTCGCAGAACCCCGGCGGCCAAGGTTTTGATGATTGGTTTGGACACCTCGGTGGATGCATCGACAACTATTCGCACTTCTTTTATTGGAACGGACCCAATCGACACGACCTGTTTGAAAACGGCAACGAGGTGTTTCGCGGCGGCGAGTACTTTCCCGATTTGATGCAGCAACGTTGTCGATCGTTTATCGACGCCAAAGATGATCGCCCTTGGCTGTTGTACTGGGCATTCAATTCGCCGCACTATCCCTACCAAGGAACAAAACGATGGCTGCAGCATTACGCATCGACGCCGACACCACGTCGCGAGTATTCCGCTTTCTTGTCGACCATGGACGAAACGATCGGCAAGGTTTTGGGTCACCTTGACGCTTCGGGCCAAGCCGACAGCACGATCGTCATTTTTCAAGCCGATCACGGACACAGCACCGAGACGCGAGCGTTCGGTGGCGGCGGCGATGCGGGCGTTTATCGCGGCGCAAAATTTTCGCTGTTTGAAGGAGGCATTCGTGTGCCATCCATCGTTCGCTATCCGAAAAAGTTTCCGGCGGGCGAAAAACGCGATCAGTTCCTGACCGGATGCGATTGGTTGCCGACGCTGTCACAGCTTTGCGATGTGCCGCTGCCCACCGATACAAATGATCGGAAAGTCAACTTGGACGGCGATTCCGTCGTGGATGTTTTGTCTAAGAACGTGCCGGGCAAGAGTCCGCAATTTTATTGGCACTTTGGTGCGGGGAAACATCCACAGTGGGCTATTCGATCCGGACCTTGGAAGTTGATCGGTCACCCTCGCGATACGTCGGCGGCACAGAAGGAGTGGGTCGATGGCGGGCGCTTGCCGACCGAGCGTTGGCTTTCGAATCTGGATGTTGACCCCAGTGAAGCGACGAACTTAGCGGCCAGCCACCCGGAACAAGTTCGACGCTTGGAGAAAATCGCCGAGCAATACCGTAGTCAGTGGTAAGGCATTCGAATGTGGCTATTCGTCGCTCGCTGTGGGTAAGTGCAACGCGATTCGATCAACCGTCGTTGGAACAAGATAGGACCAAACATTTGAAGAACCTTTTGAAATGTCTGTGTGAACACTATCCGTTGCATATCGGTGGCATCCACGGCGTGATCCACTGGGCAAGAGTTTACGAGAATGGCATCCGACTAGCCGAGGAAAATGGAGCCGATCTAACGGTCGTCTCATTGTTTGCCGTCTTCCATGATTCGCAGCGTTTGAGTAACTACGCCGATCCAGATCATGGGGCTCGTGGCGCGGCGTTGGCCACCAAACTACGCGATGAAGCCTATTCGATAGAGGATGACCAATTTGAATTGCTGCATCAGGCTTGTACACATCACACCCATGCGGCAACACATCCCGATCTGACGGTTCAAACCTGCTTTGACGCCGATCGACTTGACCTAGGCAGAGTGGGGATCACACCCGACCGTCGTCGATTATGCACGTCGGCTGCAAAGAAAGATTCGATTTTGTCCTGGGCAACAAAACGCGGGGGCGAACAATTTCTTCCAAAAAAAACGTTGTCCGCATGGAATGTCGAACAATTGGTTCGAGAAGAGCGAATCGAACCGAGAAAAAATCCGTACACGCAGTTCGATCATTTTTAATCCGAGAACCTGGTTGATTCATTTGGCGGGCACGATTGTCCGGGGCTACAACACGCTATGCCTTCGGCACTTGAGCGAGTGGTATTCCCCTCGGAGAGGCGAGCGACTCTGTTTCGCCTCGGAGAGGCGGCGATACGCTGGAGTCGTTTTGCCCGCACGTCAATCGCGAAGCGATGGCAGGTAGCTAGCCTTCGCCAGAAGCCGGAAATTCCGGGCGGTTCCGTGTTCTGGCGAACAATGGCTACGTTCTGGCGAACAACGGCTACGTCAAAATGTGAAGCCCTGGCGATCATCGATTCTCCGGGTGTGATCCGGCTTCGGGTACAATTCCTACTGGGATCTTTCCCCACGAGGCCTCAAGCCCAGCTGCTTGCCCGAGACCACCACGCTGTTCGACTTAACGAGTGATGCGACGCGAAAGTTCACGCCAATTGAAGCTTCCACAAGGCCTCCGGTTTTCGCAACGCTTCGCGTCCCGCACAGGCCTGATCACGGTCGCAAGCTGGATCATGTTCGCCAGCTGGATCACGCCCGGTGCAATCGCGGATTCGCCGACAACACGTCCGCCAGACTCGGAGTCGACGCCGAACCAGACGGCCGAATTCGAAAGCCGGTTTCGCGACGAAGTGCTTCCCATGCTCGATAGCCGGTGCGTCGACTGCCACGGTCCCGACGATCCTCAAGGCGGATTAGACCTGACCGCATTCAAAACGCTGGACGATGTCGTCAAACATTACCCGATTTGGGAAACGGTTCGCCGACGAGTTGCCGATGGCGAAATGCCGCCCGAAGATTCGGGGGATTCGTTGGACGATGCCGAACGTGGGCAGGTCACGATTTGGGTCGACGACATCCTGGACGACTACGCCAAGCGACATGCCGGTCAGCCCGGTATCGTGCTGACCCATCGACTTTCCGTCGCCGAATACAACCACACGATTCGGGATTTGACCGGCGTCGACATCCAACCCGCGAAGACATTCCCGGTGGATCCGACCAATCCGGCCGGCTTTGCCAACACCGGCGAGTCGCTGATGATGACGCCGGCACTGTTGGAGAAATACATTGCCGCGGCGCGGACCGTGGCCGACCACTTGATTCTCGGATCGTCGGGCTTGCATTTCGCGCCGCATCCGGTCGTGACGGACACCGATCGCGACCGCTACTGCGTCCAGCGGATCGTCGATTTTTATGCGCAGTTCGATATCGACATCGCGAACTATCTGCAAGCGGCGATTGAATTTCGACAACGGCGTTCTGCCCCCGATCTAGCCGTCGTCGCCGCGAATCGAAACCTGAGTCCGACTTATCTGCAGCGGGTGAATCGCTGGCTGGACACTTCGGCAGAGGAAAGCGTCTTGCTGCGGCCGATTCTTGGATCGCTTTCCGAATGCATCGAATCGAATACGGTCAATCGCGAGCGGATCGAGGCCATCGCGGAAGACATTCGTGACCTGCGTCAACAACTCACGTTTGAATTTCCGCATTTGCGGGTCGAGGGCATGAATCGCGGTTCCCAGCCGCTGGTGCTGTGGCGCAATCGCCAAAAGGCGAGCCACCGGATGAAGCCCGATCTGGACAAGTGGCGCGCCCTGGTGGCGGCGCAGAGTCCGGGCAAAAAAACGCCCGGCAATAGTCCCCGAGACTTGAAGGAATCTCAAGCCGCGATTGAATCGTTTTGCGAAGTGTTTCCGGATCGGTTTTTCGTCGATCGCCGTGGCCGCGAATACGTCAAGCGACGGAAACAAACCGAGTTCGAAAAGGAGAGCGAGTTCCGGCTGCTGAGCGCCGGCTTTCACAGCATGATGGGCTACTTCCGCGATGATCAGCCGCTGGTCCAATTGATGTTGAACGACGATCAACGGCGGCGACTTAACGATTTGTGGTTCGATTTGAATTTCGTCGCCAATGTGCCCAGCCGGCAGCATTCCGGTTTTGTGTGGTTTGAAAGGGCCGAAGGACGCTATTTGGTCGACGCGGAATTCGACGCCTTTCAAGCCGCCGACAAGGATCTGGACAGCCCGGAAAAAATCGCCGGTCTTCGCGACGCCTACCTGGCCAAGGCCAAGCGTTTGGGCGCGGATCAAACGACGCTGGATGCGATCGAAGAACACTTCCAAAGAGTCGAACAATCAATTCGCGAGGTCGAAGCGGCCCGCGGTGAAGCGGTGGCGATGCATCTCGTTGCACTGGAGCGGATCGCCGATCGGGCGTTCCGCCGCTCGTTGACCGAAGCCGAAAAGAGGGAACTGACCGAATTCTATTTTGAACTCGTTCAAAACCAGGGTTTTTCGCACGAAGAGGCGATTCGCGATGTCCTGGTGAGCGTCTTGGTTTCGCCGCACTTCTGTTTTCGCATCACGCCGACCTCGGAACCCCAGTTGTCCGCGTCGGATTCGCGTGGCCCCGAGAAACTCGAATCGACAGCGTCCGGGGTGCCGCTTGACGATGTTTCGCTGGCGTCCCGCTTGAGCTATTTCTTGTGGTCCAGCATGCCCGACGATCGCCTGCGTGAATTGGCCGACCGGCGGGAGCTGCGTGATCTGGCGGTGTTGCGGGCGGAGCTGCAACGCATGCTGGATGACCCCAAGTCACGTGGCTTGGCGGTGGAATTCGGCGGTCACTGGCTGGGATTCCACGACTTCGCCAAGCATCAGGGCGTCGACCGCCAGCGATACCGGCACTTTGACGAATCGCTCAAGGCGGCGATGTTCGAGGAACCGGTGCGACTGTTGCAGGACATCATCAATAGCGATCGAAGCGTGTTGGATCTCTTGTACGCCAACGACACTTTCGTCAATCGGACACTGGCCGATCACTATGGGATGCCGTTTCCAGACGCCGCACCGGAGGGCACGTGGGTGAAAATTGCCGACGCAAATCGCTATGGCCGCGGCGGCGTGTTGCCGATGGCGGTGTTTTTGACAAAGCACTCGCCGGGACTGCGGACCAGTCCCGTCAAACGCGGCTACTGGGTCGTCCGCGATCTGCTGGGCACCAGCATTCCCGCCCCGCCACCGGGCGTCCCGGAATTACCGGAGGATGAATCGGAGCTCGGCGACCGCACATTGCGTGAACTGTTGGCGGCGCATCGTGCCGACCCCAGTTGCGCGACGTGCCACGACAAATTCGATTCATTTGGTTTGGTGTTTGAAGCCTACGACCCGATCGGACAAATCCGCGACAAGGATTTCGGGGGTCGACCGGTGCAAACGCAAGCCGACTTTCCCGACAAGATCGACCGCGACGGCGTCGATGGGCTGCGTGAATACTTGCGTCAGGGACGCGACGCCGATTTTGTCCGAACGTTTTGCAAGCGACTTTTGGCCTATGGACTGGGACGCAGTCTGATTCTGTCGGACCGACCGCTTGTCGACGCGATGGTCGGCGACGTTCGGTCGGGAAACGATTCGTTCCGAAACTTGATTTGGCGTGTGGTCCAAAGCCCGCAATTCCGTCATCGACAGGTGAAACCATGAAAGAACAGGTTCACGAAACCATGAACAACCAGGTTCATTCCAAAGTCGCCGCCGCCAAGCTGTCACGCCGATTGCTGCTTCGCGGCACCGGCGTCGCGATGGCACTGCCGTGGCTGGAATCGGTCCCCGTGTGGGGCGACGTCGCGGACGCGAGCGGGTCTGGCGACGCAAGCGGGTCGGGTGACACCCGCGCCGGCTTGCCCAAACGCTTTGCCGTTTTGTTTATGGCCAACGGGGTCGCCTACAACCATTGGTCGGCCGAAGGGGAAGGCGAATCGATGCGACTGGGCGCCTGCCTGAAGCCGCTGGAACCCTTCCGCGAAAAATTGACCTACATCGAGGGGTTGTACAACGAAGCGGCCGTCGGCGTCGGCATCCACCCCGGCCAAACCGGCAACCTGCTTTCGGGCGCCGCACTGCAAAAAGGTTCGCAGCTGCGCGGCGGGATCAGCGTCGACCAGGTGCTGGCCGAACACATCGGTGGCGACACGCCACAACCCAGTTTGGTACTCGGGTGCGAACAGCCGACGACGGGTTTTCACGAGACCAATTTTTCGATGGCGTACAGTTCGCACATTTCATGGCGAAACGCGACGTCACCGGTGCCCATGGAAACGTATCCGGCGCTCGCCTTCGACAGCCTGTTCGGCAACCGCGGGTCAATGCGAAACAAAAGCATTTTGGACAGGGTGGGTGAACACGCACGAAGCCTGAAGCGGCAGGTCAGCGTTTCGGACCGCGCGAAATTGGACGAATACCTGTCCAGCGTCCGCGACATGGAAACTCGAATTGACCGAATGCGAAAGCTGTCGGAAAAGGGCCGCCGGCGAGTCAAAGCCGCCGAACAAGGCACCGTGATGTCGCGGCCCGACAGCGGGTTGCCCGAGGATATTCGCGATCACATGCGGTTGATGTGCGACATCATCGCGACCGCATTTCAAACCGACAAAACCCGCATCGCGACGCTGCTGTTGTGCCGCGACATATCCGGTTTGATTTATCCGTTTTTGGACGTCCGCCTGGCACATCACCTTGCCTCGCACCGCGACACGACTGACGACTACCTCAAGATTTGCCAGTTCTACAACGAACAACTCGCGTACCTTGCCGGGCGATTACAAGCGATGCCCGAAGGTGACACGAACGTATTGGACCAATCGATGTTGATGTTTATGTCCAACATGTGGTCGGGAAAAAAACACGACAGTTCGAAGGTGCCGATCGTTCAAATCGGCGGGTTGGGTGGCACTTGGGAAACCGGACGAGTGCTCGACTACACCGACCGCCCCGACGACCAGCGACGATTGTGCGGTTTATATCTGTCGATCATGGATCGCATGGGCGTCAACTTGCCCGCCTTTGGCGATGCGACCGAGCGATTGGAGGGCGTGGCGTGATTCACACCCACGAATCGATCATCTTGGTCGGTCGCTCCAAATCGCCTGCACCACAGCGAACAGGATCGCAGTGCTCCAGCCGCAAATCAAGACTCCGGCGGCGGCCTGGATCGCACTCAAAATGCGCCAATGACCGGTCAGAACCAAATCGCCGTAGCCCAGCGTGGTGAAGGTGACAAAAGAGAAATACACGCTGTCCTCGAAAGTCCCCGGTGACGCGTCGTCGGGAAGCCGGTGATAGACGATCGCCCAAATCACGACCTCGGCAAGCTGGAACAGCAGCAGCACCGTCGCGGTTTCCGCGAGCGTCCAGACGTGACGTCGAAAGCTGGGCGTCCAAAATTCAAGGGCGTCGCCGACGGGATCATGCGGTGTCGCAGCCGTACCCGGGGTGCGCTTGTTTTGCTCGTTTCGCCACCGTAGCTGACGCAACCGCCGAATCAGCAGCGCGGTGCCCGTCGCGTGCACCGCGATGGAAACAACGGTCAGCGCGATTCCGATCGCGATCGCGACGATCATGCCGACCCAATCCCAACCGTGCTTTGCACCGGAGAAACGACGCTCGCCGGGGTGGACGACGTCGCCGCGATCGGTTGAACGCCAAAGGTTTCCACCAAAATCGCGTAGATTGCCGGGACCACCAACAGCGTGAGCGCCGTCGCGACGGTCAATCCGAAAATCATGGTCCACGCCAGTCCGGTCCACAGCGGTCCCCCGCCCAGGGCAAGCGGTATCAGACCGCCGATGGTCGTGGACGTCGTCAGAAAAATGGGAAGCATTCGCATCTTCCCTGCCGCAACCAAACAATCGCGAAATTCATCCCGGGTCAAACCCGAAATCGTTGCACCGGGACGAGACGACCGCGAGCGTTTTTCGGCGATCAAAATATCGACGAATTCAACAAAGATCACGCCCGTGTTCAGCACAATTCCGAACAGGGACAAAATTCCGAGCTGCGGCATGAAGCCGATCAAATTACCGGTGAAGTACAAGCCGGGAAGCGCGCCGATCAACGCCATCGGCAGTGTCGTCAAAATAATCAACGGCTTCGCCCAAGCGTTGTATTGAAACACCAGGCACAGCACGATCAGCAAAAACGAGATTCCGAACGAGGTCAACATTTGACGCGTCGACGTGACGGAATCCTCCACCGCCCCGCCGACTTCGACGCGAAAGCCTGGTGGCAGCGAATCGATGATCGCTTGAACTTCCCGCGATGCAAAGATTCGATTGGTCACGTCATTGCCCGGGGCCCCCGGTTCCATGGATGCCCGAACTTCGATCACGCGATTTCGGTCGCGTCTTTCGATTTTGGCGGGTTCCCAACGCGATTCGATGTTCGCAACGGTTTCCAGTGGGATCTTGCCACGTTCACCTTCGACATAAGCCGTCGGAAGCCCCCGCACGTCGGACCGGTCTTCCGGATTCAATCGAAAGAAGACGGGGATTTGATCGTCGTCTTCCAAAAACGTCGTCAATTGCAAACCGCTGAAATAGGCCTGCAGCGTTTCGGCAATTTGTTTGTTTGTAACACCGGCCAAGTTCGCTCGATCCGGATCGGGTTGAACGTCCAATTGATAACCCGAGGCACCCCAGGAATCATGAACGTTCCAGGTTTCCGGCTGACTCCGCACGATCTGCTTTAGCTTCGTCGCCAAACTACGAAGCGTTTTGATATCGGCAAAGCCATCGCCGATGACGCGAAAAACAAGGGGATCGCTGGGTGGTCCCAAGCCCAGTTCTTTGGGCACCACACTGGCACCGCGAATGGGCAGGATTCCCCGTTTCTCGTCGCCGGATTCGCATGCCCGGCGAACCGCTTGGGCATACTGGGGCGTGAACCGGCCGTCGGTCGTTCGAACCAAAATTTCAGCAAAATTCGGTTGACGCGATTCAGGTGCCCAGCTCAGGTGCCATCGCGCGCCACCGCCGCCGACCAAGGTCCGCATCGATCGCAATCGCTGGCTGGGATTGTCTGCGGTGTCGGCGACCGGACTGAGCGCGCGAATGATTCCTTCGACCTGCTTGGCCTTTTCGTTGGTCTGCTCGATCGTCGCGGTTTCAGGCAATCGCAACAACACGGCAAATTGGTCACGTCGATCGGTTGGAAAGTTCTCGCTTTCGACCGGCAATTGGACCGCCCACACGAACAACGCAATGGCGATCGCCAGCGTCAGCCACTTCATGCGGATCGCGGCGTGGGCGACTTTGCCGTACAGCGATAGCGAGATCGTCCCCAAGTTTGCAAAGCGGCTTGGCAGCGATCGCAGGGTGACCAGCCACGCGGATTGCTTTGGCCTTGCTGCCGAATCGAAATCCTTGTCACCCGGTAAGGGTTCATTTTTCGGTGCCCGGATGAACCATGACGCCAGGATGACACACAGCGTCATTGCCAAAATCCAACTCAACGCGAGCGTGACGCTTAACGTGACCGGCAGGCTGTAAACAAATTCGCCCGAGGAACCTTCGAGGGCAAAAATCATGGGCAGGAACGCGGCAATCGTGGTCAGCGTCCCGACCAGCATGGGCATCGCCAGCGTGCGGGCACCCTCGACGGTCGCTTCGACGGGCTCCATGCCGGCGATCTGATTGGTGCGAGATTGATCGCAAACTTGGACCGCGTTGTCGACCAACAATCCGAGCGCGATGATTATCGACGCAAGGGAAATCTGCTCCAACTGGACCCCCATCGCGGCGATCAATCCGATCGAGGCAAGCACAACGATGGGAATATTGGCTGCCATAACGAGCGAGGGTCGAAGACCGACAAACAGCAAGACGACGACCACGACGATGATCACCGCTTCGATCACGTTGACGACGACGTTTTGAATTTTCGCGGTCACGTTGACCGAGTGGTCCGAGACCAGGGTGATGCCAATATCGGGCGGCAGCGATTGTTCGACCCGCTGCAGTCGTTCGATCCTCGCTTTGGCGGCGTTACAAACATCGACGATGTTTTCGCCGGACTTCATTTTGATGCCCAGCATGATGGCATCGGCGGAAAAATCGGGTTTTCCGACGCGGCAAAAGTAAGCCGGCGGGTCCTGATAGCCGCGACGAACACGCAAACCCAGATCGCCCAGATAAACCGGGTTGCTTGATTGGCCCGCTTCGACCGAATCGACGATGATCGACTCGATTTCCTGGACGGCATCCAACTCGCCGCCGGGCTTGACGGAAAAGCGTCCCGATGGCGTGTCGATTTCGCCGCCGGTGGCGACGATATTCCGTTGCGACAACAGATCCTTTAAACGCCGCGTTGTTAAATCCAAACGCGACCAATTGGCGGCGTCGGTTTCAACATAAAGCGCTTCGTTGGAAACACCATATTTGTCAACCGAAGCGACCCCCGGCGCGATGCGAAGCGAATCACGCAAGGTGTCGGCATATTGCTCCAATTCACGTGGGGAATATTGATCGCGTGGACGAATCGTGTCACGACCGAGCGAGGGGATTTGATGCACGGCCATCAACAAAATCGTTGTGTCGCCGAAACCGTCGTTGACGACCGGCCGGATGCTCGGGTCCGGCATTCTGGCCAAGGCGACTTTGGCGCGAATTTTGTCCCAGGCATTTTGGATGTCGTCGCCGGGATAATTGTCGTTTAACTCGACATTGATCGTCGACCAACCGTTGATCGTTGTCGACGTGATCGTTTGCACGTCCTCGATCGTTTCCAGTTGCTCCTCGATCTTGTCGGTGACCAACTGTTCGATTTTTTCCGCCGGGACGCCGGGCCACGCCGTTGTGACGACACAGATCCTGACGATGAATTCGGGATCCTCGCGTCGCGGCATGGTAAAAAACGAAACCGCGCCCCAGCCCATCACCAGCATCGCCAAGGTCAGCACGATGGGCTGATATCGGATCGCCAGTCGCGAAAGATTCACTGCAAGTCCTCCGGTGCAACGGCCACACTGGCCACGTCCGAGGAATTCAGGATGCGGACGGGCTGACCGTCGCTTACGTAATGGACCCCTTCGACAATGACGGTCGTTCCCACCAGCTGCATGTCGTCTTGCACCGGAGTGACCCGTCGTAGCGAGCCTCCCGAAAGTGGCTCCGTCGTGACCTCGATGCGTTTCGCGATGCCACGATCCACCGCGAACAAAAAGTTCTGACCGGCCCGCTCCTCGATCGCTTCAACGGGGACATAAATGCCCGGTGCGGTGTTGGCACCGGCCAAATCGACTTCGATCAAATCACCCGGTCGAAGCAGCCACCGGCGACCGCGTTGTAAGCGGATTTGGTTGCCGTTGAAGTCATCGATTTTTTTGCCGTCGATCCAAAGTTCGGTGGCGAATCGATCGTTCCGGACATCGATGTTCTGGCCCGGCTTGATTTTGATTTTTCGAAATTGCGCCTTGCCCAAAAACGGGACGCGCTCGGGTTCGGCTTCCACAAAAAGTTTTTCAACCGGCATCACTGCGGATGTCGGTTCGTCTTGATTGTTCGCGGGGATTCGCCAAACAAAGGTTCCCGATTCGTCCCCCTGCGGCGAAGTTTCGGGGACCGAATGAATCGCCGTTTCGGGCATGTAATACTGCCCGTCGGGAAGATCGGGAAGAATGCCCAGCCCAAGTCGCCACAGCGCTTTGGTGATCGGGATGTCGTTATCCTGAATGCCTCGATCTTCGTCGCTGCCTTTTTGATTGATGTCTTCTTGATCGGCGTCTTCTTGATTGACGACCAGCAGCGTGACCGTGTAGGTGCGTGTCGCGTTATCGGCCGACGACGCAATTGTATAAATGCTCGCCTCAAGTTGTTTGCGACGCCCATCGGGTAATGCGGTCGAAATTTGCAATTCGTCGCCCTGTCGCAGTTGTCGCGATCGGGCCGCCGAAACTTCCACTTCGACCTTGATCGGATTCATCATTTGCACGGTCGCGACGGCATCGCCGGGGCCGATCAGGCTGCCGGGGACCACCTGCGTTTCGGCAACCTGCCCGGCAAACGCGGAATACAGCCGCGTGTCATCCAGGTCGCGAAGCGCATCCTTGACGGCTTGTTCGGCCTGTTTGATCGCCGCGAGGGACGATTCGACTTCGGCCTTGGCAACCTGCAACTTGGACTCCAGTGCTTGGGTCGTGGCGCGGGCTTGGTCGACCGCAGCCCGGGCCTGGTCAAGGATCTGGACCGAGGCGGCACCCTTGGATTGCAGGTTTTCGTTTCGTCGAAGTTCGTTTTTGGCAAGATCCAAAGCGGATTGAGCCGCCGCCAATTCGGCGGGAATCGCGTCATCGACTTGGATCTGCAGCCCTTTTCGTCGAATCCGCTCAATTTCCAATTTTGCCTTGGCGGCCTGCAATGCATTTTCAAAGCGCTGGGTGTCCAGCTGTGCGATTTGTGTTCCGGTCGTCGCGACGGACCCGTCGGCCGCAAACGTGCGTCCGGTGATCTCGGTCCCCGGCTCGACGACCCAGCGGATCCTTCCACCGACCTCGAAACCGATGTCTTCGATCTTCCACGATCGAACGCTGCCCGAATACACGCGGGTGACCGCCGGCGTGGTTTCGGACAAGGTGATTACGGACACCGGAAGCGGCGACTTTTCGGGGTAGGACCGCGTTGCCGGGCCACAGCCCACCAGTGTGAACAGGAGCATCACCGCCAGATTGTGCCGCTTGTGTTTCATCGCTGGGAACATCTATCAATGGAAAGCCGCGGCCAGTCTAAGCAGATCGCGGCTTTGGCAAATCGTCGCGCTTCAAAAACAAGACCCCGCGGAACCGCCGTTCCACAGGGTCTGGTTGTTTTGGGATGTGCTTTTTTCAGCGGAGGACACGGGACTCGAACCCGCAGCCCCTTACGGGGTACCTCAGTTCCAGTGAGGCCGCTCACCAATTCGCTTATCCTCCGATCGATCTCGCCAATGACGAGGTCCAATTCGCCCGAGTACTATCGCCCATGCGTGCATGAATTTGCAAGCCGATCTCCGATAGCGAGCGAGAATATTTCGGCGACGCCGGTGAGATGGATGCACTCGTCCTCGACGCCACGAACGGATCGACCGAGCCCTTAGTTGGCCGCCGCGGCACCACTGATCAACTTGATGAATTCGGCATTGCTTTCGAAGCGGCCCAGTTGGCGAGTCAATTGCTCCATCGCGTCGCACGGGTGCATGCTGGAAAGCGTTCGCCGCAGCATCGTCACCGCCTCATAAGTTTCTTCATCTTGCAGCAATTCGTCACGACGAGTGCCACTTTGGGAAATGTCGATCGCGGGATAAACACGGCGGTCGGCCAGCCGCCGATCCAGGACCAATTCCATGTTCCCGGTGCCCTTGAACTCCTGGAAGATCGCTTCGTCCATGCGGCTGTTGGTATCGACTAAGGCGGTGCCGACCACGGTTAGCGAGCCACCTTCTTGAAAGGCACGCGCCGTGGCAAACAATTTTTTGGGAATGTCCATCGCCTTGATGTCCAAACCGCCGCTCATCGTCGCGCCACCCCGGCCGCCACGTCCGACCCATTTGTTGAACGCGCGAGCCAGACGCGTGATCGAATCGAGCATCAAGAACACGTCTTCGCCGGCTTCGGCCAACCGTTTGGCGCGGTCAATCACAAGCTGACTCAGTCGAACGTGGCTTTCGACATCCATGTCCAAGCTGCTTGCAACGACCTCGCCGCCGCGAACATTGCGTCGCATGTCGGTCACCTCTTCGGGCCGTTCGTCGATCAACAACACGATCAACTTCACGTCGGGATGATTTTCGGTGATGCCGGCCGCGATGTGTTGCAACATCACGGTTTTGCCGCTTCGCGGCGGCGCCACGATTAGTGCCCGTTGGCCCTTGCCCATGGGCGAAAGCAGATCGATCACACGGTTGGTCAGCGGCTTTTGGCCATGTTCCAAACGCAGCCATTGTTCGGGGTTAATTGGGGTCAAGTCGTCAAAGTTTTTGACGGTTGCATAATCCTCCGGTGGAAGATTTTCGACCGAGACAATCTCTTTCACCCGAGGGCCTTGTTGCCGCTTGGCCTCCTGGACCAGTGTCTTCAAAAACACTCCCTGCCGCAGGCCGAACTTTTCTACCATGGTGCCCGGCACAAAGGGGTCCGAGCGTTCGCGGGTGTAATTGTTGGTGGTCCCACGAAGAAACCCGTATCCGTTGGGGTGCATCTCGAGGATGCCCTCGCTCTCTTCGATCGGGGCATCCGGATTGACCGCGTTGTCCTCTGGGTTTCCGCCGCCACCGCCGCCGCGTCGCCGCCGACGCGATCGGGGCTTGCCGTTGTAAGGCCCATTTCCGCCCGAGGAATTGGGGCCGCCACCGGAACGCCCGCGAGGGCTACGCTTCTTCTTTGCCATGAAATCGATGAACAACCGTGGGGGACGCACCTACCGAACGCGGCGGGCGTGGGAAGCAAGATGGATGGACAAAGGCGTCAGCAAGCCAAGGCATTCCAAAAATACCCTGGGCAAGACGCCGTGCAATTTGCAGCCGTCGTGGCCGCGGGGCAGATTCCTGCCATCCGATATTCAAAAACGAGGATGGTGTTCGGGGCCGCTCGTCGGCGTCGCACCGGGGATACACATGATCCAAACGGCGCAAATAAAGCCCCAACCGTGGGGACCGAAATCAATCGGCACCGACATCAAGACGACAATCAGGAAACCGCCGAGGGTTTAGTCGACGGGGTGCGAGACAACGGGTAAACCAGGGACCGCTGGTGCGATTCGATTTGGCCCGAAGTGGCCTCGCGTTGGCTGTCGTCATCAAGACGAAGAAGAACCGAATGGATCGGTCGGAAGTGTCCCTGCCGCCATCGACGGCGTCCAAGGATTCCTATGATGCTGGAATTATTCCCCCCAGACCGTTTGCTGTCAAGTCAGAACCTTCTTCCCCACCAACACGACGAGCCTTAGGATCTGCGGAGCGGACGCTACGTTTTCCCAATTTTCACGGTTTCATTCGGTTCCCACGGCATGGCAATCGCAAAACTTGCACTCGAAGACGGCACCGTTTACCAGGGCATTTCGGTTGGCGCTGAAACCGAAATCGATGGCGAGGTCGTCTTCAACACCGCCATGACGGGCTATCAAGAAATCTTGACCGACCCGTCGTATCGCGGGCAAATCGTCACCATGACCTACCCCGAAATCGGAAATTATGGGGTCAACTCGATCGATATCGAACACGAAAAGCCTTCGCTGGCCGGCTTCGTTGTCCGTCAAAACAGCCGCGTTCACAGCAACTATCGCTCCGAGGGATCGCTGGCGGATTATCTGCAACAGCACGGTGTGCCCGCGATCGCCGGAATTGACACCCGCGCGGTCGTGCGGCGAATTCGCAGCCAGGGTGCGATGCGCGGCGTCCTGTCGACCACCGATTTGGACGACGCGTCGCTGGTCGCCAAAGCCCAAGCGGCACCGGGGCTGGTCGGCCGCGATCTGGTCCGCGAAGTGATGTCAAAAAAAACGATCGCGTGGAACCAAGCTCTAGACGCCTGGACCCGCGACGAAATTCGGCGGCGTGGTGGGGCCCTCGGCGACGATTCGTCCGACCGCGGGCCCGACACGGGCGCCGCACACGTCGTCTGCATGGACTTCGGTATGAAGTGGAACATCCCACGACACTTCGTCAGTCGTGGCAATCGAGTCACCGTGGTTCCCGGCGACACGGACGCCGGCACCATCGAAGCGTTAGAACCCGATGGCGTTTTCTTGTCCAACGGTCCCGGCGACCCCGGGCCGCTTGACTATGCCCAAAAAACCATCGCAAACCTGATCGGCAAGGTCCCGGTGTTTGGCATCTGCCTGGGCCACCAACTGCTTTCGCTGGCCTGCGGCGGAAAAACTTTCAAACTGAAATTTGGACACCGCGGCGTCAATCAACCCGTGCTTGATGTGCAAACGGGCAAGGTCGAAATCACCACTCAGAACCACGGCTTCGCGGTTGAAGAATCATCGCTGCCGGATTGCTTGGAAGTCACGCATCGTAATTTGAATGACGATACCGTCGCCGGGGTCCGGCATCGTGAACACTTGGCCTTCAGCGTCCAGTATCACCCCGAGGCGGCGAGCGGGCCGCACGATAGCCACTATCTGTTTGAACAATTCCAGCGACAACTTTCGCCACCGGCGGCAACGCCAACTTGAAAGCGGTCAAATCAAAGGGATGCGGCGGTCTTGATGATCGTCAGTCCCTATTCGGAAAGTCGTTTCCGGATTCCAACCTGCAAGCCGTCAGAGTCGAGTCCACGTTTGCGGATGACCGCGCCCGTACCCAGCCCGCCGCTAAAGCTCCGGTCCCGGGTCAACCGTGGCTGGAATGCGTTCGCGGGTGAGCCGCTGCTCGATCGAACAGCGACTCACGCCAACACATCGGATCGGACTACTTCAAATCAAAGCGATCCAATCGCATGACCTTTGTCCAGGTATCGACGAAGTCGTTGACAAACTTTTGCTTGCCATCGTTTGTCGCATACACTTCAGCAATCGCCCGCAATTGCGAATTGGATCCGAACGCAAGGTCGACTCGAGTTGCCGTCCAGCGGACTTTTTTCGACGCGCGATCAATGCCCTCGAAGACTTGATCGGATTCCGCCGACGGTTTCCAGAGCGTTGACATGTCCAACAGATTTACAAAGAAATCGTTGCTCAGGACGCCCGGTCGATCGGTCAATACGCCGTGCTTGACGCCGTCGGTGTTCGCGTCAAGCGATCGCATACCGGCGACCAACACCGCCATCTCGGGTGCGGTCAAGGTCATCAATTGAGCTTTGTCGATCAACAATTCTTCGGGTTGTCGATCGATCGTGCCGCTGACGTAGTTACGGAACCCGTCGGCCTTGGGTTCCAAGACGGCAAACGAAGCCGCGTCGGTCATCGCTGCGGTCGCATCGGTGCGGCCCGGCGCGAACGGCACCGTGACCTCGAAACCGCCCTCCTTGGCTGCCCGTTCGATGGCGGCGGCTCCACCCAGCACAATCAAATCGGCCAGCGAAACGCGTTTCCCGTTGGATTGGCGGGCGGCAAATCCTTGCTGGATGTTCTCCAGTTCGGCGATCACCTTTTGAACCGTTTTGGGCTCGTTTGCCTCCCACGACTTTTGGGGACTCAGGCGTAAACGAGATCCATTGGCACCACCACGCTTATCCGAACCGCGATAGGTCGAAGCGGATGCCCAAGCGGTTTTGACTAAGTCCGAATTGGACAATCCGCTGGCCAAAATCTGCTGCTTCAATTTGGCGACATCGGCAGCGTCGACCAAGGGGTGATCGACCTCCGGCACCGGGTCCTGCCAAATTTGAGCCGGCGGAACGCGGTCGCCTAGCAAACGTGAATGCGGCCCCATGTCACGATGGGTCAGCTTGTACCAGGCCCGGGCGAAGGCATCTTCGAACTGTTTCGGATTCTCGTAGAACCGCTTCGAAATTTTGGCGTAGCTGGGGTCCTTTTTCAGTGCGATGTCCGTCGTGAACATCATCGGGGCATGCGATTTGTCGGGATCATGGGCGTCGGGAACGGTGTCCTTGGCGGATTCATCGGTCGGCGTCCACTGCCAACCGCCACCGGGTCCCTTGATCAATTTCCATTCATATCCGAACAAGTTTTCGAAGTAGCCATTGGACCATTGGGTGGGCGTTGATGTCCACGCGCCTTCCAAACCGCTGGTAATCGTGTCCCCGCCGTTTCCCTTGCCGTAGGAATTTTTCCAACCGAAGTCTTGCTGGTCGATACCGGCGCCGGCCGGTTCGGGGCCGACGTGCTTGCTTGGGTCGGCCGCGCCATGGGCTTTGCCAAAGGTGTGCCCGCCGGCGATCAGGGCAACGGTTTCTTCGTCGTTCATGGCCATGCGGCCAAAGGTTTCGCGGATGTCTCGCGCCGCCGCGATCGGATCGGGCTTCCCGTTGGGGCCTTGCGGATTGACATAAATCAAACCCATTTGGACAGCCGCAAGCGGGTTTTGCAATTCGCGATCACCACTGTACCGCTCGTCGGCCAACCACTCGGTTTCGGGTCCCCAATCGATATCCATCTCGGGTTCCCACACATCCTCGCGTCCACCGGCAAAACCGAACGTTTTGAAGCCCATCGATTCCAGCGCACAATCGCCGGTGAAGGCCATCAGGTCGGCCCAAGAAAGTTTCCGGCCATACTTCTGCTTGACTGGCCACAGCAGGCGGCGAGCCTTATCCAGGTTGGCATTGTCCGGCCAGCTGTTAAGCGGTGCGAACCGCAGCGTCCCCGAGCTGGCGCCGCCACGACCGTCGGAGATGCGATAGGTCCCCGCGCTATGCCATGCCATGCGGATGAACAGCGGCCCATAGTGGCCGTAATCGGCCGGCCACCAATCCTGCGACGTGGTCATCACCTTCTCTATATCTTGCTGCAGTTCGTCCAGGTCGATCGTTTCAAATTCGGCCGCGTAATCGAAATCGTCCCCCATCGGATTGGCCAAGGGCGAATTCTGGTGCAGGATTTGCAGATTCAAACGATTGGGCCACCAATCCCCAACGCCTTTGAAACCGGCAGCGGTGTGCCGGTAGCTGCCAGCGGTCATTTCCGAAGTGGCCGGGCGAGCGACCGCGTTGTGCATGATGGGGCATTTTCCAGCGGGCTTTGCGGCACCGGACGCGTCACCCGCGGCACTGGAGCCATTTTCGGTGGGCGAATCGGCGAGGCTCGCCGGTGGAGCAACCAGCAGTGCTGCAACACCGATTCCGGCCAAAGCGACTCTCCAACTCCGAGCGGCTCGCCCGCTCAGGCGAGTCCAGGATGGATTTTGCATGTGTTTGATCCTCGATCAACTTGGAAGCGGACCGCCCAGTGGGTCCGAGTACCGAAGTCTAGGCTGCTGTGTACCGGTTCTTCGCCAGATGGGTGTCGGATTTTGTCACACATCGACGGGGCGGAATGACTGAGACGGCCAGCCTGTAGGGCGACAAATCCCTGACGGCAATGTCCGATACCGTGGCGATGCGGTCGCCCGATCTTCTTTAGGGGCGAAGCCCGGGTCGTTTGCCCAGCCCCGTCCGAAGGGCTGGGTGTGGGTCTGGCAACCGCAAACGGCCGGGCCGTTGGCCCTGCATAGGGTGATGTGTTGGCGTTCCCAGACCGCTGGCCTGGGCTTGGCAAATTGCAGGGCCTTCGGCCCAAAGAACACTGGGGTACCCGAAGAACACTGGGGTACCCGAAAAACACTGGGAAAATTGGGCAAAAGGAAACGGAGCTCGGGATTGCTTCGCCAGCTTCCGGCGTTTTCGTGATCCCAAGCGCACTCGATTAACGTCCAAATGCATTGCAGAACTGGGCGAAGTCCAGCAACTCGACAGTGCCGTCGGCATCGCCAAAAATCAATGTCGCTCGAAAACACGACTTCGAATTGATCCACTCACGCGCAGCTGGCGAAATCGCCTTAGACGGAAATCGATTCGATCGCGACGCCGCCGGCGATTCCCGAACCGAGCACAATGATTGTCATTGCCATCGGCGGGTTGCTGGCGGCCCGTCGCGTGCGCAGGCGGAGGGCGTAAGCTTCGTGCACCGCCTGCGCAAGAACACCGCCGGCCGGATAAACTACATTCGGCAAGCACCGATTTTCCTGCCCCCGTGTTTCAAGTCGCAATGATGCATTTCCGTGCCGACCTTCGGCTCACGCTGGCGTTTGGCTGTTTCTTGGGGCTCGTGCTGGGGGCCTTGCCGTCACCGGCGGACGCCGCCGATCCCGATCGGAAAACCGCCCCTGGTGAAAGTGCACTCGCCGGTTCCCAGTCGGCTCCTGACTTTACCGACGACGTTCGTCCGATCTTGGCCGAACACTGCTTTGCGTGTCACGGGACCGACGAAGAATCACGCGGCGGCGGGTTGCGACTGGACATCCGTGATCAGGCGATTAACTACGGCGCAATCTCGGTAGACAGCCCGGATGACAGCGAAATCATCGCTCGCATTCATTCCGATGATGTCGACTTGGTGATGCCACCGCCAGAGACCAACAAGCCGCTCAGCGACGCCCAGAAAGACATCCTGCGACGCTGGATTGCCGCGGGGGCCGAATACGAATCCCACTGGGCGTTCGAAAAGCCCGTCGCCGCAAAGCCGCCCGAAACGAGCGACCCGGCCTGGTGCAAAAACGAGATCGACCAGTTTGTCTTGGCAAAGCTCGATGAACTGGGCCTTGCACCGGCGCCGGCCGCCGCCCCCAACACGCTGTTTCGCCGCTTGCATCTGGACATCACCGGTTTGCCCCCCAGCATCGCCGACGCCAAGCAGTTCCTGGGCGAATTCGAAGTCGAAGGCGACGTGGCGTTATCACGCTGGATCGACGCGCTGATGGGCCGTCCGCAATGGGGCGAACATCGTGGACGCTATTGGTTGGACGCGGCCCGCTATGCCGACACCCACGGCATGCACTTTGATAACTATCGCGAAATGTGGGCGTATCGCGATTGGGTCATTCGCGCCTTCAACAACAACCAGCCGTTCGACGCATTCACGGTGGACCAATTGGCCGGCGATTTGCTGCCCAGTCCAACTCAGGATCAATTGATCGCCACCGGCTTTCAACGCTGCAACATCACGACGAACGAAGGCGGCACCATCGAAGAGGAAAACCTTGCCAATTATGCCGCCGATCGGGTGCAAACGTTTGGTTGGGTCTACCTGGGGCTGACCACCAATTGTGCACAGTGTCACGATCACAAGTTTGATCCCATCAGCGCGGCCGACTATTACTCGCTCAGTGCGTACTTCCGGAACACGACCCAGGGCGGTTTGGATGGGAATTCCAAAGATGGTCGCGGGCCGGTCATCAAGATCTTTGATGATCGACAACGTGCCCGCTTGGACGCCATTGCCGCCGAAGTCACCCAGTTAAGCAGCCAACGGGACGCTCGTCGCGAACGGGCCAAGCCGGAATTTGATCGGTGGCTTCAAGACGTCAGCCTGGCCGACTTGGAAAGCCCCTTTGGCGATGATGATGTCGTCGCACCGCTGCAAAAGGACAACTTGGGGACGGCGGCAAAGGCACCCGAGTTGACCTGGAGCGACGAAGCGGATCGTCCGCCTGCACCGGAGATTGGCAAGGACTCGGTTATCACACTGGGCGACGTGACACTGGGCGACGTGGGCGGGCTCAGCCTGGCGGAACCGTTCACGGTGTCCTTGTGGGTCAAACCCAAAGCCAACGGTGGATATGGTTCGATCGTCGCCAAGATGGACGGCCAAAACCAGCTTCGCGGCTGGGATCTGTTTCAGGAAAGACGCGAGCTCGCGGTCCACCTGATTGATGCGTGGCCCGGCAACGCCCTGAAGATTCGCACGACGGGCAACGCGCTTCGCGATGATCGCTGGCAACACATCATCGTGACCTACGACGGCAAGGCGAAACCCGATTCCATTGCGTTTTTTGTCGACGGGAAACGCCGTGGCACCAAGGTCGCGGCGCAATCCTTGAAACCCGGCGCGACCATCCAGAACAGCGTTCCATTGAAGATCGGGTCGCGAAGTTCCGGCAG
This sequence comes from Planctomycetota bacterium, assembly GCA_039201055.1. GTDB lineage: Bacteria > Planctomycetota > Planctomycetia > Pirellulales > Pirellulaceae > Rubripirellula. The sequence goes on along the minus strand of JBCCRW010000007.1, from coordinate 17,645 downwards.
CTTTTTCAATGGCTGGGTCCAAGATGTACGCATCCAAGACGGCAGGATGGATCCGGCGAAAGCGCGAGTGGAATTTGTCAAAGCGGATCTGCGTAGCGTTTTGGGATCGGATGCCGATCGAGGCGAACCGGCGCTTCGCGAGCGAATTTTTGGAAACTACCTGGAAGTGTTCGATACCGAATATTCCCGGCTCGCCCGCCGAACGTCACGCTTGGTTGCCGAGCGTGAGAACATCGAGCGCCAGGCCCCGGTCACCCACATCCAGCGGGAAAGGACCGATTCAATGCCGATGGCAAACATCCTGATGCGGGGTGCCTACGATGCCAAAGGCCAGCAGGTGTCCGCCGCACCGCCGGCGGCGTTGCATGATTTGCCCGAGGGCGCGCCGAACAACCGCCTGGGTCTGGCCCAATGGGTCGTCGACGAAAACAATCCGCTGACCGCACGGGTGACCGTCAACCGTTTTTGGCAGGAAGTCTTTGGCCAGGGTATCGTTGTCACGCCCGAAGACTTTGGTGTGATGGGTGCCCCGCCAACTCACCCCGAATTGCTGGACTGGCTGGCTGTCGAATTCCAACAAACCGGCTGGGACGTCAAACGGCTATTCAAAACAATCTTCATGAGTGCGACTTATCGCCAAGCCGCGATCACGACGCCGGAGAAGGCCCAGCACGACCGTGACAATGTGTTCTTGTCCCGGGGACCCCGGTTCCGCATGGACGCCGAGATGATTCGTGATTACGCACTCGCATCAAGCGGATTGCTGGTCGACGACATGTTTGGTCCGGGGACCAAGCCTTATCAGCCCACCGGGATCTGGGACGTGGTCGGTTTGCCCGGCGGTGACACGCGCAAATATGTGCAGGACGGCGGGGACCGTTTGTACCGGCGATCGCTGTACACGTTCTGGAAACGCATGGCACCACCACCCGCACTCGAAACGCTCAACGCGCCCAGTCGCGAAGTGTGCGTGGTTCGCCGCGAGCGGACCAATACTCCGCTGCAAGCATTGGTAACACTCAACGATGTCCAGTTCGTCGAAGCCGCGCGGGCCCTGGCCACCGAAACGCTCCGCACTCACGACGACTTCGAGGCTCGTATCGCATTTTTGTTTCAGCGACTCCTGACCCGACCGGTGATCGATAAAGAGTGGGAGATTCTGACGCAGGCGCGACGCGAGCTTGCCGATTTCTACGCCGGCCAACCCGATGCGGCCAAAAAGCTGTTGCAGGTGGGTGCGTCGGCGGTCCCCGAGGACCTTGACACCGTTGAGCTTGCAACATGGACGATGCTGTGCAACGAATTGCTAAACCTTGATGAAGTACTGAACAAATAAGGACCCATCTGGCAGACGCTATGGACCCCAATCCGCGAGCCCAATGGCAGCAGCAGACACGGCGTGATTTTTTTACGTCGGGACGAAATTTGCTTGGCGGCGCCGCCTTGTCCACCTTGCTCGGACAATCGCTCGCCGGCGAAGCAAACGCATCGGCCGGCACGCAATCAGCCGGTGCCGCCATTCCACATTTTCCGCCCACAGCCAAGCGAGTGATTTACTTGCACATGGTTGGCGGGCCATCGCAAATGGACTTGTTTGATTACAAGCCGGGTATGGCCGATTGGTACGACAAGGATTTGCCCGAATCGATTCGCAAGGGTCAGCGTTTGACGACGATGACCAGCAAACAAGCCCGGTTCCCGATCGCGCCCTCCAAATATCGCTTCACGCAAGAAGGCGAGTGCGGTTTGTGGATGAACACGGAACTGATGCCAAATTTGGCCAAAAAGGTCGACGAAATCTGTTGGATGCGCAGCCTGCACACCGAGGCGATCAATCACGAACCGGCCATCACGGCGATGCAAACGGGCAACCAGATCACCGGTCGTCCATGCTTGGGCGCGTGGGCTTCCTACGGTCTGGGTAGCGACAACGAGAATTTGCCAGCCTTCGTGGTGCTGGTGGCCACGCCCAGCAATCGCGAACAGGAACAAGCGATTTCCGCGCGGTTGTGGCATTCGGGTTATCTGCCCGGAGAACATGCCGGCGTCAGTTTCCGCAGTGCCGGCGATCCGATCTTGTACATCAACAACCCACCGGGTGTTTCCAAACATTTACGCAAGCAAACGATTGATCGCATCAACCAGTTGAATCAGATCGCCTATGAAACCACCCGCGATCGTGAAACGCGAACCCGGATCCAGCAGTATGAGATGGCTTTCAAGATGCAGGCCAGTGTGCCCGAACTGACCAACATCGCTGACGAATCGGCGTCCACGATCGCTTTGTATGGCAAAGACGCGACCAAGCCGGGAACGTATGCGAATACGGCGCTGATGTCGCGTCGTTTGATCGAACGCGGGGTGCGTTTTGTCCAGGTGTATCACAACAATTGGGACCACCACTCCAATGTGAGCGGCCGGCTGCCATCGCAGTGTCGCGATGTCGACCAAGCCAACTTTGCCCTGCTTGATGATCTCAAGCAACGTGGTTTGTTGGATGAAACGTTGGTGATCTGGGGCGGCGAATTCGGACGCACGATTTACTCCCAGGGCAAATTGTCAAAAAGCAACTATGGTCGCGACCACCACCCGCGATGCTTTTCGATGTGGATGGCCGGTGGCGGAGCCAAGGGCGGTGTCGTGTATGGGGAAACCGACGAATTTTCGTACAACATCGTCAAAGACCCGTTGCACATCCGCGACTTCCACGCCACGACGCTTCATTTATTGGGCATGGATCACAAACGCTTTTCTTATCGTTTCCAGGGTCTCGACCAACGTTTGACCGGCGTTGAAGAGGCGCACGTGATCAAGGATTTGATCGCCTAAGCCAAAGTAGCTCGCCTCTCCGAGGCGAAGAGGAGGAAACGCCTCGGAGAGGCGTGCTACTGTGCCGTCGTTTTGCCCGCACATCAATCGCGAAGCGATGGCAGGTTGTAGCCCCGGACGTAAGTCCGGGGACATGCGTCACAACGAAACTCAAGTCGCGGAGCGACGACAGGAACTCGCTGCTGGACGCCGTGTTCGGCGCCCGAAAGACTCCCCTGCCATCGCTTCGCGACTGATGATCTCTTCTGGGGCCGGCGGTCCCCCGCCTCACGTCCCGGGCGACAACATGCCGTGCCTTCGGCACTCAAGCGAATGGTTTTACGCCTCGGAGAGGCGTGCTACTTTGGTTTCGCATCCGTCAGTTTTCGCGCGTCCCTTAGCGAACCCTTACACCGGTTTGCTTGGCCCAGCCCAACCAGGCGTTGGCATACTGATTCACTCGATCGGGATACTTCGCCGCCAGGTTTTGCGTTTCGGTACGATCGTCGCCCAGGTCGTATAGCTCCCAGCCTTGTTTCTTGTTTTCCCAGACGGCCTTCCATTTGCCATCGCGAACGGCCCGGTGGCCCGCCCAATGCCAAAACAATGCGTTTTGTCGGGGCAAGGTGGACTTGGGGTCGCGAAGCACCGGCGACAAACTGATCCCGTCAACGGGAAGACGTTCCGGCCCGGCATCCGGCTGGTTGATCGTGCCGCCGGCCAGATCCACAAAGGTCGGCAGCAAATCGATGATGTGACCGACCGTGCGACTCTTTTGGCCCGGCGAGATGATGGCTGGCCAACGCATCACGCACGGCGTCGCGATGCCACCTTCGTGCGTGTAAGTCTTGTAGCGACGAAAGGGCGTGTTTTGTGCATAGGCCCAATTGGGGCCGACGTGCGAATACCACTGCTTGGGGCCCGGTCGATGCGTGGTGTTGGCGGCGCCACCGGGCACCTCGGCACATCCGCCATTGTCACTTAGAAAAACAATCAATGTGTTTTCGGCGACCTTCAATTCGTCCAGCGTTTGCAACAGGCGACCGATGTTTTGATCGACGCAATCCAACATCGCCGCATAAACCTCCATCCGCGACATCTCCCACGCTTCATCCACCAGGTCGTCGCGTTTGAAGTCTTGATTATTCGGATTCGGTCCCGGATCAGGCCAAACGGCTGGATCGATCAAACCCAGATCGACTTGGCGTTGATATCTTTTCTTCCGAAGCACATCCCAGCCCGCATCGTAGCGGCCGCGGTACTTTGCAATGTCACTCGGCTTGGCATGCAGCGGGTAGTGGGGCGCCGTGTAGGCAAGGTAATGAAAGAACGGTGTGCCGGACCCCACCGCGTCGCGAATCGTCTCGATGGCATGATCGGTGAAGGCGTCGGTGCTATAAAAATCATCGGGAAAATCGTCAATGCGTTTGTCGTTGCGTCCAAAGAAACGCACTCGACCGCCCTTGAATGCCGGGTCGGGTTGGCTGGGGTCAAAAAAATTGCAACATCCATCCCATAAACCAAAACTCTCTTCAAAGCCGCGATCGATGGGACGGTGCGGCTTGACCTTTCCGTTGTGCCACTTGCCGCTCATCCCAGTCCGGTAGCCCATTTGCAGCAGCCGCTCGGCGATCGTTCGCATACGATCATCCAGCAATTCGATGCCTCGGCCACCCCGCTGGGGATACCGCCCCGTCAATAGACTGGCTCGAGTCGTGGTGCATTTTCCGTTGTTATAAAAATCCGTGAACAACAAACCGTCGGCGGCCAACGAATCGATATGCGGAGTTTCGATTTCCGAACCGTAGCAGCCCAGGTCGGACCAGCCCATGTCGTCGACCATGATCAGAACGATGTTGGGTTGGGTGCCCAATGAAGGATCCTTGGCGGACACGCTGCCCGCCAGCAGCAAGACCAATGCGGGCAGCAACATCCATGCGAATCGGGTCCGCGTTCGCAGTGAATTCAAAACAAGCGAGTTCATGAATCAATGCCCCGTCGAAAAAATCTGAATGCAACCAACATAGCCGGAATCTGTTTCGCAAAACGCGGTAGGCTGCATTCGCTTCCGGAAAATTTGCCGAATTAAAGGTACAATTCCACGTAGGTTTTCAGCCGTCCGTCGTTTCCGATTTCCGCAGAATCCAAGGCTGTCGTTTGGACCACGAAGGACCACTTGATTCATCGTTCGGGCAGCCGAGTTCCCTGCAACGCATCGACATGGTCTGCGACCGTTTCGAACGGATCTGGCTGGACGGCCGGACCCCGTCACTGGGCGACTTCTTGGACCAGGTCGACGCCGACCAGCGTGGGCGATTGTTCACGGAGCTGTTGAAGGTCGATATCGAATACCGCGGCACGGCAAATTTTCGGCTGGACTCGGATTCGTATTCGGAACAGTACCCCACGTTTCGGAATGAAATCGAGACGGTCTTTGCCAGCCTCGATCCCACAACGATCGGCCGCTTCGAGGTCCTTAGCGAATTGGGACGCGGCGGCATGGGCGTGGTGTATTTGGCGAAAGACCCCGAATTGGGGCGGCGGATCGCGATCAAACTGATTCCCGCGGGCAAAGATCGTGATGCACAGCGTTTAGCCCGGTTCCAACGTGAGGCGACGCTGGCAAGTCAAATCAACCACCCGAATATTTTGACCATCTTTGAAGTCGGGCGGCATCGGGGAACGCTGTACCTGGCATCGGAATACATCGAGGGTGAAACGCTGTGGCAGCGGATCAAGCGCGAAACCCTTTCGCTCACCGAGGCGATCGACGTTGCGTCCCAATTAATCGCCGCCATTTCGGTTGCCCATCAAAACGAAATCATCCACCGGGACCTCAAGCCCGAAAACATCATGATCCGAAACGACGGCCTGCTGAAGGTTCTCGATTTCGGATTGGCAAAGTCGGCGGTGCCCACATCGGTACCCGCCATTGGCGGGATCGCGGGGCCCGCGGCCGAATCGTTGCCGGGTTCGTTGATGGGCACGTTGCAATACATGTCACCGGAGCAGATTCGGGGACAGGCGATTGGATGCAGCGCGGATCTGTTTAGCTTTGGAATCGTGACCTCGTTGCTGGTCACCGGCCAGCATCCCTTTGCCGGTGCGACGCCCAGCGACACGATGGCGTCCATTTTGAAATCCGACCCGGTCATTCCACTGGGCGACGATCATCCCGATCTCGTCGAGTTGAAGGCGTTGATTGGTGCGTGCCTGCGCAAGGATTCCGCGCAGCGACCCACCGCCAGTGTCGTTCGCGACCGACTTGGGGAAGTCAAGCGACTGCTGGCGCACCGGGTGGGAAATCTCGGCGGCGATACAGCCACATCGTTGCACCCGAGCCACGCGTCGGCGGCGGATGCCAACACGATTCCGCTGGACAAAGAAAGCACGCTCGAGAACGCGGCGGTGCGATATGCACGCAGCGATGACGTGAATATCGCTTGGCAATCCATCGGCTCGGGACCCATCGATTTGGTCTTTGTGATGGGCTGGGTTTCGCATTTGGAGTGGCTTTGGCGTGAACCGTCGTTTGCGTCGTTCATCAAGCAACTGGCAAAATTTGCCCGGGTGATCCTATTTGATAAACGCGGAACGGGGCTTTCCGACAAGGTGCCCAATCATCGGCTGCCCAATCTGGAAGATCGCATGGATGATGTTCGCGCGGTCATGCAGGCGGCCGGCTCGAAGAAAGCGGTCTTGTGTGGTGTATCCGAGGGCGGGCCGCTGTGCAGCCTTTTCGCGGCGACGTTTCCGCAAAAAACACTCGCCCTGGTGATGATCGGTTCTTACGCGAAACGACTTCGCACCGATGGCTATCCGTGGGGCCCCTCGGAGGCCGAACTCGACGCGTTTTTAAAGACCATTGAAACGCAGTGGGGCGGACCGGTTGGCATTGAATCCCGCGCCCCAAGCAAAGCGAAGGATCCACAATTTCGATCTTGGTGGGCAAGCTACCTGCGGATGGGGGCCAGTCCCGGCGCCGCCGTGACGCTCACGCGAATGAACAGCCAAATTGATATCCGACGGATTTTGCCCAATATCCAAGTCCCCACACTGGTCCTGCATCGCGAGGGTGACCAGTGTCTGTTGGTCGAAGAGGGAAAGTATTTGGCCGATCACATTCCCGGAGCCAAATTTGTGGTGTTCCCGGGCGACGATCATTTACCGTTCGTCGGAGATTCCGCGGCGATCGTCCAGCAGATCGAGCAATTCCTGGATGACCGACCACGAACACCCACGACCGACCGTGTGCTCGCGACCATCGTCTGTATTTCGCTGGCATCCAAGGCAGCCGAAGACGGCCGGTTTATCGAAGCCGCTCGCCATACGGTCGATCAATTCCGCGGCGAAACCAAGAAAGGGCAGGCGGATGAATTCCTGGCCATCTTTGACGGGCCCGTCCGCGCCGTCGACGCGGCCCACCGTATCACCGCCGATGCACTCGCACGTGGGCTGACTCCGCGAACCGCCCTGCACACGGGGGCTTGTGACGTCATGGGCACACGCGTGAGCGGACCGGCGGTGCAAAAGGCACGTCGACTTGCCGGGCTTGCACCGCAGGGATCGGTGTATGTCACCGATTCGCTGCGGAGTCTGGTATCCGATCTCGAACTTCATTTGTCCAGGGAATCATTCCCCGGTGAATCGGATTTCTACTTTCGGTCATCGCGAAAGATCTGACGAATCGGAGTCCGATTCGGCATCGGTATCTTCGTCCGCTTGCACGGGCTCTTCGTCGGGCGACTTCAAACCCTTCTTAACAAGTTGCTTGCCGATGAACTTTGTCAGCTTTGGACCGCGAAGTTCGTCGATGGTTCCGATGATTTTTCCGTCGTCGCCATCAATCAATAAGACGAACGGAATCGAAGTGACGTCGTGTCGGACTGCGAGTTTCGCACCCCAACCCCCACCGTCGTAGATTTGTGGCCAAACAATGCCCCGCGCTTCCATAAATGTTTCGATGGAGCTCTCTTTATCCTCACGATCGAGTGAAATACCCAAGATCTCAAAGCCGTCGGCATGATGGTCGTCAAAGGCTTCTTTCATGTGGGGGATTTCGCCGATGCAGGGTTTGCAAAAAGTGGCCCAAAAATCCAGCATGACAATCTTTCCGGCGTAGTCTTGCGGAAACCGGATCGTATTGCCTTCCATCGTGTCGGCGGTGAATGCGATCGACTGTTTGCCCAACTCGAAAACCGGTGGCAACGGCAGCATCTCCATCGCTTCTTCGGCTTCGCGTAAATCCAGTCGGTTGTCCTTCCACTCAAAGACGTAGGTTGTGCCGGTAAAGTTGAAAGGTTCCCCCGGCTTTGCGAGTTCATAGGTGCGACTGATCCGACCATTCTTGTCACGGTCGATACGAAGCGGCTCATCCCCCTCAAGCGATCCCGCAAAATAGGCTGAGAATTTCTCTCCATCCAATTCGTAGGGAAACTCGTATCCAAAATCCGGGTAGTACAGCAGCGTGTCTTTGAGTGATGCCCGACTCGGATCCTGTGGATCAAATTGATAGAATTTGACCACGCCTTCGCGATCGGGTCCAAGGCTGACTTTTGCTTGCCCCGTGAACATCGTGTATTTGCCGCGTTTATTGCCCCGCCACTTCGGTGCCGGGTCGTTGGTTAGGTCCTGGTCGCGGTTGCTGTCGACAAAAATTTTTGGGTCCTCGTCCTCGGGCCGGTCAATGATGACGGTGACCTCGACATCGCCCACTTGCATCGTGCCGTACGTGGGGTTCTGCAAATCCTCGGGTGCCTTTTTGACAATATCGGCATCCTGATCCAGCTTGGCGCGTGCCGGGCGATAACCACCGGTCTTGGCCGTGATGCCGGCTTCCATGAATTTCCCTTCACCGGCAGCCGCCTGACCGGCGAGGACTGCGAAAGTGAAAGTGGTTGCCAGCAGGCCAGCCCGTTTGCGCCGATTCATAAAAAATTTTCCCGAAGAATGGAGAGGAGAACTCTTGAAGAGAATAGCTGAAATCACGCTCGGGTTGGGCATTCGCTGGCGAACCAAAGTCGCTCGGCTCTCCGAGACGAATAATCACGTTCACCACCTCAGGACTTCAAAGCCGCCTCGTCGAACGCTGCCCGCATCCGTCGTTCAAGGTCTTCCATCTGGTCGGCACTCCAAGATTGCCCAACCAGGCTGATCCCGTGCAGCACGCCAATCGTGCCCAGGCCGAGCGGGACGCCCAGCAACGCCCAAGGACTCTCGCCCATAATCCATTGCACGTATCCGTACACGGCGGCGCCGAATGCAACGATGACCATGCCGAAGTAGATCATCATGATGAAGGTCCAGATTTCCGGTCGTGGCGAGAAGCGACAATGCAATCGGGTTCCCGATTCCAGCGGACTCATTTGAACGCCCAGGTGCGGCGACCAAATGCGTTGCTGCGATTTTTCAACTCGGAAGTCCGCGCACGAGCCCGCCGCACTGCTGGTTTCGCGATACCGTTCATCATTGACGACGCGTCGGATTCGCTGCTGCAATTGTTGACTGTCCAGGGGCACGTCCAGCGTAAAGCTGGGCTGCATGCCAATGATTTTCATCGACCCTCGGTGGCTGCATGACGCAGGATTCGCATTTCAATGGGGCTTTCGCCCTGTCCGTATTTTGGCCCAACCGAGATCGCGGTGTGGACCGCCAAAATCGCGAATTCACAAGCCTCGCGAATCTCCGCATCACTCGGCTTGTCGCCGGCGGCGATCGCCAATCGAGCCGTGATGCAAGCCGACAGGCAGCAACCGGCACCATGACATTTCCCGTTTGGAAGATCGGGAACACCGGGAAGATCGGAGACACCGGGAAGATCGGGGACGCCAATGATGATGAAATCTTCTTCCAGCCCCAAGACGTGCAAGCGTTTGTCTTGGACTCGTCCCGCCTTGATCAGAGGACAACGAACGCCCATCTCCGTCAGCGAACCGATCCAGGCTTCAAAGTCCGTGTGCGTCGGTTCGGATTTTTGGAGTCGTCCCGTCAGGGCTTGGACCTCGTGTCGATTGGGAGTGGCAATCGTCGCCAACGGCAACAACGCGTCTCGGTAGGCGGCCACGCAATCATCGTCGGCCAGCCGGTCGCCTCGTTTGCTAATCAAAACGGGATCAACAACGATCGCGCCGCGATAATCGGCAAGCGCCTCGGCGACCGTGTGAATGTTCTCGGCAGTGCCCAAAGCCCCGGTCTTGATCGCCCGCGGCGGAATATCGCTCCGCACGGCATCCAATTGGTCACGCAGAAGCTTTGGCGACAGGGTTTCGACGTGGGAAACTCCCAGCGTGTTTTGAACCGTGATTAAGGCCACCGCGGACATTCCGTAGGCGCCCAATTCGTGAAAGGTTTTCAGGTCCGCTTGCAGCCCCGCGCCGCCGGAGGGGTCCGAACCGGCAACGGTCAGCACGGTTGCCCGCGGATACACGCTGACTTGATACGACGATGGCTTGGATGTGTGTGACTTGGATGTGTGTGGCTTGGATGTGGGCACAAAAATATTCAAAAAAGGGTTGAGCTTGAAGGAGAACGAACCGTCGGAATGAGAGCCTTGCGTTTCGTTGTTTTTTTGGCGGGCCACCTCTCTATTTTTGGGGGCACAGCAGGTGGCGACACCCAAGCTTTTACAGCCGGTGCCCTTTACGGCCGGTGCACGCGTTGCATCGTTGGTACACTAGCGGCGTTGGATTCCACCCCCTGTCATTTCACCCGATTGAGATCCGAACTGATGACCGCATCAAGCATCAAAGCGCTGAAACGAATGGTCTGCTTTGCCGCCGTGGTGATCGCGAGTGTCGCGTTGATCCCCGCACAATCCACCGCCGCCAATTACAAGTTAGACGATCAACACACCTCGGTGGTGTTTGCCGTCGATCACTTTGGACTGAGCTTTTGTTACGGCATGTTTGGTCGCTACAAGGGAGACTTCACGGTCGATATGGACAATCCTTCCGCTTCGAAATTTGCCTTTGTCATTGATGCGGGCAGCTTGGACACCAAGGTCGAAAAACGCGACGAGCATCTTCGCGGACCCGACTTTTTTGACGTCAAGCAATTTCCGGAAATCAAGTTTGTCAGCAAGAGTGTCACCAAGGAAGGAAAGACCCTGAAAGTGACCGGCGACATGACGATGCACGGGGTCACCAAGTCGATCGTGTTGCCGCTGGTCTTCATCGGCGAAGGAAAGGGGCCCGCTGGAAAGGATCGCATCGGTTTCGCGGCCAAAACGACACTCAAGCGAAGCGATTTTGGGATGACGACCTACGTGCCCAAGCTGGGCGATGACGTCACGCTGATGCTAAGCTTCGAAGGCATCAAGCAGTGACGACGGCGTCGGCCTTGATCGCGTTTGGCGTCGCCGCGCTGCTTGCGGCGACGCTGGCCGGGTGCTTGCGACAGCGGCCCTCCGGTGCGGACGTCGCACTGGCCATCTCGGTCGCGGTCGGTTGGCCGATTCTGCACGCGAGCAAACCGGCCGACGCGCTGGGTGTCTTCAATCCAGTCAATGCTTTGGATTGGTTGCCCGCGATCATCTTGGGTTCGACTTTGGGCATGGTGCTCGCGCGTCCCGGCGGTCGCAAGCCATCTTGGCAGCGCTGGTTGATTGGCTTCGTCGCGTTGGCGATTCCGTTCGGGCTGCTGTGGAAGAGCATTTATTTTCGTGATTTTGCGGCGCTGAAGAACCCGGATGCCAATCTTGCCGCGATGTCCGTTTGGGGCCTCAGTTTGGCGGCAATCGTGGTGCTGTATCGCGAAGCACCGCGAGGGCGGGCTCGTGCCGAAGTCGTCGCCTGGGCGATCGTGCTCGCATCGATCGCAGTGACGATTGCGACGACCGGCAGCTTCACCTACGCGGCGACCGCCGGCGTACTGGGCATCGCCGTTTTGGCAAGCTTGTTGGTCGGCGGGCGGCTGTCGCGAAGCGTCGCGGTGGGTTTGAATTTGTTGGTCGGCTTGGCGGCTGCCTATTCGGAAATGCCCTGGTCGCTGGCGGCCGTGCTGCTGACCGTGTTGGTCGCGTTGGCGTTTGTGGGTCGTGGCGAGTCCGAAATGAGTGCGGCCGGAAGCGACGCCTCGGAATCCGATAAAGGGCGATTGGACGCTGAAGAAACCGGTCCGCAAACGTCACCACATGGACGTCCGCGTGCAAGTTTTTTCGCCGGAGCGATCCTGCAATCGCTGGTTGTGCTGCCCGCTCTTGGCACCGCCGGCATCGCGACGCAGACGTTCGTCCAGGAAATTCAGGAAGCGCCTTCCGGGTACGCCTCCGATTCCGGCTACGCAACCGATTTAAGTGATGCCGGTGATCCACAGAAGTCCGCTGATTCACAGAATTCCGCTGATTCACAGAACTCCAAGGGCGATGACATCGACCCGGCATCCAAAATGGTCATCGAAGCTGGCTCCGAGGCCGACGACGAGCCCTTTGATCCCTTTGGCGATTTTCCATAATGCTCCGTCGCAGCTTGGTTTTCGGGTAGGGCGCGTTCGCCAGGACGTGCGTTCCAAACACACCCGGCTTCTGGTGAAGTCCGGTTACCCGTAGACCGGACTAAGCTGGTGTGGCGCCCGACCCGAATACCCAAATTTGACGCGATTTCCCCACCGAACAGGTTTCTCATGGTCACCTCGCGCCGCTGGCTGGTACTTGGACTGGTTTGTTTTTTGGTTGCCAAGTGCACGCCGCCGACGACTTTTGCCCAGGCTGTTTCCAAGGACGACCCGAGCGTTTCCAAGGACGGCCGAAATGCATCCGGTGCCGAATCACCGCCGCTGATCCTGATGATTGCCGGCCGACCGTCGCATGGTTTTGGCGCCCATGAACACTACGCCGGTCTCAAGCTGCTGGAAGAATCGATCGCCCGGAACAAACCGCCGGTACGCGTGAAGGTTGTTAAGGGCTGGCCCGAGGATGCCGACTTGGTTGACAGGGCCAAGAGCATTGTGATCTTTTGCGATGGCGGAAAGCGACATGTCGCCATGCCCCATCGTGACCGGATTCGCCAGAAGCTGAAGACCGGTGGTGGATTGGTCGCGATTCACTATGCCACCGAGATGTTGCCCGGCGAAAGCGGCGACGACTGGGTCGAGCTTTTGGGCGGGCATTTCGAGGTGCATCGTAGCGTCAACCCTCATTGGATCGCCGACTTCACCCAACTGCCCAAGCATCCCGTCGCAAACGGTGTCAAACCTTTCAAGACCGATGATGAATGGTATTTCAATTTGCGGTTTTCCGATTCGGGGAAACTGACGCCGATTTTGCAGGCTGTTGCACCTGAGCAAACGATGCGACGCAAGGATGGCCCACACAGCGGAAATCCGGACGTCCGCAAAAAAGTCCAACGCGGTGATTTGCACACGGTCGCATGGGCGTATGAACCCGAATTTGGCGGACGCGCGTTCGGGATCACCGGTGGCCATCACCATTGGAATTGGTCCAACCCCAATATGAATCGGGTGGTCACCAATGGTGTGCTGTGGACCGCCGGCGTCGAAATCGCGCCGTCGGGAAGCACGCTACCCACCATCGGGATGGATGATCTGCTGGAAAACCAGGATTATCCCAAGCCGGAAAAAGTGAATCTCGACGCGATCCGGGCAAAATTCGAAATCGCGGCCGAAGACTGATTCGTTCGTCGCCAGTGCGTGTCGCTTGGGTCTGCCGATGACGTCCGAAGTTTCGATTCTTGAGTCGTGGTTCGAACGGGCATTCCCCAACGCGTTCCCCGGTCGCTCGGCAGATCCCAACGCACCCGCAAAGCCCAACGGAACCGCAGAGGCCAGCCCTACGGCAAAGCCCTTTGCCTATCGGGTCGGTGTCCGTGCGTTGCCATCCAGCGAGCCGCTGTTTTTGTTTGACGAAAATACGCGTCGTGAGTGTTCGCTACGACGACGCCTGCTTCGCGAACAACAAAGCCTTGTCTGGGCTTGGCCCAACGACACGCGTTCGCTCGAGTGCCTCGATGCGCTGGCCGCCTGGATGCGAAGCCAATTGCCCCGCGGTGTCGGCACCGCCGGGTCGATACCGTTCGCTTCGCCCCGGGTGCCCGCCGAATTCCTTTTGATTTGCGAAGACATTGTTTTGCTTCGCGATGATGCGGACGCGGGATTCCCAATCCTGGGAGGCTTGGTTTGTTTTCCCAGCGATTGGTCCATTCGCGAAAAAATGGCATTGCCGATCGCCGACGTCCACGGGCCGGTACCCACTTATGCCGGTCGTCTGCGGGAACAAACCGAGCGCTTGATGTCGGCCTTGGTGCTCGGCCGCAGCGTCGAACGATTTAACTGGAGCCTGACGCCGGCGGCCCGCTTGGACTTGATGCCCGATCGGCGGTCGGCGATGCAAAAGGCGCGACAAAGACTCGATCGCGCCAGCGCGATGCGACGTGTCCAACTGCGGATTGAACGACAAACGTTGACTCGGCTGCCGGATCAAAGCGGGATCGTATTCATCATCCACACCAAGCAGTGGCCGATTGGGCGATTGTCGGAATCATCGCGAAACCGTTTGCAAATGTGCTTGGCGGCAATGCCCGATGCGATTCTGGATTACAAAGGGCTGCGGGACATCCGGAAGCTGCTGTGACCCCGTAGCCGGCCTTCGCCAGAAGCCGGAACCTTGCCTGTTTCCGTGTTCTGGCGAACAACGGCTACTGCCTACTTCCGTGTTCTGGCGAACAACGGCTACCTAAATTTGCGTCCACCGGAAGACGGATTTCACCAAATCGATCAACTCCCACTCGCCGCTTCCAGGCGTGTCACGCGACGATCCAATTGGTTCAACTTGCCGACGATTCGGAGCAGCAACTGTCGCACGTCCTGGTCGTTCAGTTCCGCCTTGGTGATCGGCGCGTCGCCGATGGAACTATCGGCACCCGATGCCCAGGCCTGCAGTTGTTCCTTGACATCGGCAAGCTCCTGTTTGACATCCTGCAAGGTCGGGTGACGCGGTCCCATCGTCTCCATGCTCCGACGCAATTGCTTGAGTCGTTGGGCCAACGCTTGGCCGCGATCGGTCAACAATGCCGACGGCGGCACGTCGGGATCGGCCCGCGACGCCACTCCCGGAGGCACTTTCTCGGCTTGATCTTGGGAATGCACCCATTGGGTCTGCAGCAGCAAGCCCGAACACAAAATGCCGACAAGCAACGCGGCGGGCAGCGAATCAAAAATGCGTTTGCGACGGATCACAAAATCACTCCGGTGAAAACATCGAGCGGACAAACCACCAATCAGCCGCGATCCAGGTCCGCCGGCATCCGCCAATCGCCCCGGGGCGAAAGGCTGACCGAACCCACTTTGGGTCCATCGGGAACACAATTGCGTTTGAATTGGTTGGCATAAAATCGGGATTGAAATCGATCGAAGACGCGACCGATTTCGATTGAATCCGTGGTGGATTCAAAGTCGGCATGTTCCGCCAATGCCAAGATCTTTTCGCGACCCGCACCATGCCGGATGAAATGATACAGGAAGAAGTCGTGTAGTTCATACGCACCGATGCTGGCCTGCGTTTCCTGGCGGATTTTTCCGTCCGCGTCCGGTGGCAGCAATTCGGGGCTGATGGGAGTGTCGGCGATCGCGTGCAGGACACGCCCCAATTCGCCATCATTGTGATGGTCGGCGACATGGCGAATCAGAAACCGAACCAGTGTCTTGGGCACCGAAGTGTTGACGTTGTACATCGACATGTGATCGGCGTTGTAGGTGGACCAACCCAGTGCCTGTTCGCTCATGTCGCCGGTGCCCAAAACGAACCCGCGACTCATCAATAACATCGTGCGGATTCGTGCCTGGACGTTTTCAAACGTTAAATCCTTGGCATCGTCGGGCAAACGCTGCAATTTTTGCTGGAAGGCTTCCACAACTTTCGCGTCGGCGACGTCACCGTCGGGTAAATCCAAATCGAACGGCCGATGCCCGATTGCGCGAAAGGTGTCCAAACACAACGGCCGAATGTCCGTCGTTTCGTAGCCAATGCCAAGCCGACCGGCCAGTTCGTCCGCGTTGTCTCGGGTGCGACGCGTGGTTCCGAAACCGGGCAAGGTTAAACCCAAGATTCGTTCCCGCGGCATTTCCAGCGTGTCACAGGCATTGATCGCCACCAACAAAGCAAGCGTGCTGTCCAATCCACCGGAGATACCGATGGTCAGCGGAAGGTCCTTCGGCAGCACGCTCAAGCGTTTGATCAGACCGGCGGACTGCAAGGCAAAAATCTCTTTGCAGCGATCATCCAAAAGCTCTGCTCGTTTGGGCACAAACGGCGTCGCGTCGACCTGCCGAAGCAGATCGGAGTACCGAGGGCGATCGCTGGTTTTCAAGTCCACGATGCGATACGTGCCCGATGATTTCGATGCATCACGAAAGCTCCCTTGAACGCGACGTTCATGATCCAGGCAATCCAAATCGATATCGGCGGCGATCCGGTCGCCATCCAGATGAATCGAATCGGTATCGCCCAGGGCCCGGGTTTCGGACAACAAGCGTCCGTTTTCGGCGATCATTTGATGCCCGCCGAAAACCAAATCCGACGTCGATTCGCCGGGCCCCGCCGATGTGTACAAGTAAGCCGCCAGGCAGCGTCCGGATTGGCTGCGCACCAAGTCACGCCGCCAATCGGGTTTGCCGACCGTTTCGTTGCTGGCCGACAGGTTGACCAGCACGTTGGCTCCGGCCGCCGCCGCCAGCGACGATGGTGGAATGGGCGTCCAAAAGTCCTCGCAAATTTCAACGCCAATCGTCGCCTGGCCCAAACGAAACAGCAAATCTTTTCCAAAGGGAATCTCGCGTCCATCACAGCGGACGTGCTGCGGATCATTTTGTGAAGCCGGGCGGAAGTGCCGATCCTCATAAAATTCGCGATAGTTTGGCAAATAGCTTTTGGGCACGATGCCAACGACCGCACCCCCGTGCAAGACGGCCGCGACATTCATCAGCGCGCCGGCGACGGGCCACGGCAGTCCGACGATCACCGTGGATGTGCTGGCACCGGCGATTTTCAGGAGCGCTTGATGTGATTCGGCCAGCAGGTCCGCGCGAGCGAACAAGTCGCCGCAGGTGTATGCGGTGATCGCGAGTTCCGGAAAAACAATCAGGTCGGCATCGATTTGCTCGATGTGCTTGATGATTTCCGAGGCGTTTTTGGCTGGGTCGGCCACGTGCACTCGCGGCGAAACGGTCGCGACGCGAAGGAATCCGAGCGGCGGAAAAGCGGCCGATCCCGTCGAACCTGCGACACTAAAATTCATCGGCTTTTCGATAGGCCGCGATCACCGCCTGTTCGCCCTCGATACCCTTGATCGAATTGCCATGTTCCATCCCAATCACGCCCTTGAAACCCTTGGAATGGATGTGGCGGAAGACGTTGCGATAATTGATTTCGCCGGTGTAGGGTTCCTTTCGCCCCGGGTTGTCGCCGCATTGAAAGTATCCAATTTCGCTGTAACAGGCATCAATGTTGGGGATTAGATTCCCTTCGGTGATTTGTTGGTGATAAATGTCAAATAGGATCTTACAAGCGGGACTGTCGACGGCGCGGCAGATCGCATAGGCCTGGTCGCTGCGTTTCAAAAAGACGCCACCATGATTGGTGTATTCGTTTAGTGGCTCGAGCACCATGACTAAGTCTTGTTCGCCAATGACGTCGACGCAGCGGCGGAGCATGTCGATCACGTTGGCCGTTTGATAGTCGGCGGCCAATCGTGCCCCCCCGTACTTGCCCTGTCGTTTTGGACTGGGTTGGTCGATGCTGCCGGGCACAACCGTGAACCATTTCGCGCCGACGCGTTTGGCGATGGTGATGGCCTCTTTGATCGCCGTTAAAACTTCCTGGGTGGATT